>SHUI01000098.1 GCA_009697455.1 Bryobacterales bacterium
TGTCGTTGCCCTGCAAATACACGCCGCGGATCTTGCCCGTTCCGTTGTCAATGTTGAAATACCCGGCTAGCTTCGCGTGCTCCGGCTTCGGCGACATCACTTCGGGATCGGCAAAGTGCGATTTCACGTAGGCCTTCGACCCCAGCATGCCCTGTTCCTCGCCTGTCCAGAGCGCGATGCGAACCGTGCGCGGCATATTCAAATTGAGCGCCTTCAGGATTCGGATGGCCTCCATCATGACCGCGCTACCCGCCGCGTTATCGGTTGCGCCTGTCCCGCCGGTCCAGGAATCCATGTGCGCGCCCAACATCACGACCTCGTCTTTTTTCGACGACCCCGGAATCTCGCCCACCACGTTGAACGAATCTTTCTCGGGCAGAAACTCCGCCTGAATATCGAACTCCACCGTCACAGGGATCTTCTTCTCGATCAGCCGCGCGATCCGATTGTACTGTTCGGCCGCGATCGCGACCGATGGCGGCGGCACCGGGTCTTTCGACTCGTGGGAGCCGGCGGAGGTTGCGCGCACCGTGCCCAGATCGCGTTCGCCCGCGTAGACCGCTACCATGACTCCCTCGTCGACGAGAAACTTATTAAGATCGTTGCGAAACTTCCGCGCCTTCTCGCGATCCGGAGCGGGCTGGCCCGGCGCGCTCGGATTCAAACCAACCACAGCCGCTCCTGGATCGGGTGCGGCGAACATTCCCGCCAGATCCGTTTCCGTAAAGCGCCGTGACGGCGGAGCCACGATCGGCACGATCGACGGTGGACGCTCCAGGAGCGCGATCTTTCCTTTCAACTTTCCCTTGAATTTCTCGAAATCGGCATTCGTTTTTATCACCGCCATTACCGGTTCCCCGGAAATCGGGCCGCTCGTCCCTGGCGACCATGGCCTTGCGAATCCGATCAGTGGCGCATACTGCGGAGCCTTGAGGTGCGCCGTGAACCGCGTGCTGCTCCATCCGCGCCCGAACGGTCCCCACGTTTCCATCTTTGCTCCGGTCAAGCCCCACTCTTCGAGGCGATTTATCACCCACTTGGCCGCACCTTCGATTCCGGGCGATCCGGTCAGCCGCGGCCCATTAACGTCCGTCAGGAAGAACACGTGCTCCATGACTTTCGAATTGTCGAAAGCCTCCGCTTTGATGCGGTTCACGGTGCGAAGGTCCACCGGCTCTTCGGTTGCCCATGCAGCCAGCAAAGCCGCCGACAGAGCCAACACCATCACGTTTCTCATTACCGGGAAGCGTAGCACGGCCAAGCCCCGCGCTACAATCGAAGGGCGTGAAGATCACGATTTCGAAAGAGAACTATCTCAAGACCATCGCCGAGGCCGAGTCTGAAGGCGAAGCCGTGATCGCCGCCACCTTGGCCCGATGGCTCAACGTCACCGCGCCGGCTGTCACCATGGCCATCAAGCGTCTGAAGCGCGACGGGTTCATCCACGTGGACTCGGACGGACACATTACGCTGACCGCGCCAGGCCGTGAGATCGCCAACCGGCTGCTGAACCGCCATCACCTGATCGAACGCATGCTCACCGAAATTTTCGGCATGGAGTGGTTCAAGGTTCACGAAGAGGCGGAGCAGTTGGAGCATGCGGTGTCGGAGGATTTCGAGAGGAAGCTGATTGAAAAACTCGGCGCCGGCGCGAGTTGCCCTCACGGCAATCTCGTAGGTCTCGATACGCCGGTGGACCGTAGACGGCGTGGGCTGCGGCCCCTAGACGAGGGCGCGGCAGGCGAAAAACTCTCCGTTGTCAGCGTGTTCGAGCGCGATCGCGAGATGCTCGAATACCTGGAGAATCTGGGCGTACGTCCTGGCGTCACACTCGACGTGATTGCCCGGAACTACGATGAAACTCTGACACTGCGGGTTGACGGAAAATCCGTGCAACTTGGACGGCCGGTAGCCAGCAGAGTGTGGGCCGCAGCCGCCGATTCACGAACGGCGCAATGAAGCTTCGACCGTGAGAATAGCCGAAATTTTCCACTCGATCCAGGGCGAAGGCTCGCTGATCGGTGTGCCCTCGGTGTTTGTTCGCACGAGCGGGTGCAACCTGCGCTGCTCGTGGTGTGACACACCGTACACGTCATGGAAACCGGAAGGCGAGACGCTCTCCGTGGAACAGGTGCTTGCGCGCGCAGGCGGGTTTCACTGCAACTACGTCGTGGTAACCGGAGGGGAGCCGATGATCGCCGCGGAGATCGCCGCGCTCACCGAAGGACTGCGCGCTCTTGGACTGCACATCACGATCGAGACGGCGGGCACGGTCTACACGCCCGTCGCATGTGACCTGATGTCGATAAGCCCCAAGCTTCAAAACTCCACGCCCGATGGCGAATGGCGCGCGCGGCACGACGCCTTGCGGATTCAGCCGGATGTCTTGCGGCGCTTGTTGGGCGAATACGTCCATCAGGTAAAGTTCGTGTTAGCCTCTCCAGGCGACCTCTTGGAGGTCCGCGCGGTCGTCGAGGCGATTGGCGCGAAAGCTGCGAACGTGATCCTGATGCCGGAGGGGACGGACCCAGTCGTACTTCGTGAACGCAGCTCATGGATTACGGAAATTTGCAAACGGGAAGGTTTCCGGTACAGTCCGCGTCTGCACGTCGACCTGTATGGGAACCGGCGCGGCACTTAGGCGGGAACTTCGCTGGAGGTGCCAAGTTTATGATAGACTCCTGGCTCTGAAGCCCCGCATGCGTTTCGTGATGAGTCTCGTCGTCCTGCTCGCTGCCGCAGCGACCGCCGCGTCGCGATCCGCCTGGGAAGGCGCCTGCCCCAAGGAGCACGCGAGCCAGGGAGAGACCGCATACGATTCCACGTGCGCGTGGCGCCACGGTGAAGCGTTGCTTGGAGACGAAAGTTCTCCAGCGCTCGTTGACCAGGGTTTTCTCGAGAAGTGGAATGGACGAGCCGTGGGCACTCTCGTCGAGTTGACGCGGAAGACCATTCTGCCGGATGGGCCGGGCAGGGCGAGATGCCGCGATTCAGCGTCAGTGGAGGTTCTTCCGGCCGAACATCGGACTCCAGCGGCCGCCGCCCATGAAGCCGCCGTGGGTGCGGATCACCGCTATCGATTTGAACACCAGCGATCACGTTTAGATGATCTCGAACGGCGGCGCGCTGGACGCGGTAAAGATCACCCGGCGATGAACAACATCGACCTCAAGAATGCCCGCAAGCCGGAGCGGTCGCCGTTATTGGTGAGGAACGAGATGACCCTTCCGGCAAGCGTTACGGGCGTCCCCATGACTTATTTGATCGGTGACCGGCAGTACATCGTGGTAGCATCCGGCGCAATACTTTGATTAGTCAAATTCAATCTGAAAAGGAAAATCAACGATGAGATTTCTGGCAACCGTTACTATGATTCTATCCGCCGCGGCACTCGGCGCGCCGGGCGTGGCACGGGCACAGGGCGATGCGAAGCCGAAGCTCTATAACACGGCCAAGCAAAAACTCTTGGAAGGCAAGCAGGTTTTCAGCTTCACTCAGACCAAATTCGATATCGCGGGTTACTGCGAAGCAGCTAAACATTACGACTACACGTGGTTTGAAATGCAGCACGCCACTCTCGGTTTCAAGGATGTGGAGGCGATGATCGCGGCATGCCCTCACGCGGGGGCGATTCCCATGATCCGGCTGCCGGACGCCCAGGAATGGCACATCCAGCAAGCGACCGATATCGGCGTGCTGGGCGTCATTGTTCCGACCGTCGACGACGTCGAGAGAGCGCGCGAAGCGGCGAAGTGGGCGCGGTATCCACCTGTCGCGCGCCGTAGTTCGGGCGGCGGACAGGCGCGGAGTATCTGGGGAATCAATGGCATCAACTACGCGAAGACCTTTAACGACAACATGCTGGTGGTGGTGATGATCGAATCGCCGACCGGCGTTGCGAACGCGTTTGAGATCGCGTCGGTGGCGGGGGTCGACGTGGTGATTCTGGGCAACAACGATCTTAGCGTGTTCTCAGGATTCGCTCAGGACGACGATCGCTATCAGGCGTTGGTGAAGAAGGTTTACGACGACACCACCCGCGCAGGAAAGATCTTCGGGCAAGCGAGCGCGGTTTACGCCAAGGGCCATCCGCTGAGCAATGTCGCCAAGTTCTTTCAGAACGGCCCATCTAACGATGGTTGGAAGCCCGCGGGAGGACGAAACACTAGCGCTCCGCCTGAGGGCGAGGAAACCAAGCCGGCCGGAGCCGCGAAGCCGAAACCCGCTTCGCGCAAGTAATCCGCGCGGCGGCGCGCTTACAGCGAGGCGAAGCGCGGATCGGATCGCAGACCGGCGAAGGCAGGATCGATGCCCAGGCAGTTCAAAACGCCGCCGGTGGGTCTCAATCTGTTCATGTCGGCGTTCCGGTTCAAGAAGCCGGTGCCGGAAGTGCTGCGGGCGGTGTTCCCGCTGACTCTGGTGCTGGCGGCGGGGGTATTGTTAATCACGTATGTGCCGGCGCTGACGACGACTCTGCCGCGATGGTTTGGGAGGTGAGTGGAGCATTGCCCGGGCCAGGCTTGGCACTTTCCCATCTCATGTTTTGATAACTGAATGGTTGGAGGAGCGGCGGTTCTTGGCGATGGCCGGCTCGAAGCTCCTGATCGACGGTGCGAAACCCTCCTCGCTCCCCCGATCCTCGAAGGTCCCTGCTCCCTTCTCCTTCCCTGCTATCCTCAGTATCGGAAATGACGGAGCAGACCAGCGTCGCAGTCGTCGCCGAAAAGCCTTCGGTGGCGCGCGATATCGCCCGCGTACTTAAGGCAACGCAACAGGGCGACGGGTACATGCACGGCAACGGGTACGTCGTCACTTGGGCCATCGGGCATCTGGTCGCGCTCGCCCAGCCGCATGAAATTCGTCCCGAATGGCGCACGTGGAGACGGGAATTGCTGCCCATGCTGCCGGAGTCCTGGCCATTGGTCGTGAACGAGCAGACCAAGGATCAATACGAGGTCGTACGCAAGATCCTCACTTCCAACCGGATCGGCAGCGTCGTCTGCGCAACCGACGCCGGCCGCGAAGGCGAACTCATCTTCCGCTATATTTTCGAAGCCGCCGGGTGCTCGAAGCCCGTAAGCCGCCTCTGGATTTCGTCGCTTACGCCCGACGCCATCCGCGATGGCTTCGCTAAACTGCGCGATTCGGCCGCGTACGATCCGCTCGCCGATGCCGCGCGAGGTCGCAGCCGGGCAGACTGGCTGGTCGGAATGAATCTCTCCCGCGCGTATGCCTTGGCTTCCGGCGAGAACGTTTCCGTGGGCAGAGTGCAGACGCCAACGCTCGCCATGATTGTTGAACGCGAACTCGCGATCCGCGCGTTCGTGCCGGAAGATTACTTGAACGTGACGGCCGAGTTCACTCCCGGAAAGGGCGTTTACGAAGGAACCTGGTTCCGCCCAGGGGTCGAGCCGATGGACGCGGCGATGCGCCTGCCGCCGGATGGCGAGGAAGGCAAGGCGATCCGGGCCCGCGTGGAGAAAGGCGAGGCGCGCATCGAGAGGATCGAAGCTCAAACGAAGCGTATGCCGCCGCCCGCGCTCTACGATCTGACCGAGTTGCAGCGCCACGCAAATCGCCTTTATGGCTTCAGCGCGCAGCGTACGCTTGACCTCGCGCAGACGCTCTACGAGCGGCACAAGCTCATCAGCTACCCACGCACCGACAGTCGATTTCTCTCGGCCGACGTGGCGAAGACGCTCCCCGCAATCGTCGAATCCATCGCAGGTGGTTATGCGGGGTTGCTCGCGCCCGGCACCGGTCAGCGCCCACTGGGCAGGCGCTTCGTGGACGATTCGAAAGTATCCGACCATCATGCGATCATTCCAACGGGAGTCTCGCCGAAGCGGGTTTCCGCCGCGCCCGATGAACTCAAGATCTTCGATTTGATCTGCCGGCGGCTGCTCGCCGCGTGGCACGACGAACACATCTGGTCCGTGACGACAGTCATAACACTGGTGCGAAACGCCGCGCTCGGGACGGATGACCGCTTTCATTCGAGCGGCACGGCTGTGCAGCAGGAAGGCTGGAAAGTGCTCGAAGTTGGCGGTGGAAAGAAGCGCGCGCGCAAGGTGGAAGACGAGCCGGGTGAAGGCGATCAGGCGCTTCCGCCGAATTTGGAGCAGGGCCAGCCGCAGCGCGTGATGGGCGCGAAGGTAGTGGAGAAGAAGACGCGTGCGCAGAAGCGCCTCACGGACGCAACGCTGCTCACCGCCATGGAAACCGCGGGCAAGGCTCTCGACGACAAGGAACTTTCCGACGCGATGAAAGAGAATGGTCTGGGCACGCCTGCCACGCGCGCCCAGATCATAGAGCTGCTGCTCAAGCGGGAGTTCATCGAACGGAGCGGTAAGAGCCTGGAAGCGACGGATAAGGGTATCCGGCTGATCGAGATGGTGCATCCCGAAGTGAAGAGCCCGGCGATGACGGGCCACTGGGAAGCGAATTTGGGGCGCATTGAGCGAGGCCAGGCGCGGCTCGGTCCGTTCCTTGAAGGCATTGAACAGTACGTGCGCGACGTCGTGGGGAAAGTGGGAAAGGCGCCGTCACCCGTGGCCGTTCAGCCGAAGCCCACCGCAACGGCTGTCCACAAACCGCCCGGCGCGCCGCCGAGGCTTTCCGTCGACGCGGAAGCAACTCTTCACCAACTGCTGGAAACGCGCTTCGGATTTCCGTCTTTTCGCCCGAACCAGGAGGCTGTCTGCCGGACTTTGGTTGCGGGGCGCGACGCGCTTCTGGTCATGCCGACCGGCTCGGGAAAATCGCTCTGCTATCAACTGCCGGGCGTCGCGCGCGGCGGAATCACGCTGGTAATCAGCCCGCTCATCGCTCTGATGGAGGACCAGGCGGCGAAATTGAAGGCGCTGGGATTCGCCGCGGAGTGCATTCACTCGAACCGCGACCGCAACGCTTCGCGGCAGGTGTGCGTTCAGTATCTCGAAGGAAAACTTGACTTTCTCTTTATCGCCCCGGAACGCCTTCGCGTGCAAGGCTTCCCCGAAATGCTGGCGAAGCGAAAGCCTGTTCTCGTCGCGATCGACGAAGCGCACTGCATCTCGCAATGGGGTCACGATTTCCGCCCGGACTACCGCACCATCGGCCAGTATCTGCCGTCCCTGCGTCCGGCGCCGGTGATCGCACTGACGGCGACCGCCACGCCCCTGGTTCAAGACGATATCGCGGGGCAATTGAATCTCGCCGATGCCGTCCGGTTCATTCACGGCTTCTGGAGAGAGAACATCGCGATCGAGGTGGTGGACGCACCACAGAAGGATCGCGCCGATCTGGTGCGTGGGATCCTGGGCGACGCTGGGCGAAGGCCAGCGATCGTCTACGCGCCTACTCGCCGGGAGACCGAAAAGCTTGCGCGCGAGATGGGTCGCGCCTTCGGCGCCGCGGCCTACCACGCGGGCTTGGAAGGGAGCCGCCGGAAAGAGGTGCAGACCAAGTTTCTCAATGGGGATTTGGACGTGATCGTGGCGACAATTGCTTTCGGGATGGGCATCGACAAGCCCGACGTACGAACGGTAGTTCACACGGCGCTCCCGGGCAGCGTGGAAGGATACTACCAGGAAATGGGCCGCGCGGGTCGCGATGGCGGACCCTCACGGGCGATTCTGATGCAATCCTACGCGGACCGCCACACCCACGATTATTTCTTCGAGCGCGACTATCCGGAGGCGAGTGTGCTCGGGCGCGTCTTCGATGTCCTCAAAGCCGAGGCGCAGCCGAAGGAAACGGTCCGGGCGCGGAGCCGCCTCGACGAGGAAGAGTTCGATATCGCGCTCGAAAAGCTTTGGATCCACGGCGGGGCGGCCGTCGACTATGCGGAGAACGTCACGCGCGGCGAGGTCGAATGGCGCGCGTCGTACCTCGCCCAGCGCGAATACAAGATGGCGCAGTTCGAGAAAATGCTGTCCTACTGCGACGCCACCGCATGCCGCATGGCTGTGCTCGTGAAGTATTTCGGCGGCTTCGAGGAAGCTCGTTCGCGCTGCGGGCTCTGCGATTTCTGCAACGCGGAGTCCGCCGTCGGGCAGAGCTTCCGCCGGGCTGATGAGCGTGAGACGGGGCACGTGGCCCGCATCCTTGAAGGGCTTCGATCAACGGGGCCGGTGGCGGCCGGTAGACTTCACGCCCAGGTGTTTGCCGATCAATCGCTTGAGCGGCGCGGGTTTGAGGAGTTATTGGGGGCCATGGCGCGCGCCGGCCTGATCGAGACAGTCGCGACTTCGTTTGAGAAGGACGGGAAGCGCATCGATTTCCGTAAGGTTCACATCACGGCAGCCGGGCGCGACGCAGGCGGGGCTCCGGAGGTCCTCATCCCGGCGGGAAGGGCGCATGTGTCGAAGCCCACAAAGCGGCGGAGCGCGGGCAAAACCAAGAAGGCGGTAAAACCGGCAGCAAAACCCGCAGCAAGACCCGCGGCGAAGGTTGTATCTGCATCGCTCGGCGAGGCGCTGCGCGCATGGCGTCTCGGGGAGGCGAAAAAGAAGGGCGTTCCCGCATTCCGCATTCTGACCGACCGCGCGCTTGACGCCATCGCGGAAAAGCGGCCGCAATCCGCACGGGAACTGTTGGAACTACCTGGCGTAGGCCTGAGCATCGCGGAAAAGTATGGCGCTCAGATATTCCGCATCGTCGAGAGAAGTTGAGCCACAAGCGCTATGGGCAGGCCGACCACGTTGAAGTAGCATCCCTCGATCCGCGGAATAAACTTCGACGCCAGCCCCTGGATGCCGTAGGCCCCCGCCTTGTCCATCGGTTCGCCGGATGTCGCGTATTCTTCAATCTGCGTGTCCGTCAGTCTGCTAAACCACACTCGAGTCACGGCGCAATCTTCAATCGAGCGGCCCGCCGAACGCAGGCAAACGCCCGTCATTACTTTGTGATCGCGGCCGGAAAGCGCCCGCAACATCCGCACTGCGTCCGCAGGATCGGCAGGCTTTCCCAGAAGCAGAGCGTCCACGACCACGGATGTATCCGCGCCGAGAATAACCTCGTCCACACCGCATTCCACCGACTCCGCTTTTTCCCGCGCAAGGCGTCTCACGTAGGCCTCCGGGGCCTCGCCGGGCCGCGGCGTTTCATCCACCTCGCTGCTCCTTCGCGTCACAAAAGGGATTCCCGCATTCGTCAGAATTTCGCGGCGTCGCGGGGAGTGAGAAGCCAATACGAGCATACCTGCATGTTACAATGTGGGCTTCCGTCCAAGATGAAACCAGCGAGCGCACTTTTTGGGAAGCTCACGTTTCCGGCTGACTCCGTCACCGTGGAAGAGGTGGCGCGCGCGGCCTGGAGCGGCGCGGTCGGCAAGAAAATCGCCGCGCATGCACGGGCCTTGAAGCTGGTTCGGACGCATCTGATCGTCGAAGTGGACGATGCCGGCTGGAAATTCCAGTTGTTCTCGATGTCGAAGATGATTGTCACGCAACTCGAAAAGCGGCTGGGCGAGGGTGTCGTTTCGGATATTGAATTCCGCGTCGCAGCGCCGAAGCGGGAGCCACAGCGGGCGCGGTCGGCTGAGCCGAACGGCGTTCCCGACGATGCCAACGGCATTGAGGATCCGGTTCTGCGCCGCATCTACAAAGCCGCTCGTCGAAGGGAAACGGCTTGAAAATTACGGAGAAGGAAGTTCGTTACGTGGCGGAACTGGCCAATCTGCATCTTTCCGAGGAAGAGGTTGGAAAGTTCCTGCACGATCTCGACGATATTCTGGTCCACATGGACCGGCTCAACGAGATTGACACGTCTGGTGTCGAACCGATGGCGCAGGTGCTCTATGACGCGGAGGAGACAGCCACCTTGCGCGAAGATGTTGCGCGGGCCAGCGTCAGCAACAGAGATGCGCTGGCGAACGCCCCGTTCTCCGGCGCCGGTTATTTCAAGGTTCCCGAAGTAGTTAAGCGCTGACGGCCATGGAAATTTCCACGCTCACGATCGATGGGGTCAAGCAGGGTCTGCGTGCCCGCCGCTTCAGCGCCACCGAACTGGCAGGTGAAGCGCTCAGGTTCGCGCGTGCCGAAAACTCGAAAACAAACGCCTACCTCACTTTTTGCGAAGAACGCGCCCTTTCCGCCGCGGCCGCCGTGGACGCGAAACTTGCTCGCGGCGAGGACCCGGGTCCGCTCGGCGGCGTGCCGGTCGCGGTCAAGGACGTGATTCTGACGCGCGGCGTGCGTACCACCTGCGGCTCTCGCCTGCTCGAAAACTACGTCCCGCCTTATGACGCGACCGCAGTCGTTCGACTGGAGCAGGCTGGCGGCGTGATTGTCGGCAAAACAAACTGCGACGAGTTCGCCATGGGCTCGTCCAATGAGAACTCGGCGTTCGGGCCGGTGCGCAACCCGGCAGCGCCGGACCGTGTGCCAGGCGGATCGAGCGGCGGTTCGGCGGCGGTGGTCGCGCAGGGCACGGCCGTGGTTTCGCTCGGATCGGACACGGGCGGGTCCATCCGGCAGCCTGCTTCGTTTTGCGGAGTGGTCGGCGTCACCCCCACCTATGGGCGTGTGTCGCGTTACGGCCTCACGGCCTTTGCGAGTTCGTTAGATCATATCGGTCCATTTGGGCGCACCGTCAAGGATTCCGCCACGCTGTTAGGCGTGATCGCCGGACGCGACGAAATGGACTCCACGTCGGCTGCCGCGCCGGTACCCGCCTACGACGCGCTGCTCGATGGCAACGTGCGCGGCGTGAAAATCGGTCTGCCCCGCGAATATTTCAAGGGACTCGCCAGCGAGACAGGAGACCTGATCGCCTCCGGGATCGAGACGCTGAAGCAGCTGGGCTGTGAGATTCGCGATATCAGCCTGCCTTCCACGGACTACGCGATCGCCTGCTATTACATCATCTGCACGGCCGAGGCGAGTTCGAATCTGGCGCGCTACGACGGCGTCCGCTATACTTTCCGTTCCCCGAGTTCCCCGAGCTTGAGCGCTATGTACCGCAACACGCGGGGCGAAGGATTCGGCGCCGAATGCAAACGCCGCATCATGCTCGGCACCTATGTTCTGAGCGCCGGCTACTACGATGCGTATTATCTAAAGGCGCAAAAGGTGCGGGGTTTGATCGCCGGCGATTTCATAAACGCTTTCGCCGAGGTGGACGCGATTATCGCGCCCGTTTCGCCCTTCCCCGCCTTCAAGATCGGCGAGAAGATAAACGATCCGATGGAGATGTACCTTTCCGATATCTATACGATCACGGGCGACCTGGCTGGAATTCCCTGCATGAGCGTTCCCTGCGGAAAGACGGCCGGCGGCCTTCCCGTAGGTATGCAGATTCTCGCGAACCATTTTGACGAGGCGCGCATGTTTCGCCTCGCCGCCGCATTTGAAAAGGAGACAAACTGATGGCATTTACGCTACCTGGGCTTCCCTACGCGCACAACGCGCTTGAGCCCCACATCGACACAAAGACGATGGAAATCCATCACGGAAAGCACCACAACGCTTACGTGACCAACTTGAACAAGGCGCTCGAATCGGCGCCGGAACTCGCCAGCGCGAGCATCGAAGAATTACTGGCAAACGGCTGCGCCGCAGTTCCAGAAAGCATCCGGACCGCTGTCCGTAACAACGGCGGCGGCCACGCGAACCATTCCCTGTTCTGGACGCTGATGGCCCCAAACGCCGGGGGCGAGCCCGTTGGAAATCTTGCGGCGGCGATCGCGTCCACGTTCGGCAGCTTTGCCGCGTTCAAAGAAAAATTCGCAGCGGCTGCGGCGACCCGCTTCGGCTCCGGCTGGGCCTGGCTCGCGAGGGACGCATCGGGCAAACTCGAAGTCGTGTCTATGCCCAATCAGGACACGCCGCTCATGGAGGGAAAGTTCCCCATCCTCGGTCTCGACGTCTGGGAACATGCGTACTACCTGAATTATCAGAACCGCCGGCCGGACTACGTTGCCGCGTGGTGGAACGTTGTCGACTGGGCCGAGGCGGAGAAGCGCTTCAATTCGTAATCGCCAGACTCGACGGCCCTAATCTACGGCTAATGCCTGTTTCTTCAGCATTTGCCACCGCTTGCTCACGCGCGCGGCTCGGTTAGCGGAACGCGGCTGGCGAGCGCGGTCGGCGCGGCGTCACGAAATGATTTGACTAACCCCCGCACACCGGAGCCCGGTTTCGGGGTAGAATATAAAGATCAATCGGCTTGCGTCGTCTTCACCCTCAATTTTATGCAACGAACTGGAAGATGGGTACGTCTCCATAAAGGCGCAGAGTGGAAAGGAACCGGGTTTTCATGAGTTTTAACAGGCGCATCCGCCTGAACAGCGCCTTGGTTTGTCTCTGCTGTTCCTTGGGTCTCGTGACTGCTGCACAGCAGCCGCCGGCGCCGCCGGCTCAGCCCCCTGCGCAGCAGCGAAAGCCATCTCCATTTGAATCGGTGCCGCAATCCGCGGAACCGGCAAAGCCGGAAGCGCCTCCACAGGCTGCCCCCTCCAAGCAGCAGCCGAAGCCGCTTCTTGAGGTTCCAACCGCTCCTCCAGAGGCCCCGAAGCCGGTGACTGCCGATAACGTTATCGAAATCATCGAATTTCGAGGTGCGAGACGTGTCCCGCAGGAGACTATGCGGGCGCTTATTTTTTCCAAGAAGGGCGATGTGCTCAGCGAGGAAACGCTTCGTCGCGACTTCATGGCCCTCTGGAATACCAGCCGGTTCGACGACATCCGCCTCGAAACCGAACCTGGCCGCGCCGGGCTGATTGTCCGGTTCGTGGTTTCGGAGCGCCGGGTGATTCGCTCCCTCAAGTACGAGGGGATTAAGTCCGTAACGGTTTCTGAAATCCTCGACAAGTTCAAAGAGCGAAAGGTCGGTCTGACGGTCGAGTCGCAATACGACCCGAACAGGGTTCAGCACGCTCGCGTCGTTTTGCAGGAGTTTCTGGCCGAGCGTGGCCGCCAGTTCGCGACCGTCGAGCCGGACATCAGGCAGATCCCGCCGTCGTCCCTTGAAGTCGTTTTCAATGTTAACGAAGGGCCAAAGGTTAAGGTTGGAACCATCGAAGTGACCGGTAACGAGGTTCTCAGCGACCGCGAAGCCATCCGGGCGATGAAGAACCTGCGCCCCATTGGGATCCCGCACTCCATCTTCCTTGAGAGCATTTTTGCCAAGACGTTCGATTCCACCAAGCTCGAAGAAGACAAGGACCGCCTTCGCAGCGCCTACCAGGACAAGGGTTACTTCACGGCCAAGGTGCTCGATCAGAAAGTCGAGATGCGGGAAGTCGGCGGCGGGAAATTCCGTATTCCGCTATTCAAGCCCAACAAGCCAGGGAAGCGGGCGGACGTTACTGTCCCGGTTGAGGAAGGACGGAAGTACCGCCTTAACAAGATTAATTTTGTGGGCGTCAAGCTGTTCCGCACACCTGAAACCCTGATGCAGCCTCTGTTTCAAATGGAAGAGGGGACCATTTTCTCCACTGCCAAGCTGCGCAAGGGCCTGGAGAACATGCGCAAGCTTTACGGCGAATTCGGCTACATCGATTTCGTTCCCGAGCCGGATTTCAACGTCATTCCGCAGTCCGATAAAATCGACCTGACGTTGACCGCCGACGAAGGCAAGCAGTTCTTTGTCCGCCGCATCGATTTCACGGGCAACACCACCACGCGCGACCGCGTCATTCGCCGCGAGATCCTGCTCGACGAAGGCGACATGTACAATACCCGCCTGTGGGACCTGAGTATCTTGCGCCTGAACCAGCTTGGCTACTTTGAGGTCCTGAAGGAGAACGAAGCGGCCGAAATCAAGCGCATCCCGCAGAGCAACACCATCGACATCACGCTTAAGGTGAAGGAGCGAGGCAAGAACTCCGTCGGCCTGACCGGCGGCGTTTCCGGTATTTCAGGTAGTTTTGTGGGTTTCAATTATTCGACAAACAACTTCCTGGGGCTGGGCGAAACGCTATCGGTCGATTCACAGATCGGCACACGCACAAAGTCCGTCAGTTTTGGCTTCACCGAGCCCTACTTCCTTGACAAGCCGATACAGCTTGGCTTCCTCGTCTACCTTAGCCAGTTCAACTTCGATCAGGGACGTGAATACTCCCTGCTCAGCGGGCGCAACCTGCTGCCCTATTTCGACGCGCTCGGCAAGGACAACCTGCTGAACTATAGCCAGAACGGCTGGGGCTTCAATGTGTCGTCGAGCTATCAGTTGAAGAGAAGTTTCGCGCGCGTTGGTGTCACCTACGGATACGACAATTCGAATATCAAGGTGCTGAGCACGGCTTCGCGTCAGTATTTCGAGTTCATCAATTTTCAGGGAATCAGCGGACCGAATTCCTTGTCTGGGATCAAGACGAGCAAGATCACTCCATCCTATTCGTACAATACGGTCAATCACCCGATCAATCCGACCGGCGGAAAGCGCCTATACCTGACGACGGAATTCGCCGGCAGTTTCCTGGGAGGCAACGTGAATACGTGGCGGCCAGCGATTGACGCCGCCTATTTCCGCCCGTCCAAGCTGAACAGGAAACACATCATCGGGATGCACCTGCAAGGCTCTTTCCTGACCGGTTATGGCGGAAAAGTGGCTCCGCCGTTTTCCCGCCGCTACATCGGCGGCGAGCAAGATATCCGCGGATTCGACATTTGGGGCGTGAGCCCGATCGCCTTCGTGGCAAGCGAGGCGACCATCAACGTTTTGAACGATGATGGCAGCGCGCGCCAACAGAAGATCATCGTCAACGGACTCGAGCAGTTCACGCCGACCACGATGAAGATCCCAATCTATCAGTTGGTCTTCCCGGGCGGCGACACGGAGGTGGTCACGAACTTCGAGTATCGCATTCCGATCGTTGGACCTGTGACGCTTGCACCGTTCTTCGACGCCGGCTTTAACAAGATCACAAAGCCTGGCCAGTTACGGATGAACGTGGACCGGGTTAACGAACTCAACAGCCTCTATCCACAGTCCGGTTTCGACGGGCGTGCCGTCATCGCGCCTGGTACGCAAAAAATACGCATGTCCACCGGCCTTGAACTGCAAGTCATGCTACCGGTCGTGAACGCGCCGTTCCGCCTCTACTGGGCCTACAATCCCAGCATCGTTCAGTCGTTCCTGCAGCCGCCCATCGTGGCGGACCGGTCGTTCTTTCCTAACAACGCCACGTTCCTGAACTCCATTGCGTCGTTCGGGCAGGCTACACCGTTTTTTGAACGCCGGAAAATTTTCCGGTTCACCATCAGCCGTACGTTCTGAAAGGAGTTATTTGTGAAAACATCGTTCCTATTCCTGCCTGCGCTCTGCATTGGTCTGTCGTTCGCGGCGGA
>SHUI01000099.1 GCA_009697455.1 Bryobacterales bacterium
GACCACAAACTGCGAAGGCCTGCCCCATCGCCACGACTGCTCCATGTGCGGATTTGGAACAGTCGTTTTCTGACAAGCCCTAAGCTCCTCTCATGGCCACCGGCGCGGGATTGATTGAGGATGCGGTGGGGTACCAATTCAAAGACCGGGAATTGTTGCGTCGCGCGTTGCGCCACAGTTCCCGCGTCCACGAGCAGACCGGGACCGGGACCGGGCCGCCGCAGCGCGATAACGAGGCGCTCGAATTCCTTGGCGATGCCGTTCTTGGGTTTCTCCTAAGCGAATTTCTGATTCATCGGTTTCCGGACGAAACGGAGGGAGGGCTATCGAAGCGGAAGGCGCACTACGCGAGCGCGGCGCACCTGCACGGCGTGGCGCTGAGCCTGGACATTGGCACGCATCTGTCGCTGGGGCGAGGCGAGGAAATGAGCGGTGGGCGTTCAAAAAAGACGCTGCTCGTGGATGCGTTCGAGGCCCTGATTGCCGGAGTGTACCTCGATGGCGGGGTCGAGGCCGCCCGCAAGCTGGTGGTGGACCATGTGATCGGTGAATCGGCGAACGGAGTCTCACCCGATCCGCCAGTCACGGTGGCCGACAACAAGAGCTCTCTGCAGGAACTGGCGCAGCGGAGAGGATTGCCGCAGCCGCGATACGTCATTGTGGCTGAACGAGGCCCGGAGCACGCAAAGGTCTTCGATGTGGAAGCGCGCTTGGGCCACGAGGTGGTTGGCCGCGGGGAAGGCAACTCGAAGAAGGTTGCGTCGCAGCGGGCCGCGAGCGAGGCGCTGGAGCGATTGTCGGCTCCGGCGGATGGGGAATGACTGAAACCTGCTACCGGGATGCGCGGAGACGCCAGTCGTGGACATCCGGACCTCCGTACAACGACTTCCCGGACCCAGGTAGACGACCCTTACCAACGAGTACCTGTGGATCGCCTTGTTCGGCTTCCCGGTCGTAATGAACTCGCGCGCGCGGGATAGGTGGGCCGCCGCCAAGTGGAGTGCGTCCATTGCCGCGAGACCCACCGCGGAGGCTTCTGCTTGCGCAAGGGCCTCGATCTCATCCACTTCCCGGAACCAGGCTGCCTTTCTTGAAGTACGTGTCGTAAAACGGCCCTTCCAGCCGTTTCTTATGAAATATCGCCTTCGGGAGGCAGGCGGCAAAGGGCGATCGTCTGCTTCACCTTACCTTGCAGTATTCAGTACAGCAAATGTTTCCTTCGAGTTTCGAGGAAAGCGTCGAGGCCAGTAGCCATCGACTGATAGATCGCGCGGGGATCGTCGCCGCGTTTGATCGCCTCAATCACGGCGCGGCTGCCAATCAGCCGCAGGCTCTTGTCGAACGGGATCTTGCCAGGATAGAATTTTTCAAGCGCCGCCATTATTTCAAGGCCCAGACGGCTGGTCTGAAGACTCTCGCGATCCGTAACCACAAAGCGGAGGCCTTCGATCTGCTTGTCTTTGAAGTAGTACGCCGCCGGCTTGAACGTTGTGGGGTAGATGCGGACGCCCGGGATCATGCGCCCATTCAGGTAGGCTGCCAGTTCGCGAGCGTGCATCCAGTCCGAGCCCACCTGTTCGAATGGCGCGTCCGTTCCGCGTCCCACAGAATAGTTCGTTGAGAACTCGATCATTGCGATCGCGGTATAGAGCGTCGCCGCATTCAAGCTCCGCATGCTGGGCGACGGGTCGATCCAACGCTGTCCCGTGGAGTCGAACCAGTCGCCACGCTGCCAGTTTTTCATCTTGATGACGCGCAAGTCACAGCCGAAGCCGCGCTCCGCGTTGAAGAATCGGGCGAGTTCGCCGATCGTCATGCCATGACGCAGCGGCATGGGAACATAGCCGATGAACGACGTTTGATCCGCGTCGAGCATTGGCCCCTCCACCGTTACGCCGTTGACAGGGTTCGGGCGGTCGAGCACGTAGAACGGCAACTTCAGCTTCGCCGCGACTTCCATTGCGTTGCCCAGAGTCGCGGCATACGTGTAGAAACGCGCGCCGATATCCTGGATGTCGAATACCAGCACATCGACGCCGCGCAGCATGGCTTCGGAAAGCTTGCGGTTCGGCCCCGAATACAGGCTGTAGACGGGTATGCCCGTTTTTCCATCCTTCGAATTTCCGACGTTCTCGTGATCTTCGGTGCCCGCAATCCCGTGCTCGGGCGAGAACAACCCCACCAGATTCACTCCGGCCTCGCGCATGAGGTCGATGTTCCGCCGGCCGTCGCGATCGATTCCCGTGTGATTTGTGATGAGTCCGATGCGCCTTCCCTTGAGCGCCGCGAACCGCTGCTCCGCGAGGACGTCGAGACCGCTGAGCACCGCCCCGTTGTGAGCCACCGCGCGGCGCACTCCCGGGCCAGCCTGCGTGTCGCTGTAACCGGCGAGCGCAACTGCCTGGTTTTCGATTCCGAGCGCGGCTGCAACGATGGTCGCGACGCGCGCTCGAAGTTGAGTGATCGCCGGGCGCAGCTTCGGATGAACGCTGTTGGAGAGCAGAATTACGTACGACTGAGACCCTGGGTCTATCCACATCGACGTGCCCGTGAAGCCGGTGTGGCCGAACGAGCCGATGGGATACAACTCACCCCGGTTCGCCGAAAACGGCGAATCCATGTCGAAGCCGAGGCCACGCAGGACCGGTTGCCCGGCGGGTGTGTTTGGCGAGGTGAACTTCCGGACAGTAGCGGGGCTGAATAAACGGACACCGCTGCCCTCCCCAAGGCCCAGGAGCATCTCCGCGAACTTTGCGAGATCGGCTGCCGTCGTAAACAGGCCGGCGTGCCCCGCGACGCCGCCCATGTTCCGCGCGGTGGGGTCGTGGACAACGCCACGAAGAGGAGCGAGGCCGCCTTTGGGGACTTCGGTGGGAGCGATGCGCGGCCGCCATGACGCCGGGGGCTGATATCTGGTTTCATTCATGCCGAGCGGCCGGAAAACGTTCTCCGCCGCATATTCGGACAGCGTTTTTCCTCCGAGTTTGCGAACGATCTCTCCAAGCAGAACGAAATTGATGTCGCTGTAGACAAACCGCTCTCCGGGCGCGCTCGCAGGTTTGTCGAGAAGAGCGAGTTTGATGCCTGTCTCGTAGCCGCTCCACGGCGGGTCGAGATCGACATCCGGGCGCAGGCCCGAGAAGTGCGTCAGCAAGTGGCGGATCGTGATGTCGCTTTTGCCGTTCTGGAATTCCGCCAGGTGGTCGGTGACTTTGTCGGCAAGACGGAGGCGGCCTTGCTCGAAGAGTTTCATGATCGACGCCGTGGTCGCCACCACCTTCGTGAGCGATGCCGCGTCGAATACGGTGTCCTGGGTCATCGGCTCTTTGACGGGAACGAGGGCGCGCGAGCCGTAGGCTTTGCGATGCAATACTCGTCCTTTCCGCGCGACGAGTAGAACCGCTCCGGGAATCTGGTCTTTCGCGATGGCGTCTTCGATGACGCGGTCGAGATCCGCCGATCCCTGAGGGAAATCCTGGGCCGAGGCGATCGCGAGCAGCGCGAGAAAAGCGGGGAATCGTTTCATAAGAGTTGGAGCTACCGCTTGAGAATCCGGAAAAGGTTGCTATATTCGTCGGTCCAGGTTCGAAAATTCTTCGCCGTACCGAGAAGAGTTCCACCTACCTTCAGCGAGGGCTTCCGGTACAGTTCCGCCGGGTCGACAAGGACAACCCAGGTCGCGCCGAATACACCTTCGTCTTCTTCGTCGTCGGTATCGACCAGCACGGCGCTCTTCCCGAAATCGTTTGCCGCCTGGCGAACCACGGGTACCAGATCCAGCCACTTGTTTGACACGTGCACGACCACGGCGCCTTCGCGTTTCGTGTGGCGGAAGTATTGTATGAAGGCTTCCTTCGTAAGCAAGTGAATGGGAATCGAATCGCCGGAAAAGGCGTCGATCACGATCACGTCGAAGTGCTGGTCGCTCTCCCGTTCAAGCGAGATCCGCGCGTCGCCCATCGCGATATCGACCTTCGCGGCGGTGTCCTTAAGGTAGGTGAATTCCGTGTTGGCAATCTGAACCACAAGCGGATTGATCTCATAGTAATGATAGGCGTCGCCCAGGCGTCCATAGGCCGCGAGCGTCCCGGTTCCGAGGCCTATCACGCCGACGCGCTGGTGACCGCCTCGCCCTGATTCAAGAATCGCCAGAGCGACGCCGGATTTCTTTCCGTAATACGTGATAGGCAACTTGCGGCGGACGGGATCGAGGAACTGAGCGCCGTGATTAATGGTGCCGTGATTCAGCACGCGCTGCGCTTCCGCGCCGTCGCCCGAATCGGTAACTCGCAAGCCGCCGTAAAAATTGCGGACAATCAGACGCGTTTCGTGGACCACCTGCCATTCTTCAAAGGCGAGCGCTCCCGCAAGCCCGAGCGTCAATGCCGCAAGCATCACCCAGGCAAAAACATTGCCGCCGTTATGGAGTTCCGTCGATGGATCTCGCCACAGCACCACCAGCACGAGCACGGCGCATGCCGTCATGGCGATCGGCAGCTCCATGTACGTATTGAAGGCGTGGGGAGACACCAGGCCCACAAAGACTCCGCCAAGCGCCCCGCCAAGGGAGCACATAAGGTAGAAGCTCGTCAGATGTTCCGGCGCGGGCCGGAGCCTGACCATTTCGCCGTGACATACCATGCACGCGAGAAACAATCCAGCAGCGAATAGCGGTATCAATACAAAAATATTGGTATTTTCGTATTCCTTCGCCATCGAAAAGCACATTCCGCCAAAAGCCACCGCCAGCAGGCGCATGAACCAGCTTCGCGAATACCACTTTTCCTTCTCGAAACAGATGATGAAGCTGAGCAGGTAGAGAGTCAGCGGCGCCACCCACAGGAATGGAATGGGGGCGACGTTTTGTGAAAGGTGCGTAGTTACGGCGAGCAGCAACGCCGACGCGCACGCCGGGAGGGCAATCCATAGAACCGGTATCCCGATTTTCGACGCTTTGCGCACGGGTTCCGCCCTCCGGCCGACGCCATCGCGGATCGCAACCGCACCGCAAAGCACGACGAACACGCCGTAGATGGCCGACCATCCCCGAGCCTGCGTGTGGCTCGCAAAGTACGGCTCCACAAGGGCTGGATAGGTTAGCAGCGCGAGCATGGAGCCGAAGTTCGAGAGGGCGAACAGACGATAGGGGACCGCACCCCGGCGCGCGTACCAGGCTTGAAGAAGTGGCCCGGTGGTGGAGAGAAGGAAGTAGGGGAGTCCGATGCAGACGAGAAGAAGAGCGAGGATGCGGAAGGTAGGGTCGTCGCCGCCAGCCGGCTTCCACGCCGGATTGGGCGCGATGGGCAGCAAGACCGCGCTGAGAACGAGCAGGGAGACATGTACGCCAGATTGCATGCGCGGCGTGAGATAGCGGATGGACCACGCCGCATAGCCGTAACCGGCGAGCAGGATTACTTGAAAAAAGAGCATGCAGATGGTCCAGACGGCGACGGTTCCTCCGAACCAGGGCAGGATCATCTTGGCGATCATAGGCTGCACTTGGAAGAGCAGAAACGCGCTCAGGAAGATGGTGCAGGCGTAGAGGAGGACACGGCTACCGGGTTGCTGCACGGCGAACGGTCCCTTTGGTAGTGAGCATCCATCCATTATTACAGGGGATTCGCCGCCTGGAACGCTGGCGCCGTTGGCGGAGTTAGCACTGCTTCACAGGAGTCCCAGCACTATCCCCGCCATCTGACGCCCAGATTCAGATCCTTACGGCAATAGGTCAGGCTCTGCTCCATATGCGCCATTTGCTGAACCTTCAGAGCATCCATGTACCTGTCGCGCACCTCGGGGAGATCCGCCATTACGTGTGGCTTGTTCCAAGGACGGCCCCGGCGGGCGAGCGCCGCGAACCGCGCCAGATCGCGCGATCGGGCGCCGGGGAACCACTTCGTCCAGAACTCATCGCCATAGACCGGCAGCACCACGGGCGGGCGCGCCGTGATCGGTTTGCAGTAGATATGCACGTCCGGCGTCATCAGTTCGGCCGCCCTCGCGACCAATGCCTTGAAGTCGATGGTGCCTTCACCCAACGGGACCCACTGTACGGCGATGCCATCCGGATGATTGTAGACGACCGAATCGCGCAGATGAAACGTAAGAGCGTACGGGCCAAGCTCCTCCACGGTCGTGAGCGGATCTTCGGCCACAAACACAGGATTTCCTGTGTCGAGGTACGACCCCACGAAGTCCTTCCCGGCGGCTTCAATCAACTGGCGGGTGCGCCACGCCTGAATGTCCTTGTGGTTTTCGAGGCCGATTCTGAGGTTGGCGTCAAGCACCTGCTGGCGTACCTCCTTCAGCATCCGCACGGCGGTTTCCACGTGTTGCTCGACCGGGCCTTCCGGCATGCTGTAACGGTCGCTTGCAAGCAGCGTCCGCACCATGGTGGCGCCCATCGCCTTCGCGCGCTCGATATTCCGGCGCAACGTGGCGACCGACTGAGGAATTCCCGCGGGCGTCTTAGGCAGGAGCGCGCTGCCGCCGGTTTCAATGTGCAGCGACGCTTCCCTGGCCCACGAACGTACTTCCGCCCAGTGCTTGGGATCCATAGCGCCCGGATCGAGAGAGTCCTGGAGAAAGATGGCGTCCAGCTTTTCTTTGATGCAGTAGTCGAAAAGTTGACGGTCGTTCCAACGCCAGAATCGCAGGCAATACGTATTGATTCCAAGCCGCCACTGGCGCGGTGCGGCGTCGGCGAGTCCAGCGAGCGACAGGCCGGAGCCAACGGCGAGCGTGGAGCGGAGGATTTCGCGGCGTGTGTGCACGTTAACAGTCTACCCGAGATTCTGTTTTAGCCCGGATTCGTTCCCGGCGAATCTCATGCTTGCGGCGATGAATCCGTGTCCGTCGAGGCATTGACTGACGCAAACCAAAGTTGCAAAGTTCGCGGGCATCGATATTGACGTCCAGCGTGGGAAAACGCTGGCGGCGCATGTATACGGCGCAGTCCGGTTTTCATGATATGCTATCCGCATTGTCCCAACCTGGGAGGTAAGATGCGCGCACGACTTTTCGCGGCGATTTTCGGTCTCACGGTTCCGGCCGCCCTCGCTCAGAGCAATCCGAAACCGGCGCCTGAAGACCTGGAGTTCTTCGAGAGTAGAATCCGGCCCGTGCTGGCCAAGAACTGCTATTTCTGCCACTCGCGCGAAGGCAAGACTTCGCGGGGTGGATTGGTCGTCGATACCCGTGAAGGCATCCGTCAGGGCGGCGAGTCCGGTCACGCCGTCGTTCCCGGAGATCCCGAGGCGAGCGTGCTGCTTCAGGCTGTTCGCTATGACGGCACGCGCAAGATGCCGCCCATGGGCAAGCTTCCCGATGCGACGATCGCCGATCTCGAGAAGTGGATCCGCATGGGCGCTCCCGATCCGCGTGAAGGCGCGCCGCCGCCGCCGAAGTCAGCGAGCGTCGATTTTGCCAAAGCGCGCGAGTTCTGGTCGTTTCAGCCTCCCAAGACCTCGCCCCCGCCCGCGGTGAGGAACAAGGCATGGCCGCGCGCGGCAATTGACCGATTCATCGCGCAAAAGCTCGAAGAGAAGCGCCTCGCGCCGGCCGCCGACGCGGATCGCAGCACGCTCCTCCGCCGCGTCTCCTACGACCTGACCGGTTTGCCCCCGTCGCCCGAAGAAGTGGACGCGTTCGCTCAGGACAAGAGCAAGGATGCGTTCGCGAAAGTGGTCGATCGCATGCTCGCGTCGGAGCGCTTCGGCGAGCGGTGGGGCCGCCACTGGCTCGATGTGGCGCGTTACGCCGAGACGACCGGCCGTACCCGCAATCAGCCGTTCCCCGTGGCTTGGCGTTATCGCGACTGGGTAATCGACGCGTTCAATCGGGACAAACCTTACGATCGCTTCATCGTGGAACAGATTGCAGGTGATCTGCTGGGCGGGGACGCCACGGAAAAAGACAGCCATCGGGTGGCCACGGGTTTCCTGGCGCTGGGCGCGCACGACCTGAACGAACTCGACAAGCGGCAATACGAAATGGACGTCGCCGACGAACAGATCAACGCCGTGTCCAAGAGCTTTCTCGCGATGACCGCGGGATGCGCCCGCTGCCACGATCACAAGTTCGACCCCATACCAACCAAAGACTACTATGCGTTGGCCGGGATCTTCCGCTCGACCGAGCTCCTGAACGGCCTGCGCCGCCGGCCTCAGTTCAATCAGGCTTTCTTCACGCCGGAACTGCTCGCGAAGCTGGAGACAAAACCTGCCTTTGAAGGCGCGGAGAGTGCGGAACTGGAAAAGAAGTACCGCGAGACGTGGGAACGGTTGCAGGCCGTGGAGAAGGCGCGAAATCGCCCCGAAGTCGTCGGGATCTCGCGCGAGTGGGGCGCACTGCCACTGCCTCAGAACCTGGTGCTGGGAGTTCGCGAAGCGGCCGGAGCGGCGGACTGCGAAGTGAACCTCCGGGGCGATCCGCATTCGCTCGGCGAGAAGGTTCCCCGCGGGTTTCTCCAGATCCTCTCAACTGTCAACGATCCGAAAATCGGCTCTGACGAAAGTGGCCGGCTGCAGCTCGCCCGGTGGATCGCAAGCCGCGAAAACCCGCTGACCGCGCGTGTCATGGTAAACCGCATATGGCATCACCTGTTCGGGCGCGGGATCGTCGATTCGCCGGATAACTTCGGAAACTCAGGCTCGCGCCCGACGCATCGGGAACTGCTCGACTATCTGGCGGTTCGCTTCATGGATCAGGGATGGTCGGTGAAGAAGGTGATCCACGAAATCGTGCTTAGCCGGACGTACCAGCTTTCTTCCGAGTTCAGCGCCCGCAACTACGAAGCCGAGCCGGACAATCGCCTGCTGTGGCGCGCCAACCGCAGACGCCTGGAAGCGGAGGCGATTCGCGACTCGATGCTGATGGTGAGCGGGCAGTTGAAACTGGCGCGGCCGGAAGCCTCGCCCATATATCAGTGGAAGCGCGCTGGCGAACCGAACCGCGGCGGCGGGCGTGTGGAAGCCTGGGACCTGACGGAAACCTATCGCACGGTTTATGTGCCGGTGGTTCGCAACATCCCCTCACGATTTCTGGATACGTTCGACTTCCCCGAACCGAGCGAGACTCGCGGGCAGCGCGACATCACCACTGTCGCTCCGCAGGCGCTATTCCTTCTGAACAGCGAGTTTGTGCTCGAGCAGGCGCGCATCGCTTCCGAGCGTCTGTTGGCAGCGATTCCGGACGATGCCGGGCGAGTCGTAAGAGCGTACCGGCAGGTTCTGGGGCGCGGGCCAGATGCGGCTGAATCGGAACGCGCCCTGAGCTATCTGAGAGAAACTGCCGCCGCCAGCCAGGCGGCTTCGGACGGGATCAAACAGCACGAGGCCTGGACCCGTCTTTATCAGGTGCTATTTGCGAGCGCCGAATTCCGTTACAGGAGTTGAGTTCATGTTCTCCAACCGCCGTGATTTTCTGCGACTGACTTCATGCGGGTTTCCTTACCTGGCCGCCGCCAGTATGGCCACGGCACAGGCAATGGCCGCAAAGGGGGAGTACAAGAATCCCCTGGCACCCAAGGCTCCGCATTTCGAGCCGAAGGTTAAACGCGTAATTTTTCTCTTCATGTCTGGCGCGCCCAGCCAGAACGAGACGTTCGACTACAACGAGGACCTGGAGAAATCGGGCGGCAAGACGGGAGAGCGTTCGCAGGCGTTGCTGCCTTCGATATTCAAGTTCGAGCGCCGCGGCCAGAGCGGATTGCCGATCTCGGAATTGTTCCCGCATCTCTCCGCGCACGCCGACGATTTGTGTCTGGTCAACGGCATGCAGACGAATTCACCGGCCCACCCGCAAGCTTCGATCTTTCTGCACACGGGCAGCATCACGTTCGTGCGGCCATCTATCGGCGCGTGGGCAGTGTATGGGCTGGGAACGGAGAACCAGGCGCTTCCCGGTTTTGTCACGCTCAACCCGGCGCCGAACGGTGGTGCGCAGCTCTATGGATCGGCGTTCCTGCCCGCAACTTTCCAGGGGACCCGCATTGCGGTCGAGCGCGGGCAGGCTCCAATAGACAACATCAGGAACGCGAAACTTTCCGCGGAAGCGCAGAGGCGGCAGATCGATCTCGTTCAGGAAATGAACCGCGAGATGCTGGAGCGGTCGAAAGTCGATAGCGAGTTGGACGGGCTGATCGAGTCTTTCGAATTGGCTTTCCGGATGCAGACCTCGGTGCCGGATGTGATCGACATCAAGAGGGAGCCGGAAGCGGTCCGTGAGATGTATGGCTTGAACGGCCGCAACACACGCGATTTTGGCACACAGTGTCTCATCGCACGCCGCATGGCCGAAGCGGGTGTCCGCTTTATCGAGTTGCATCACCCCGGCTGGGACCAGCACAATCAACTCAAAGCCAGATTGACTCAGAACGCGGCTGAGATCGACAAGCCGATCGCCGCGTTGCTGACGGATCTGAAACAGCGCAGTCTCCTGAAGGATACGCTTCTGGTTTGGGGTGGTGAATTCGGGCGCTCAACATGGCAGCAGGGCGGGAGCGGCGACGGACGGCAGCACAATAGCCGGGGATACACGATGTGGCTCGCGGGCGGCGGCGTAAAGGGCGGAATTCGCTACGGCAGATGCGACGCGAACGGGGTCGCCGTGGAGAACGCGGTGCACCTCCACGACCTGCACGCGACAATCCTTCACTTGATGGGGCTCGACCACAAGCGGCTTACGTTCCGGTATGCCGGACGCGACTTCAGGCTGACGGATGTTCATGGCGAAGTAGTCAAGGGGATTCTGGTCTAGGGGAGGAGAGCGATGATGTCACTCAGTTCGAAAGCGGTGGTTCTTCTATTCGCGGCAATGCCGCTCGCGAGCCTGGCTCAGGAATCGCGCGCGACTATCATTGGACGCGCTTCGGACCCGTCGGGGGCGCTCGTGAGCGGCGCAAACGTCCGCGCCACAAATACAGCCACCAGTACGACCGTGTCTTCCGTTACGAACGAGAGCGGTAATTACGAAATCCCTTACCTGCCTTCGGGCGTTTACACGGTTTCAGTGGAACTTGCGGGCTTCAAGAAATCCGTGCGCGACGGCGTGCAATTGCGCATCGGAGATCGCATGACCCTCGACTTCACTCTCAGCCTTGGCGACGTCGCGGATTCGGTGTTAGTGACCGCGGAAACGCCCGTTCTTACGGCTACGTCGGCAGACATGGGTCTGGTGATGGAGCAGCGCCGGGTGCAGGAACTGCCCGTGGTGGGCGGCAATCCTTTCTATTTGACCCGGCTGACGGTCGGAGTGCTGTCGAGCGGCGGCCGTAGCGCGGGGAATCCAATGGACAACGGCGGCGCGACAGGCATTATCGTCAATGGTACGCGCAGCAATTCGAGCGAGGCCACCGTGGACGGATCGCCCGTCATGACCAACCGCAACGCTTCGTTTTCGCCGCCGCAGGATCTGGTTCAGGAATTCAAGGTCAATACGGCGACCTACGATGCCTCCATCGGCCATGCGGCCGGAGCGATGACGAATGTAAGCATGAAGTCCGGCACCAATACGCTGCACGGAACGGGCTTCATGGACCGCTCCGACGTCCGCGCCGTACCGTGGTTTACGAACCGGTTCCTTTACGATCCAAAGAACAATATCCGTCCGGAGGACCGGGCCAAGCAGATTCCGAGCTGGCTGCACCGCAGGTGGGGAACGACGATGACCGGTCCGGTCTGGCTTCCCAAGGTCTACAATGGGCGCAACCGCACGTTTTGGACATTCGGTTTCGAAGATCTCCTCATCCAACGAAACCTCTCTTTCACTGGCACCGTACCCACCGCCGCCCAGCGGCGAGGAGATTTTTCGGAACTTTTGAAACTCGGCGCACGCTATCAGATCTACGATCCCTTCACGACCGTTCCTGCGCCAAACGGCCGGTTCAGCCGGCTTCCGCTGACAGGCAACATCGTGCCGGCCAGCAGGATCGATCCGGTGGGGTCAAAGATCATCGGCTACTACCCGGCGGCGAACCAGCCGGGGCAGAACGCCGAGGACACCAACAACTACTTCATCACCCAGTTGATCAACCGCGAGAATTATCTGTTCACCAGCCGCGTGGACCACACGTTCACGTCGAAGAACCGGTTTTTCGTCCGCTGGAATAACCAGCAGCACGACAACCACGCCAACCGCCTGGCGAATCTCACGAACATCGAGATTCTGGACCGCACGGCGTGGGGAGGCGTAGTGGACGACGTTCACGTTTTCGGTCCGAGTCTGCTGCTGAACCTTCGCTACGGCATCAACTACGAAAACAACACAAACTCAACGGGCAGCCAAGGCTTCGACCTCACTTCGCTCGGGCTCCCGGCGAGCCTGGTGTCGAATATCGCCGGCAAGCTGGGATCCGGCGGAATCGCCTTTCCGAACGTGCAGGCGGATAGCAACGCTTATACGGCACTGAGCGCCAATGGAGGAAACACGGCCTCCACAAACTACAGCACGGCCTCGGCCACGCTCACAAAGATCGCCCGCGGCCACGGCACGCGCCTCGGGGTGGAATACCGGCTGATGAGGGAGACTGCGTTCAACTACGGCTTCGTGGCCCCGCAATTGCTTTTTGCCGGCACCTATACGCGCGGGCCGCTCGACAACGCGGCGGCGGCGCCCATCGGTCAAGGCATGGCCTCGATGCTGCTGGGCATTCCGAGCGGCGGAACCATCAACAACAATGCGTCTTCGGCGCAGCAGAGCGGATACTGGGGATTTTTCGTTCAGGACGATTGGCGCATCAATCGCAAGTTGACCTTGAATCTGGGCCTGCGCTACGAGTACGAGTCTCCCGTTAACGAGAGGTACAACCGCACGATTCGCGGGTTTGACTTCACGACGGCAAATCCGGCCTCCCAGGCGGCGCTCGCCAACTATTCGCGCAACCCGATTCCTCAAGTGCCCGCATCCGCTTTTCGCACGCTCGGCGGGTTGCAATTCGCCGGCGCGGGAGGGTTGCCCGGTGGATTGTGGTCCGCGGACCGCAACAACCTTGCTCCTCGAATCGGCATCGCTTACCAGATGGATCCGAAAATGGTGATTCGCTCGGGTTACGGAATTTTCTACGACGTGCTGGGAGTCGATCGCAACGACGTGAACCAGGGAGGCTTCAATCAGCCCACGAATCTGATTCCATCGCTCGATAACGGGCAGACGTACATCGCCACGCTTAGGAATCCGTTTCCGAATGGAGTTGAGTCCGCATCCGGGTCCGCGGGCGGCCTTTCCACATTTCTGGGCCGCGGCGTCAGTTTTTTCAACGAGAAGCCGCTCAATCCTTACAACCAGCGCTGGTCGCTGTCGGTGCAGCGGCAATTGCATCAGGGTATCGTGCTGGAGGTTTCTTACGTCGGCAACCGGGGAACCAAACTGCCGGTCACGCGCGAACTCAATCCTATTCCGCGCCAATACCTTTCCACATCGACGGTCCGCGATCAGCCTGTCATCGACCTGATGACGCGGCAGGTGTCGAATCCTTTCTTCGGGCTCCCGCAATTCACGGGCACGACTCTGGCGAATCAGACCGCGGCGCTTTCCCAGTTGGTGCGCCCCTATCCCCAATTCACCAGCATTCAGACCACGCTCCCGGCGGGCTTCTCCTACTATCATTCGTTGCAGGTGGCGGCCGAGAAGCGTATGAGCGGAGGGCTGAGCTTCCAGATGAGCTGGACCTACTCGAAGTTCATGGAGGCCATCACCTACCGGAACGAGACGGACGACCGGCCGGAGAAAGTGATCTCCGACAACGATTTCACCCACCGATTCGTTTTGAGCAGCATCTACGAACTGCCGTTTGGGCGCGGCAGGAAATGGGCCGGCGGGTTGCCGTTCCTTGGCCAGCTTTTTATCGGCGGCTGGCAGTTGCAGGGTTGGTTTGAAGGGCAATCGGGCGACGCGTTGGGCTTCGGAAACTCGATCTTTAACGGCGATGTTCGCGGCATCGAACTTCCCGTCTCTGAGCGGCGAGCCGAGCGCTGGTTCAACACCGAAGCCGGCTTCAACCGTAACTCGGCGCAGGCGCTCGCGAACAATATTCAGGGGCTCAGCACGCGCTTCAACGGCGTGCGGGCGGACGGCATCAACAACTTCGATCTGTCGCTGTTCAAGAACGTGCGCATCCGGGAAAGGGTGACGGCGCAGTTCCGTCTGGAAAACTTCAATGCGCTGAACCACGTGCAATTCGACCGTCCGAACACCACGCCCGCAAACGCCGCGTTCGGTTCAGTCACGGCGGAAAAGGGGCACGGCCAGCGGCAGACAACACTGGGATTCAAGATTTTGTTCTGACACCGCGCCCCGAAGCGCGTGGTAGAATCAAAGAGAAGGGGGGCGCAACGGATTCGACGGGATCGAATCGTGACAGGAAGGCGTGCCGGGTTCCGAGCTCCCGTTAAACGATCGGAAAAACACAACTGCCAACACGCAGTTTGCATACGCTGCTTAATTAAATAAGCGGCCGCTCCAGCCGTTGAGCCAGCGCGGCGGTGAGTGAGCGTCATCTTGCTGGATAGGTCGAGGGCTTCTGCTCGTAGCCTCAGATCGAGATCAATCGGGCTGGACGGCCGTCCTTTCTGCCGGGTCTAGGGCGGCGGTCGAAACTCAAGAGCCGGCTACGCACGTAGTTCTTTTTGTTGCGGGCTTTCTCGGACGCGGGTTCAACTCCCGCCGCCTCCACCACCTTTCTAACATCACGAAATGCAGAACCCCCACCGCCACCCCGAGGGACACTCGCGCTCGGGGGAACTTGTCCGGGATCTGGTGATAGGAATGGCGGACGGACTCACCGTTCCGTTCGCGCTCTCCGCCGGTCTTTCGGGCGCAATCGACTCCACCCAACTGATCATTACCGCCGGTCTTGCGGAAATCGCCGCCGGCTCGATCGCCATGGGCCTGGGCGGCTATCTCGCCGCGAAGAGCGACGCCGAGCACTACGCGAGCGAACGGTTGAGAGAGGAGGAAGAAGTGGTCCTCTTGCCCGATCAGGAAAAGCTTGAGGTGACTCAGATCTTCGAATCCTACGGCCTGACCGCAGCCGACAGCGCATCGGTGGTGGAGGCGCTGAGCGCGCGTCCTACCGCGTGGGTCGATTTCATGATGCGCTTCGAGTTGGGTCTGGAGCGGCCTCAGCCAGGGCGCGCCCTACGTAGCGCG
>SHUI01000100.1 GCA_009697455.1 Bryobacterales bacterium
TTGCTCGATCCCGTAACCAGCGCCGTCTTCCCTTCGAGGAGTTTCACTATTTCGAACCCTCGACAATCAAGTAGGGTGAGTATTGCACCGTCTCCCGGGAGTGGAGAGTCGTTTCAGTCTTGCCCGGGGCACGAAGGATGAGACCGCGTCCGCGAAGAAGGGCCGGGCTGGCGTCGATCTCGATCCACCCAAACTTCGATTCGCGAACGTCAAAGGCGTGGAACTTTGTGGCGCCCAGGGCATGCGCCCCGGTTTCCGATTCGCTCCATGGAAAGGGCGCCGCCGCGATCTCCAGCTTAAGCGGAACGGCACCGCTCGCGATGTGCAACAGCAAGGTCGCTTTTTCCACGATCCATCCTTCGATGACGGCGGTCCGAAAGTCGAGCAGGACGACGCGTCCTTTACCGCCCACTCGCAACTCGCGCGCCTTCCCTGAAGCAGTCTTTCGGACAAGGTCGGCTGAAGTGTCGGCCGTGCACTCAAGCAGAGCTCGGCCGGCATGCAGCTTCATGGAAATCATGAATGCGACAAGCACTGCACGAATCATGGCATCTGCTCGAACATAAGACCGTTCTAACATAGTTGCTGCACGGACAGCGCGGCGCCGGAGGACTCCAAGGAACCGGGGGAAGACGGAGAGGGCCGGGAGAAAGGGCGTCCGGAGGTGGAGTTGACGATCGCGGAGTTGCTGCGCGAGCGCGGCTACGCTACCCACATTACGGGAGAGTGGCATCTCGGACATCTGCCGCAGCACCTCCCCATCAGGCACGGCTTCGACGGATCTTTAACGATTCCTTACTCGAATGACATGAGCCCCGGGGACGAATTCCGTCTACGACGAGATCAACCGGGACCTCGGGCGACCGCAACGCGCCCGCCCGCCGACTGGGCGGTATCGCGCCCTGCCGGACATCCCGCTGTATGCGCGACGAAAAGGGTGACCGAGACGGATCACGATCAATCGCAACTCACACCGCGCTACACGGCTGACGCGACAGGGTTCATCGACAAATCCGCGGCAGCGCGGAAGCCGTTATTCCTATACTTCGCCCACACGTTTCCGCACGTGCCACTGGCGGCGAGTAACTCTTTCCTGGGGCGCAGCCCGAGGGGACTCTACGGAGACGCCGTGGAGAAACTCGATTGGCCGGTGGGCGAGGTCATTAGGACACTCGTCCGCTTGAAACTTGACGAGAACACGCTCGTGCTGTTCAGTTCTGATAACGGTGGGGCCGTGAACCTCGGAATCCACGGAGGATCGACCGGGACGCTTCGGGAAGGCAAGGGCACCTCCTGGGAAGGCGGGATGCGGGAGCCGAGCCGAGGTGGCACCATGGGTACATGTTCGGGTTCTGGCATTGTCGGGGCGCTCCCCTGGACCGCGCGGGACGCCTTCGCCCCGCCTGCGAAGGCAAAGGCACCTACAGGAATATCGCCAATCGATCTTGATCGGCAAGCGCTCATGGCGCTATGTCCCGGCCCTGGCCAACGCGGAAAACACGGTTGGCAACTCAACCTTTCAAAACTGCGGCCCGAATTGTTTTACTCGACCGAGGGAGACGGTCAATCGAGATCCATCGCAGCCTTCAACCCCTCCTCGATTTCACGCAGGGAATCAGACGGGAGGCTGCCGATTCTCTTGGTCAGTTTTGCGCGGTCGAGCGTGGTCACCTGATGACACACGGCATAGCTCGTCTTCGGCAGACCGGCAGTCCCACCCGAAAGCTCAATGACTGTCGGTCCGCGCTTGCCTTGCGATGAGGACGTTGAGATCGGGACCACAATGATCGACCTCCATTCAGGCGTCTGGTTAAAGCCGTCGTGGGACACCACGATTACAGGCCGCCGGCCCGCCTGCTCCGATCCAGAGCGCGGAACAAGATCGGCCCAGTGAATGTCGCCTCGCTTCATCTTGCTGCCTTGCCGGTTTTCTGAAGATGCTCGATCGCGGCCGATTCCAGGCCGGAGTCGAGGTCAAGATTCGTTCCCGCCATTTCCGCCGCGTACGCCGCGATCGCATCCCGCCGGGCCTTTCGAAATTGTTGCCGCAGCCACAAATCGACGGCTTCGCGCGCCAGCGTTGTAGCGGGCACCTGCATCCGTTCGGCCTCGGCCTTGAGATGGGCATGGGTATGCTCAGGCAGGGGCAAATGAAAGTTCTTCATCGTTTGGCTCCTGGTTTCATTGTGCCATGAATCAATGGCAGCTCAGGATGGCAATATGAGAGTGGCAGGGATACGTGGCATTCGTCAGAAATGCGTCCTGGTCAGCCCTTCGGTTCAGAACGTCAACCGCAGACCAAACTGAATCACGCGCGCCGGCGCCGCGGAACTGATCACGCCCACAGTAGCCGGTACCGAAATATTGCTCGCGGGGTTGCCGAAATTCGCCTTGTTCATGACGTTGAAGAACTCGCTGCGAAACTGAAGGTTGAGCCTGTCAAGAAAAGTAAAGTTCTTATATAGCGAAAAATCGAAAGTGAGCGCGCCGGGACCAAGCAGAATGTTCCGGCCCGAATTACCGAAGGTGAACGCGGGTGGGACCACGAACGCGCCCGGGTTGAACCAGCGCGCAATCGTTGGACCCGAGAGCTTTCCATCGCCCACCAGATCGGCACGGCCGCTCGGTGACCCCAGCACGGTCGAGTTGAAACTGACGGAAAACGGAGTGCCCGACAACGCGCTGGTGATACCGGCAATCTGCCATCCGCCCAGGATGTAGTTCGCCGCGCCCGGGTAGTTCAAGAACCGCTTTCCCTTTCCGAATGGAAGATCGTACAGGTAGTTCACGCGCAGCACGTGCCGCGCCAGACCGCTGAGCGGGGCGCGGTCGGCGCGGAAATTTCTTACGTCTTGCGGGCCGCCATAGGTTTCCTCTCCGATGGCGCGCAGGAACTGATACTCGCTCTGAAAAAGCAGCCCGTGAGAGAAGCGCTTGATGACTCCAACCTGAAGCGAGTTCGAGAACCAGGACCCGCCCGAATCGTAATACGTAATGGCTCCCCACGGCTGAATCGGACGTTGCGGTTGGATCGGGCCCGCGCTGAAGGACCGCGGTTGATTGATGTCGTAGCCGCGCCACGTCTGCAAATAACGATTGCCGAGGTAGGTAAGCCGCAGCGAGGTGGACCCGATCAATTCACGCTCGAACGTGAGGTTCCACTGCTGTGAGTAGCCGTTCTTCAGATTCGGATCGAAGGCCGTGATGGTTGGGTTGGCGGGAATGTTGCCCGCGCCCGGAAAGGCCCGCGCGAAGCTCAACGTGGGAACCGTATTCGATTGCGACTCGGTCGTCTCGGTGAGCACGAACGGCGGGTTCTTGTCGGAGGCGAGCACCTGCGCTCCAAAGAGCGATCCGAAATAGATGCCGTAACCGCCACGAACCACTGTCTTTTGGGCGATCCGGTAGGCGAATCCGAAACGCGGAGAAACGTTGTTGTGATCTCCGCCAATCAGCTTCGACGGAAAGTTGGCTTCCTTGTTCGTAGCCACGGGCAATTGCGTCAGCAGCCGCTGAATCGCCAACGGGGAGATGCCGCCGTCCTTCTCGGGAACCACGATGCGTTTGGTCTTCAGGTCGAAATTGGCATACTGGCCATCGCGGTCTTCCCATCGCGTCGCGATCTCATACCGCAAGCCAAAATTCAGGGTGAGCCGCGGGCTGATCTTCCAATCGTCCTGCACGTAGTAGCCGAGCACGGAAGCGCCCGGCTGCGTCGATCCATTAAACGCCGACGAGCGCTGCGCGGTAAGGGGGAAACCGAGCAGAAAGTCGGCCAATGCATTCCGCGTAAAGTTGCTTCGGAACGTGAACAAGCCGCGCGGATACGGACGAATCGCCAGCCCGTCGAAGCTCTTGGCGAAATTCATGTCGAACCCGGCTTTGACGATGTGCTTGCCCTTGACCCACGTCAGGTTGTCGATGTACTGATGGCTCCACTGGCGGAAGAATCCGCCGGAGAACGTGCCGGTGTTTTCGGTAATCGTCGTGAAGCCGAGGATGTCGATGGAGGGCACGCCACCCGCTCCGCGGCTGATGGCTGGAAGGCCCGGAATGAGGCGCGAAAGGTCGAGATCGGGATTGGCCGTGTTTCGGAAATTGTCGTTGAAGACATAGCCGAACTTGAATTCGTTGGTCAGGTTCGGTTTGACGTTCCGGATGTAGGAAAAGTTCGCGTTGCGGTCGAGGAATCCGAACAGGCCGTTGCCGAATTTCTCGGTGGCGGGTCCGGCGGAAAAATACGGTCCGTTGGTGAAAGAGAAATAACGGCCATAGATCCGGTCCTTGTCCGTGAACGTGTGGTCGATCCGCAGCGACCAATTGTCTAATGTGGGCTGGTTCGAGAGCGCTGTTTGAAAGTTGAATCCGCCGGCGCGATTCGGGAGCGGGAAATAATCGAGCAAAGCCTTCGAGGTGTCCGTGATGCGATTGGCGGGGATCTGATTTCCAGGAAAAGGCGTTCCGCCGGCAAGGGGGTCGATTATCGGCAGCGCCAGCGCGGAGAAATCGCCGGACCGCTGCTGCGCGGTGGGGACTGTCATCGTATTGACGCGCGGCGAGCGCTCGCGCAGACCTTCGTAGCTGAAAAAGAAGAAGGTGCGGTTACGGCCGTTGTAGCGCGGCAGGCGCACGGGTCCGCCGAGCGATCCGCCGAATTCATTGCGATTGAACGCCGGGTTGGCGGCCGCGAAGTAGTTGCGTGCCGCGAATTCGCGATTGCGATTGTATTCGTAGAGCGAGCCGTGGAACTGGTTCGTACCGCTCTTGGTGATGACCTTGATTTGCGCGCCGCCGCGTCCATGTTCAGCGCCCGCGTTGGCGTTGATCACCTCAAACTCGGACACCGTGTCAAGCGACGGGAACGCTCCTTCGAGGCGGCCGGAAATCACGTCGTTATTCGTGGTCCCATCAACAGTGAAGTTATTGAACTGATTTCGCGGGCCGCCTCCCACGGATGTGTTGGTGCCGGAACCCTGAATGCCCGGAGCAAGCGCCAGGAGCGAAAACAAGCTTCGGCCGTTGAGCGGCACGCCCAGGATTTGCTTTGTATCCACGACTGCGCCCACTGACGACGTCTCCGTTTGAATCACCGGGAGCATGGCCTGCACGTCGACGGACGTCGAGACTTCACCGGGCTTCAACTCGAAGTCGGCGCGCACGGTCTGTCCGATTTGCAGCAGCAGTCCCGTGCGCTTCTCGGAGTTGAAACCTTTCGACTCAACGGCGATCGTGTAACGGCCCACGCCTAGCGACGGGATCGCGAAGTAGCCTTCGCCATTGGTTGCGCTCGCGCGAATTGAGAGCGTGTCCTCCTGCGTGGCGGTGACTTGAGCTCCGGCGATCACGGCACCTGATGAGTCCGTGATTCTGCCGAGGACGGTAGCGCCTTGAGGAAAGGCGGGAAGCGAAAATATCGCGAGCAGCAGGCAAAGTCTGGAGGCCTTCACGGCACACCTCGAAAGTGGATTTTCTAAATTATACTTGCTGGCCGCTCATTGCACTTGCCGGGATGTTTTCACTCGGTCGCGGAATCGCTGCTTGCCTTACTCGCGGTACTCCCCGAACACGCGCTTCAAGCGGCCGGCGATTTCGCCTACAGTCGCATAGCTTTCCGCGGCGCTCATGATGTGAGGCAGCAAATTTGCCGTCCCCCGTGCTGCTTCTTCCAAATTCGCGAGCCGCCCGTCCACTTCGGACTGGCTGCGCGACGCTCGAACCTCACGCAACCGTTCCACCTGAGCGGCTTCGAGAGCCGGGTCGAGCTTGAAAGTCGGAATCGTTCGGGCTTCGTCCATGCGGAATCGGTTGACTCCCACCACCACGCGTCCGCCGCTGTCTACTGCCTTCTGGTAGTCGAAGGCGGCGTTCTGAATTTCGCTCTGGAGGAAGCCTCTCTCGATGGCTCTCAGCGCGCCGCCCATCTCGTCGATGCGCCCCAGATACGTCATTGCGTCACGCTCGATGCGGTCCGTCAATTCTTCGATATAGTAGCTGCCTCCCACGGGATCGGCCGTATTCGTGGCGCCCGTTTCGGCGGCAATAATCTGCTGCGTCCGCAGCGCGAGCCGGGCGGATTCCTCCGTCGGCAACGCCAGCGCTTCATCGCGGGAGTTCGTGTGCAGGGACTGCGCGCCCCCGAGGACAGCGGCCATTGCCTGAAGAGCCGTCCGGATCAGGTTCACGTCCGGCTGCTGCGCCGTGAGGCTCGATCCGGCTGTTTGGGCATGGAAGCGCAGCGTCATCGAACGCGGATTGCGGGCATGAAAGCGGTCGCGCATGAGCTTCGCGTAAAGCCGCCGCGCGGCCCGGAACTTTGCAATTTCCTCCAGGAAATCGCTGTGCGCGTTAAAAAAAAAGGAAATGCGCGGAGCAAAGGAATCGACGTCGAGACCGGCGGCGATGGCGGCTTCGACGTAGGCGACCGTGTTCGCGAAGACGAAGGCCACTTCCTGGACGGCCGTCGATCCGGCCTCGCGAATATGGTAGCCGCTGATCGAAATCGTATTCCACTCAGGAAGTTCTCCGGCCGCCCAGGCGAAGATGTCGGTAATGATACGCATCGCGGAGCGCGGCGGATAGATATAGGTGCCGCGCGCGATGTATTCCTTCAGGATGTCGTTCTGAATCGTTCCCGAAAGCCGTGTGAGATCGGCGCCCTGCCTCCTGGCGACGAGCGCGTAACAACAGAGGAGAATGGCGGCTGTCGAGTTGATGGTCATCGACGTGGACACCTCCGCGAGCGAAATGCCCGCGAACAAGCGCTCCATGTCGGCGAGAGACGAAATCGCCACGCCCACGCGCCCCACTTCGCCAGAGGCGAGCGGATCGTCCGAGTCCATTCCCATCTGCGTGGGCAGATCGAAGGCAACCGAAAGCCCCGTGGTGCCCTGGGAGATCAGATAACGGTATCGGCGATTGCTCTCTTCGGCTGTGCCGAAGCCGGCGTACTGCCGCATGGTCCAGGGACGGTTTCGGTACATCTCCGGATGGATGCCGCGCGTGTACGGAAACTCCCCGGGCCGCTCGCTCATGACCGCGATACTTTGCGCGCGCGCCGGAACGAGGTAATGCCGAAATAGAGCATGACAGAGACGAAAATGCCCACGATGACGAGCCTCCCGAGGCTCGCCGGGTCGTCGTTCAGGTCCCTGATGGCAACGTAGACGGAGCGCGCCGGCAGGAGGGCGAGGGCGATAAACATGAATCCGATTACCTCATGCCAGAGCGTGCGCGCCGGCTTGAGAAGGGCCGGAATAACGTGCTCGAGGAATTGCTTTCCGCGCGTTAGGATTTGTTCCGGCTTCACAGAGCCATAGTAGCACCGGCGGGCGGGACAGGGCTCGCGCCAAGGGCGCGCGCAAAGTGTTTAAGGTTGGAAGGAGGAAGGAAACTCAGGGCCCTCACGAGTGCGCTTTCGCCGGAACGGAAAGCAGGCGCCCAAGTCGCGAGCCCCGGCTCGCGGCATGAGGATCGAGGAGTGGCTGCCGCACTCGCGAACCAGTTGGCGCCGCCCGCGTCCATCGCTCGCATGCGGGAAACGAATCCGAAAGAACGGATGGCAATTCCGCGCGCGGGCCGGGCGCCATAGTCGCACGACGCCCTTGCTCTCCGATAAGGCCGTCAGCCGTGATACTCCTGCCGGCGCTTGACCTCATTGCGGAGGTTCGCGCAGCCACACCATTCTCCTTGGTCACGGCTCAGTTTGCGAATATAGAACGATTGTCACTCGCAGCGCGGATCCGATCAGGGCTGGAAGCACCAGGCGTGAGCGCCTGCGTCCACAGCGCCGAGGCGGATCTCGATCAGGACGAGATCTAGGAACACATCGCCGACGATAGCCTCAACGCCGGCGGCCGCTGGATCGGATAGCTGTTCGACGCACTTGAAATGCTCGGGCAAGCTCCGGGTCTGGGCCAACGGCGTAAGGATCTTGCCGCCCGTCCGGCTCTGTTCTGGACGGTCGACGCCGATCTGATTATCAACCGCGCCGGCTGCCGCACGCGTTAATCGCCGCTAGATCCCCTTCGCGAGAAAACCGCCATCGACGGCCACGGTTTCGCCGGTGACGAACCTGCCCGAACTGGCCGCGAGGAAGATCGCCGCGCCGACAAGTTCTTCCACCTGTCCGTAGCGTCCCATTGGCGTGCGGGCCTTGATGGCCGCGGCGCGCTCCGGCAAGTCGAGAACGGCCGAGTTGAGAGGCGTCCGGAATACGCCGGGGGCGATCGCGTTGACGCGAACGTCAAACTGCGCCCATTCGCACGCCAGAGTTTCGGTGAGCATCACGACGGCCGCCTTGCTGCACGAGTATGCCGCCACTTCGTTGAAGCTTACGAAACTCGTAAGCGACGCGGTGTTGATGATGCAACCGCTCCGCTGCGCGATCATCTGGCGCCCAAACACCTGGCAAGCGCGAAACGTGCCCGTGAGATTTATGTCGATAATGCGGTTCCAATCCGACTCTGGAAAATCGACGGAGGCCATTTTCTTCGTCGTGCCCGAGGTCACGACGAGGATATCCACTTTCCCATAAGCCGCCACCACTTCCCTGCAAAGGCTTTCGAGAGTAGCGCGATCCTGAACGTCGCTCGTGACACGGAGCGTCTTCGATCCGAGAGCCTCAAGTTGCGCCGCCTCCGCATCCACCTTGCTCCGGTCGCGGCTGCTCGCGACGACCGTAGCTCCGGAGCGCGCAAATCCGCGGGCGATCGCCTGGCCGATGCCGCTTGTGCCGCCCAGCACGACGGCGACCTTGTCTTCGAGGGAAAACAGTTCTTGCGTGAGACTCATAATTTAATAGTGTAGTTCAGGCGATGGCCGGTAAACGCACCGCGCGGCGCCTTTCCGTGATAAGCTTGTGGGTGCAGTATCCTCACCGTGCGCCCGTAGCTCAGTCCGGATAGAGCGTTTGCCTCCGGAGCAAAAGGCCGTAAGTTCGAATCTTACCGGGCGCACCACTTCCCAGTCCATTTCACGTACCCGCTCCGCTGATTCGAGGCGAGGACCAAACTCTTGCTGATGTCCACGGATCAAGCGCCGAAGCCGCGCGAATGCCGCTGGCTACCTAAGCTAAGGCTCCGGTCGCGGGGTTTCGTGTATCCGCGCGAGAGTGATCGCATAGGCGCGACAGTTGTCGCGGGTTGTACCGCGCAACGACTTTCAGATAGTCGTCCGCGCGCTTCCGCGCGCTCGTCAATACGGCTCATCCGGCCCGAGATTATGATGCCGGCAACGTGTAGCGGAGGTCTGAACGCGTGCATATCCGTTCCGGAACGGATGGTCTCGCTCCCCAAACGCTGAGGGGCTTCCCTCAGGCGCTCGGCTCAAGAGGGGTTCGTGAGGATATGGGATCAACAAGGGGGATGCTGGGGTGTGACCTATCTGGTGGGATCTGGTAGCGGATCTAAACTCCACTCTTGAGCCTTGTTTGGGTTTGTCACACGGCATTTCTAGCAATCTTTCGGCCAGTACAAAAGGTCTTTGTTTTCAACCCTGCCGCGACGAATTCCCGACGCCATCCGACCCGAAACGGCACGATTGTGTCAGTGGAACCGGCTACCGGCCGGCCATCGGCCTCGCCAGAGTACCTGTGGAGAGTGCAGGCGAGTCGGTAGTATTGAGCCATTGACCTTCAATACGAACAAGGGTTCCTGAGTACCTCTGTCTCCACCGTCTTCGGTCCGATTGAGTTCCGGCTGTGGAGGGCTCGGCTGGATGCAAGGTGGCACAAACTCCAAGCACGTCCCGAAGGCAATGCGCGATGTGCGCCGGACGCGTGGGCTGCGGCAGGTATCCCTGAATGACAAAGGTTACTTCAGCTTGCACAACGGATCGCCCACAACGATGTTCATCCAGCTTAAGTAGGGCGTGGCGCAATAAAAACTCTCGGCTAGATTCTGACCGCCGAGATACGCGGGTATCAGGAGTTGGGGCCGGGGCGTTCCGCGCAGATAGGGCTCGTAGACGTGGCCGGACGCCCCCGTGACGCCCTCGTGGACATAGTCGGCCGTCAGAGTTTGCGGCGCGCCCGCGAAAAAGGAGGCTGGGTCTTTCCAGTGGGGCGCGATGTTCCATGCAGGCGGCGGGCGCTTGAAGGTGCGGCCGTTCGTCGATACGAACTCGTTCATGATTGCACCGGGGAGCCACTGAAATCCCATCATCCGCCGCTCGCGTTTCGGATCGTTCGATCCCCATGAAGCATAAGCGATGACATCGCGCTCGTTGTAAACGACCTTCGCCGACTCTTCGAGGAATACGCGCTCCTTGGGAAGAAGGCGGGCCGTATCGCGCAGCCAGTCGTTACCGTCGCCAGAGGCGCTCGATTTCAAGTCCAGCACGATCCGGCCGCGGTTGACGGCGGTCAACGATCTGTCGATAAGGCCCCTGACGTCATCGAAATCGTATCCGGCAAGCCGCGTCACCAGGTACATGGGAAAGCGCGAGTGGTTGAATGGGACGCCCTTCTTTCCAAAGTAGGGATTGTTCAAGACGCCGGGGAGAGTCACCTTCCTCCCCTTGAGCTTGGCGTAAAGAAGCGTCAACTCGGAGTCCACCGAAGCCATCTGGGGACCGGCGGGCAAGGGCGGATCGTCAATCTTGAGAGGAACCTCCAGGGTTGTGACGATATACAGAATCTTCTCGACGAGATTGCCGCCCGCGAGACAGCGTGCGATAGGAGCTTCGACCTGTTTCGAGTAGATCTCGCGCGAAATCGCTTCCTCCGAAGGCGCCGAGATTCGGCAGACGTTCGCCAGGGGAACGTGGCGTTTCTGGGTATAGTAGTCCCCGATCCGGCGGGACACGCTGGATGTCTGGTTTACCACCAGGAGTACGTTCTCCGAAGTCTGCCCTGGAACAGCCGGAGTGCATGCCGCAACCGCTAATGACGCATAAAACCAACGGAAGAAGCGCTTCGGCGGGTCACGATGCTGGCGGCCGGTCGCGCCGAACTCGAGCCGAGGGATTCGCGCGGTCATTCCTTCCAGCCCAATTAAGCCGTCGAGGGTAGGCTTCGCCGTGCCGGACTGGTACGTCACTGCACTTTCCCGAGCGAACTGGGGGAACTCCCGAAATGAAGGGAAGGCCACCTCTGAAGGGCCAGTGGGATGGTGACACCGCCGCGCGCGATATCGTGACGGGTTCGAAAAGGCCGGATGAGCGCTTGCCTCGTTCGTGCCCCTGACGAGGCTTTCGACGGGCCAGGAGGGTTGTCCCACAGTTGCGGCGGCACGTGATTGCCTTACTTCAGCGATTTCAGATACTCGACGACGGCTTCGGCATCTTCGGGCGCGAGTGTGTAGGTAGGCATGGGTGCGTCGGCCTTCTTGCCGGCTGGCGTAAGCCCGGTCTTGAAATAGTTGAGCATGCCCTCCTCCTTCCAACGCTCCCAAAGACGGCTGCCCGGATTGAGATCGGGAGACGTCTTGTGCCAGCCCTTGATGGGCTCGAGCGGCTGGATGTTGAGGACTGCGCCTTTCAGCCATTTAGTCTTGTCGAAACTTCCATCGGGCAGCTTTGGCGTGTGGCATTCCTGGCAACGGGCAACTTCCTCGACGAGGTATTTGCCGCGGTCCGATTTCGCGGAGGCGAAGCAGAGGGCCACCGACGCGGCCAGGAGCAGGGGAGAGTGGCGGATGTCGGGCACACTTCATGCTAGGGCTGGCGGCCGGGGAAAAGCAAGCGGCGCTCGATGGCATGGGCTGCGTCTTGAAACACGCCGTCCGCGCGCCGGTGAGGAACCGCAGGGATACCAGCCTGCGCCGCGAAGGTACAGCAATCGAGCGAGAACCCCAAACACACGCTACGACCTACGACTACAGTGCTTTCCAACGAGGCCCTTCGCATGCGACCGGCACGAACGGACACAACTTCGTGGAGATCGAACTCCGCACCCATGCCGGCACGGTTCTCTACTGCCATCGGATCTTGTGGTGCAGTACCGCCGCTGGCTCCAACCGCCGGATGCGGAGAACCGCACGTACCGTGGCGTGGCAGGGTGGCCGGGCGCAATCCCGGCCACTCGACCCGGTCCAAGGGGACCGCCCTCGTACCGGAGCCAGCGCTAAGAGCCGAGGTAAAGGGATACCCAGTTGGGATGATTTATTTCAGAGTTTCGTGGTCACGACCGAAGGCGTCATCGGGACCTCTTCCCGGGAGGGGGCTTCGCGTCCCCGCGCCGAACCGCCCGTGCGAGCAATCGGTCCTGACGCGATAATGACGTAAAATCTTATTGAATTATGCCAGTTCAGATTCATTATTTCCTGGATTTTACAATTGCCTCATGCGGAAAGAGGAAAGTGCCGATAGACTGTTAATGATGCGCATCATGCGCCAAGGCCGATGGACGCTCCGAGCCGTTTGGCTTACCGCGCTCGCGATGGCCCTTGTTCCGATGGCCGCCATGGCCCAGCGCTATGCCTTCAAAAGCTACCTCCAGGAAGAGGGCCTCGGGAACCTCGTCGTCATGTCTCTGCTTCAAGACTCGACGGGGTTCATTTGGGTAGGCACCCAGAACGGCCTGTTTCGTTATGACGGCGGGAACTTCAAGCGCTTCGGCGCTGACGAAGGGCTGCCCAGCACGCGGATCTACTCGCTTCACGAGACTGCGGAGGGCATTCTCTGGGCCGGCACGGAGTTCGGGGTGGCAAGGCGAATAGGGGACCGGTTCGCCGCCGGGGACATTGGCGGCCTCGCTCGCGTGTCTTCGATCACCTCAACAAAGGACGGTATGGTCTTCGCCGCCACCACACGCGGCCTGATGGCCGGAGCCGGCGAGCGGGGCGGACAGGTTCGCTTCCGGGCTTTGAATTCACTTCCGTCCCATAGCGTTCACATGGACCCCGCGGGCGTACTATGGTTCGGGTGCGGGCAGCAATTGTGCCGGATGCAGGGCGGAAACGTTGCGACCTTGCCGTTGCGGGCGCGAGCGTCCGGAGCAGTCATCGAGGAGCGTTGGGACGCAATTCTGACGGATCGCGCGGGCCTCCTTTGGCTTCGGAGTTCCACTCGATTGTTTGCGCTAACCCTGGGGTCACCGCGTCATCTGGATGAGGTTAGCGGGCTGGCAGAATCCACGCTTTTCGGCGGGCTGTACCTTGCGGGGGATGGAACGTTGTGGGCGCCAACCGATCGCGGCTTGGCCCGCCGTACGCGGGAGGGTTGGGAGTCGATTGGCACCAAACACGGACTGACGAGTGGTTTCGTGTCGAGCGTTCTTCAGGACCGGGAGGGATCTCTCTGGATCGGCATGCGCGGGGCCGGTGTCGCCCGCTGGCTCGGGCGGGACTTGTGGCAGAACTGGGGCGAACGGGAGGGCTTGAGCAACGATAGTGTTCGCGCGATCGGGCGGGATTCAAAGGGCGCCATCTGGGTCGGTACCGACCATGGCTTGAACCGGATGCGTAAAGGCGAGGCGGCGTGGAAAGTTTGGACCGCGCGGGAGGGCCTCATGGGTAACGCTATGCGCGGCATGGTTGAAGGCCCAGACGGCGCAATGTGGACGGGGGGGTACCCTGGCGGACTGGCTCGAATCGATCCGGCCTCCGATGCGATCCGCACCTACGGGACCAAAGACGGTCTAGCCACGGACCGAATTACGAGCCTCCAGTTCGATAATGAACGCAGACTCTGGGTGGCTGCCGACGACGGTCTGTTTCGGAGCACGCCGGTTGGGAGCGTCATGCGTTTTGAGAAGGTGGCACCGGCCGGTGAAACTGGCGTGACATTCCACCGCTCTCGTTTCGACCAGGCGGGACGATTCTGGGTGGCATCAAGCCGGGGTTTGTTCAGGCTGGAGAGCGGGAAATGGACGCTGTTCACGAGCCGCGACGGATTGAAGGTCGACGCGATATCGTATCTCACGGCGGCTCCCGACGGCGCGATCTGGATTGGATATACGGAGGCGCTTGGCGCATCGCGCCTGCAGATTCGGGGAGACAAGTTGGAAGCGAGGCACTTCACTTCGAGGAACGGCCTGCGCTCGGATAAGATCTTGTCGTTGACGTACGACACCCGCGGCTGGCTCTGGTTCGGAACGGACCGGGGAGTGGATGTGCTCGACGGCTCCCGGTGGCGGCATTACGGACACTCGGACGGGCTGGTCTGGGATTCCTGCAATGGCAACGCGTTTTTCGCGGACGCCGACGGCAGCGTCTGGATCGGCACGGGCCGGGGCCTTTCGCGTTTCATGCCACACCGGGACGCCGCGCCCGTTCCGCCTACGGTAGTACTAACCGGTGCAAGATTCGGCGCGACTCCCGCGGATCTCGCAGGCCCGCTCGAAGTTCCGTTCCGGGATCGCGCGGTGACCTTCGAGATTGCGGCCCTCACCTTTCTGAACGAACAGGAGGTGCGCTTTTCCTACAAGCTGGAGGGCCTTGAAAGCGGCTGGATGGAGACGGACCTCCGGCAGATCCGGTACCCTGGCCTCGCGCCTGGCGAGTACAAGTTTCAGGCATTGGCGCGGAGCGCGGCTGGAGCCTGGAGTCCCGCTCCGGTGGAAGTGCCATTCCGTATCCTCCCGCCCTGGTGGCGGACTTGGCCGTTCATCCTGTCGGCCTTCCTATTCATACTCGCGGCGGCGTGGAAGATTTGGCGGGCGCTCTCATTGCAGCATTTTAGGCAAAGGGAGGCTTTGGAGGTAGCGGTCTTCGCCCGGACGCGGGAATTGCTTGAAGAGAAGGCGCGAACGGAGCGCGAAAAGGCGACGGTGGAGGAGCAAAACCGCGAGATCGCCCGTCTGTTCAAAGAAGCGCAGCAGGCCAGCAGGCTCAAAAGCGAGTTTCTGGCAAACATGAGTCACGAGATCCGGACTCCGATGAACGGCGTCGTCGGGATGACCAGCCTGCTGCTCGAAAGCGGCCTGACGACGGCGCAGCAGGAGACCGCGGAAACCATCAGCCACTCGGCCGACGCACTGCTCGCTATCCTCAATGACATTCTGGATTTCTCGAAGATCGAGGCCGGGAAGCTGGCCATCGACATCGCCCCGTTCAATCTGCGTCTGCTCGCGGAGGAAGTGACCGAGATGTTGGC
>SHUI01000101.1 GCA_009697455.1 Bryobacterales bacterium
CCGGAGGTGGTAACGGTAGTGGCGGCGCCGTTGATGCGGCACTGCGTGTTCTGGATTGTGTTGGCCGTGCCGACGAGGAGGCCGGAGATTGTCGTTCTCGGAAACCCCATCTTGAGGTCTGATCGGCCCGGATTCACAGCTTTTGGGGGGCTTTGAGTGAGAGCCTTTGGACTTCACTCGCCCCGTGTCGTCGGCTGACAATGCCTCTTTCCGCGATGCCAACAGGCTCACGGGCGCGGCCTCGGTGACGGTCAATCGGGCCGCGCAGGGGCACAGGCCGATGCGGATGGAATCGCGCCGAAGATACCTTTATGCCGCGCAGCGCTCGTACCGGTGATGGAGTCGGCCGACGTCGGCATTCGAGATAATCCGCCGTCCCTCACACCTTGGGTTTTGTTCAGTTAATGTCTGCACGGACATGGATTCATCGCGGCCGCGAGCATGAAATTCGCCGGGAAGGAAAGCGTCATCGCCGATCGCGCGATCGTCACCGAGAGATCCTCAAGCGGTTGGCGCATCAACTCCAACACGTTGCGCGGGAACTCGGGCAGTTCGTCCAGAAACAGCAGTCCGTGGTGCGCCATGCTCACTTCGCCCGGACGCGGCGTCCCTAGTCCGCCGCCGATCAGCCCCGCGTCCGAGATCGTGTGATGCGGCGAACGGAACGGCCTCTCGCGCAGCAGCCCGGCGCCGCCCGGAAGGATGCCCGCGATACTGTGAATCTTCGTCGTCTCGATCGCTTCGGCGAAAGTCAGCGACGGCAGAATCCCGGCGAGGCGCTTCGCAAGCATCGTCTTGCCCGATCCCGGCGGCCCTATCATCAGAATGTTGTGCCCGCCCGCTGCCGCGACTTCGAGCGCCCGCTTCGCGCTCCCCTGTCCTCGCACGTCGCGGAAATCCGGCGCGGTGGATTCCCCGGCCTGCAATTCGGGCGCGGCGCGCTTCATCGGCTCGAACGCGCCGGGCTTCGCCAACAACTCGACCACTTCGGAGAGATGCCGCACGCCGAACACGCGCACGCCATCGACCACCGCCGCTTCCGCCGCGTTCTCCATCGGCAGCACGAGATTCGGAATGCCCTGCTCAAGCGCGCAGACCGCCACGGAAAGCGCCCCTCGCACACTGCGAATCGCGCCATCGAGCGACAACTCGCCGATCAGCAGATGCTGGTCGAGCCGCGGAATGGAACCCATCGCGCCGAGGATTCCCATCGCCATCGGCAGGTCGAAACCCGCCCCTTCTTTCCGGACGTTCGCCGGAGCTAGATTAATAGTGACTCCCTTGTTGGTGGGGAAACCGAAGCCGGAATTGAGCAGCGCCGATTTGATACGCTCGCGGCTCTCGCGAACCGCGGTATCCGGCATTCCAACTGTTACAAAGTCGCGCGCCGAGCCTGACGGGTACATGTCGACTTCGACATCGATCAAATGAGCATCGATGCCGTAAACGGCGGCGCTGCGTGTCTTGAACAGCGCCATGAGGCGGGCCTCTCTTTGATGGTACGCAACCAGTATATACCGGTGGCTTCCCGGAAAGTCGCGTCGCTGGGGCGCTTTTCGAATTGCTCAGCCTGAGGCTCACTGCTGCCGGCAGCATGTTTCTTAACCTGAAATCCGAAGCTGAGAATCCGGTGAGGTTCCAGCTCTTGCAAAAACAGCGGGTTAAGCCTCTTCATTTCCGTCCCGCTGCCCGATAGGCGGCCTCGAGATTTTATTTGTGTGCGGTGTCTGCCGGATCAATGCGCACCGCCCGTTCGAAATGCGGGATCGCCTCTCCCGGCCTCGACTGGCGCATGGCGATATCGCCCAACTGGTTGTAAGCGTCCACGGCGTCCGAGCTTACGGGGGACTGCCGCAGTTCTTTGTTGAATCGAAGCATTGTCGGACGTTCATTAAGACACTTTCCAGAGGCTCAATTCACGTCGGCGTTTGGTAGATCCAGGACCACGTTGACGACGGCCAAACCGCCCGGCGATTCGCATTGCCAGCAACGCCATTCCTCGCCGTCGAACCACCAGCGAAGCGATCCGCAGGCGGTGCAGGGCTTCAGGTCATCCAGCGATTCGTAACCGCGATTGCGAACTGGAGGAGGAATTGTTCCTACAACACTTTAGCAACCACATTGCGTGCTTGCACGCGCCAGGCACCGGCGCCGTGAACTACAATGAGAACTCTCGAAGCGGGTATTCCAGAACTGATGAAGAACAAGAGAACGTCCTGGCAGGTCGCCGTCGCCGCCGAAGCAATTGCTGCCGCGCAGTTCGCCCGGTGCGGATTCGATGTATCCGTTCAATACGGTGCCAACCAACCCGAATACGATCTCATCGTTGCCCAGGGCGAACGTATGCTCAAAGTTTCGGTCAAGGGCAGCCAGGATGGTAGTTGGGGCCTGACGCAGTCGTTACTGGCAAAGGCCGATTATCAAGGTGCCATCGATAAGTGGCTCAAGCGGCACGGCTCGCGAACGGTTTTCTGTTTCGTCCAGTTCAAGGGTGTTGCGCTTGACGACTTGCCAAGAACGTACCTCGCGCGCCCTTCCGAAGTTGCGCAGCGAATGCGCGAGACGGCAAGCTGCCGGGGAGACACAATCCTTTACGAAGACCACACCTGGAGCCCGCGCGCGGCGGGCGCCGGCACCGTGGAGCGAATACCCGAATGCTGGCGATTCTCTATCGAACGTCTGGAAGCCTTGCTGGTCGACGCGTGACCTATTTTCTTCAGCGCGACGGTGATCGCGGGTGATTCCTGCGGAGCATTCCTTTTTGCTATGTCAACTGTTTCGGCGCAAACGGGCGTGGGCGCAACCAAGGCATCTCGTCGCGCGGAGTGAAGCCGCTGCCGCGCAGAAAACTTTCCGGCTTTGGCGACAGGCGGCAGGCGCAGGAAGTCATGAGCCAGGCCAGCTTTATTCCGTAAACGATCCTGGGCTGCATTTCGGCCTTGGCGTAATCGACCGCGTGGACCCTGATGTGCGTTAGCCAAACGAGAGGCCGGGAGTGAATCGCCGGCGCTGGCAGGCTGATCAGCTCGTAACGCTTCGTGAGAGGCAGTGCCGAATTGCGCGAACTGAAATATCCCCATTTTTGTCTCATCAGAAACGCTCCTGTTGTGCCTGTTCGTCAGCGGGCTCGGTTGGCCGGTTTTCCTGACGCAAGAAGATTTGATGTGCAAAAGCGGAAAGCCGGGTTGTTTTTTCACCTTTATCAAAGAGGGAGCCTGCCATTTTCCCTCCAGAGGCTTTCGGTTCCGCCGCCATGCCCGCCATGCCTGATCGCGCAAGCTACGGCGGCGCCACCTCCCGTACTTGCCGTGTACTTGCCTGCTCGCCCCGCCAGCCCGGCTTGACATCGGGCCGCCGCCGATGCAGAATTTGACACGGGGTACACGAATATGAATTGGGCACGCTACGCGATCGCATCGGCGGCCGTATTTGTCGTTCGCGACGTAATGAATGTCGTGTTTTACAGTGTCATCAACGCGCCACACTACGAACAACTGGCGAAGGATCATCCAGGCTTGTTCCGCACGGTCATACCGGGCTACGTCGGGACAGACCTGTTGTTTGCGCTGATCCTGACGTACCTTATCGCGCGGGCATCTGGCGTTTTTGGCGGCGGAGTGAAAGGCGGATCCGCGATTGGCCTGATTGTGGGGCTTCTCATGGGCGTCGTGGGAGACCTCTACATGTTTTGGGGCGTCACCTACATCGCGCCGGGGCCGATGGTTCAGGACATGATTTACCAGACCTTAAGCCTTGTCCTTCAAGGGGCGCTCGCCGGAAAGCTTTTAAGAGGAGCGGCTGCATGAGCACGAGCAGACGGAATTGGCTGTCCGGCGCGGGAATCCTTGGCGTCTGGCCGTTCAAGGGATTGTTCGCGGCCCCGGCGGCCGGTGCCGGAGTTTACCAGCAACTCGGCATCAAGCCGGTGATTAACTGCCGCGGTACCCACACCGTGATCGGGGCTTCAAAACTCTGGCCGGAACTTCATGAGGGGATAGCCGAGGCTGCGCGGCACTTCGTTGTGCTCGACGAATTACAGGACGCCGTCGGCGCGCGGCTCTCGAAGCTGATCGGGTCTGAAGACGCCATGGTCACGACGGGCACGGCGGGCGCGATGGCGATCGGCACCTGCGCCTGTCTTGCGGGATCGGACACGGCGAAAATTCGCCGTTTGCCCGATCTAACGGGCATGAAGTCCGAGGTCATTATTCAGAAGATTCACCGCAACGGCTACGATCACGCGATTCGCGCGGCGGGCGTGAAGATCGTGGAAGTCGAAAGCAAAGAACAGCTTGTAAACGCCGCGAACGAACGTACCGCGATGCTCTACTTCCTGGGTGGGTCGAGCGGCGATTGGGAATACGAAACGCCGGTCTCGCTCGAAGAGTGCCTGGCGATCGGCCGCAAGGCGGGATTTCCGGTGATGGTTGACGCGGCGAACATGCTGCCGCCCTGGGACAACATTCGAAAGCTCGGCGCGCTCGGCGTCGATCTCATCTGCATCAGCGGCGGAAAGCACATGCGTGGCCCGCAGTGTTCCGGCATTCTTGCGGGGCGGCGGGATCTGGTTCGCGCGGCGCGGCTGAACTCGAACCCCCACTCCGATTCGCTAGGCCGTCCGATGAAGGTAGGGCGCGAAGAAATCGTCGGCATCTGGCTCGCCGCGGAGAAGTACGCGAAACTGGATTTCGCGGCTCTCGATCGTGAGTGCTTCAGGCAAGCCGAATACCTGACGAGCGAGTTTAAGAAGATCAAGGGCCTCGATGTGAGCTACGCTCCTCACGACCGCACGCGACGCGTGCACCGGATCATTGTGAACTGGGACGAGAAGTCGCTGAAACTCACAGCCGATGAATGCGAGAAGAAGTTAATGGATGGCGACCCCCGCATCGCCGTGCTGCGGCACGGGCGAAAGGGGCTGCTCTTTACGATGTTCATGAACGAGCCGGGCGACGAAAAGGTAGTGGCGCGCAGGGTCCGGGAACTCTTCGCGGCCTGAAGGCGGCGGGACTGGCCAGGCATGATGGATGTCGCGCCAAGACCCGACGTCGGAATTGCGGCTAATCCATGCTGCCACGGTTCCCGCAATTCGAGCCAAACGGGGGCGGCAGGATCGTGAGCCTCTAAGACCGGCATTGAAAAGTGACCCGCATTGAATAGTGGATGCGCTTAGCTCATAGCCATGCGTTCATGGCCGGAGCCGTTAAAGAACTTTCCGCGCAGGTTCCGCGATCACCGTGGATGGGATTCCCGCCTGGAGAAACCACCAAAGCGGTCGCGCCTGCGTCAGAATGTAAAGCGGCCCGAGAGTTGGATCTCGCGCGGGCCGAGGAAATTTCCGTTGATTCTACCGAAGCTCGTGCTCGTAACCGTTGTGTTTGGGGTGCCGAAGTGTGTCCGGTTGAATGCATTGTAGAACTCAGCCTGCACCTTGAAGTGGACGCCTTCCTTCACCATGACGCTCTTCTGCACCGTGATATCCCACTTATTGATTCCGGGGGCGCGGATGTCGGCTGTGCGGGAAGAGAACGCACGTAGCGTGAATGGCTGTTGCGGGACGAACTGAGCCGTATCGAAGTAGTTATCGACAAGATGCGGATTGTTGCCGGTGCGCGACACGCGCTCGGCGCTTCCAAATGCGAGCGGTGCGCCCGCGTTGAAAGTGGTCACCCAGTTGAACTGCCAGTTCGCAACCAGCCTCTTCACCACGGGGTTCGTCGAGGTCGCGAATTTACGGCCGGGGCCGAAGGGTAATTCGTACAGTCCGTGGACCACCAGGCGCTGGGGGCGGTCGGAATCCGAGATCACCTTCTCCACCCCCGCGCTGTTCGGATTCAGATACGAGGTTGCTTCCATCAGCTTTGCATTCGTGTAGGCGGCTCCGAAGTAGAGCCCGCTCGAAAATCGCTTGCTGACTTCGAGTTGAAATGAATGGTAACCTGAGCGCCCGTGGGGAAGGCTCGATTGCGTGACGCCCGTGTACTGCGGGAAGGGCCTCAGAAGCTGCGATACCGTGGCTGTGGACTGGCTGAGCGCGCTCGTCGGATCCGTGATCACGCCGAAGAAAGGATTCGCGACGCGCGCATTCAGGCGCGTGGTCAGCGGCAGAAACCGGTCAGGATATTGATTGATGTTTCTGGTCACGGTCAGCCGTTGTGCGAGGTTGCCCACGTAACTTGCCTGCACGGAGAAATTGCCGGGCAGCACGAGTTGGAATCCCTGCGAAAACTGTTGGCTCAATCCGTGGCGATATTCGGGCAGGAAGTTGCCTGGAGATGCGCCGCCGGCGGTGATCGACTGTCCTACCCCCGTCAGGAGGCCTCCCGCGGCACCCGGAGGCTGCGACAAGCCGCTCGGGAAAGGATTTCGAAGCGTGTTGAATGGATTCAAATTGTTGTCGAGTGACGTCACCATCTGCGTGGTGAGCGAAAATCCATCCAGACGGTAATTGGAAATGATGTTGGGAACGAAAAACGTTCCGTAGCCGCCGCGGAGGACCGCCCAATTGGTCAACTTGTAGGCGTAACCGAAACGGGGAGCCCAAAGCGCCTTCGGCATGTTCAAATGGCCGCGTGGCGTTTGATCGGTCGCGAGGAAACGGAGCCCGCCTTTGGCATTCAGCGTGGCCAGTTCCGAAATCGGGGCTGCTGCATAATTCGTCTTGGCCCGCGCCTCAACCGGACTCGAAACGCCAAAGTCGAGTCCTGCGTTGCCGCGATTGAAGCGATCGGTCGCTCCGTTTTCATGCTCAAACCGGAGGCCCATGTTGAAGGTGAGGCGGGAAGTCGCCTTCCAATCGTCCTGGAAGTAGAGCGCGTGATACGTGGCCTCAAGCGCGGGCGCGGCGTTGGTGTCGGCGGAACCGCTGTTCGGCGAACCTAACAGGAACGAGGCGAAATCATGGCCGGCCGTGGCCGATACCCTGGTGGGGTCCGGTCCCTGAGTGAAGGCCCTGCCAAAGTTGAAAATACCGGCTGCGCGGTTCGGCCCGAATGAGTTCTGCTGGGAAACCATATAGCGGTAGCCCCATTTCAACGCGTGTCGGTTGAGCGTGAAGTGGAAATTGAACTGTGGATTATAGACGTTGTTGTAGGTTCGCGATGTGACGCGGCCGGCGCCCAGGTTGTCGAGGTCGCCATCGATCATGGCGAACCGCGGGAATGTGGCGAAAGCGACGCTCTTTGCGAAACTGGCTGGAAAGCCGAGACTCGAAATGTCGAAGCCTTCTCCGTACATGATGTTCGCGTCGAAATAGCGGGTATAGCCCATCCGCGCGTCGAATACCATCCTCGGGCTGACAACCCAGGTGTAACCGGCGCCGCCGCCGATGTTGCCTCGCGCGAACTCGTCTTGTCCGTCGGTTGGATTTCCAGCCGGCCGGCAACAGCTCTCACCATAAAAAGCGCTCGAAGGGTCGGTCCGGTGATTCCAGCCATAGCGGAAAAACAGGCTGTGGTTGGTGTTGATCTGGTGATCGACGCGGGAGGCGAGGCTGGCCCACTTCCGGCCGCTGATCTGCGGGTTCTGGAAATTCTGGAGACTGCCGGAACTCGGTGTGAGATTCGGTATGGGATAGTACTTCAACGCGTTCACCGAAACCGGGTCGAACCGCTGCGTGGGAATCAAGTTACCGGGAAACGGCGAACGGACGAAACCGTTTCCCTCCGCCCTCGTGGTCGCCGGATCGTAAATCGCGAACGGACGTCCGGTGCGGTCAAGCGTTTGAGAAAAATTTCCGCCTCGTTCAAGGGGCGTCGGCACGATCGCCCGCGCAAAGGCCGTGCCGCGGATCTGGGTGCCTTCGAAGTTGAAGAAGTAGTGCGTCTTATCGCGGCCGTTATACAGTTTTGGGATACGGAACGGTCCCCCGAACGATCCGCCGTAGGTATTCTGTTTGAATTCGTTCTTCTTGGCGCCGATGCGATTGTTGAAGAAACTGGTGGCGTTCAGGTTGTCGTTGCGAAGGAACCAGTAGGCGGTGCCGTGGTAGATGTTGGTGCCGGAGCGCGTGGAAACGTTGACGAACGCGGCGCCGGAGTGGCCGAACTCGGAGTCGTAGGCGCTGGTCTGGACCCGCATCTCCGAGACGGCGTCTGGAGAAGGTGAGAGCGACACGTTGCCGATTCCCATGTTCGGGATGCCGTCGAGGAGGAACTCCGTCTTCGCCTCCGCCCCGGAGGCCGCAAAACCCGACGGACCCACCACGTCCCACGGATTCAGCGCGCCGGGGTCGCCGGTGTACTGAATCCCTGGCGAAAGCGTGAGGAACACGTAGGGGTTTCGCCCGATGAGCGGCAGCTCATTGAGAACTTTCGTGCTGACCGTGGTGCCGAGTGCGCCCGTCTCGGTGCGGAGAACGGCGGCTTCGGCGGAGACAGTCACGCTCTCACTGACTTCACCCAGTGCGAGCGCGACGTCGATCGTGGTTGTTTCTCCGGTCTGTAACTCGACAGCGTCACGGCGGAATCGCCTGAAGCCGGCGCGTTCCGCTTCCAGCCTGTAGGTGCCGCGGTCAACGAGCGTGAACCGGTAGAAGCCCGAGAGGTCGCTCGACTCGGTGCGGACGGCGCCCGTCTCATTACTCGTCAGCTTGATGATGACTTCAGAAACGGCCGCGCCCGTTGCGTCCCGGACGATTCCAGTCAAGTTGCTCTTGTTGACCTGTGCGGCGGCGAAACCGGTGAAGGCGAGAAAAGTCGCGAACAAAACGATCTTGCGCATGTGGACTCCCTGTGGCCGGAGCGTTTTCGATCTCCAGGCACTGTGCCCATACGTGTATCACAGGACCCGCAACGCGCGCAAGGACAGGGGCGGCGTTGTGCAGCGCACTGCTCCGCCGCCGGAATGTCGTAAAATCGAAGCTTGGTGGATTCATGACGTATACGAGTGCTATCGGCGGAGCGTGCAATTGGCTGCTGCAAAAAATCGTGCGCGGACTTGCGATCTCGCGAATTCACCCGAACGTTCTGACGTTCATCGGGTTGGTGATTAACGGCGTGTCTGCCGTGCTGCTCAGCCGGGGAAAGTTCCTGGCCGCCGGATGGGTGATGGTGGGAGCGGCGATCTTCGACCTGACGGATGGCCCGGTCGCGCGCTCCACGGGTCGCGTCACGCGGTTCGGCGGCTTCTTCGATTCCGTGATCGACCGCTATTCCGACCTGATTCTCCTGATGGGCCTGCTTGTCTACTACGCCTCGATCAACCGCAATTTCTACGTGGTTCTGACTGCCGTCGTGATGACCGGTTCCGTGATGGTGAGCTACACGCGGTCCCGCGCCGAGAACACCATTCCCAAGTGCAAGGTAGGCTTTCTCGAACGGCCCGAACGCATGGTGCTGTTGATGATCGGAACGCTGTTCAACCGCATGGCGCCGGTGTTGTGGGTGATCGGGGTGCTATCGAACATCACCGTGATTCACCGGATTTACTTCACCTGGCAGGAGACCAAACGCCTCGAAGAGGCGCAGCGGCACGCCGCCCCGGAACAAATCACTGCACGGTAACTTCAGCCCGTTCGGGCGTCTTGTCGAGCAGGCGGGCAATCGTGTCCTGCAACTCTCCGCTCACCAGACTTTCACGGCTGACATCAGTTCGGCTGTGGGGCTTGGCGGCACGTATCAACTTCGATTTGCGGAAGTAGACACACAGGGTCAACTGGCATTCGGGTTGGTCAACGTCAGTCTCAGCTACGGTGTGCCGGAACCCGGCGGGCCGCTTCTGCCGCTGTCCGGCATTTCCGCTTTATGCGCGGCGGGTGCGCTGAGGGGGCGGATTCGTACTCGCCGCAAGTGACCGGCCAGCGTAGGAGTGAGTGCGAACGAAAGCCTATGCATCCGCTACCGTCTAGCCGAGGTGCCATAGCGCCTTCATTGCAATGGTTGGCGGCGTTCGGTATTCACCGGCCCCGGAATCCCCGGAACGCCGACACCCGGAACGCTAACATTGACAACGTATATACGAGTGCCGCATATTGGACGTGGTGAACGGCGGAATCGAATTCGATTGGGACGCCGGGAACGTGCGGCACTTGAAACGGCATCGTGTGACACCCGAAGAATTCGAGCAGATCATGACCGGCGATCCAGACTATCTGGAGTATCAACCAAGCGAGGCAGGGAAGGCAAAGTTCGGGCCGTCACTGCCTATGGTGCGAGTCCCGTTTACCAACGACTCTATTGGGGAAGTCGCGGATGAAACAGAAACGTGTGATACCCGTTTTCAAGTCGGAGGGCGAGGAGGCCGAGTGGTGGTACAAGAACCGCTCACGGCTGGATAAGGACTTCCTGGAAGCCGCGAAGAAGGGCGAACTGCCCCGCCTCGACCAGGAGACGTTGAAGGCCCGCCTGGCCACGACAAAGGCGCGCGTGGTCTCGATCCGGCTTCCGGAGAGCGACATTGAACTGGCGCGTCAACAGGCATCTCAAAAGGGCTTGCCTTACCAGACCTACATTAAGTCTCTGCTGCATCAGGCGCTTCGGCATGCCAAGTAGCTCATTAGGGACTCGGCCGATAATCATTCGCCATTATGGGCAGAGCGGAGAACAGGCAACATTGGCGGCGGTGGCGATGGTGACGAACCATCTGCGCAGCCCGGTGAGTCGCTGTAGGCACGCTTCATAGGGTTGCACCTGCTTTTTGGTGAGCCAGACCCCTTTGGGGTAGGCGGTCTAGATCAGCGTGGCGGTCGGATGCACGCCTTTGTAAGCCATGTCTACGGCCTTCTCCACGGTCTCCAGTAGTTCTCCAGCACCTCAACCGTCACCGCGCTTCCCCGGCGGTCAACCGCCGATAAAGTTGCGTGGTGCGAAAGGTCGGATCGGTCTGGCTGGAGGCTGCTCCCATCTCGCGCAAATCGGCTTCGAACTTCGGCAACTTCGACTCCAGCGGCTTACGCCCGCGCTGAGCGACCGCATCAAGACACACCACGCCAATACGCAATTCATGCAACCATTCGCGCAGCCCACTCGCCGACTCGCCCCCCCTCAACTGGGCCAGGGTTTGCGCCCAGACGCGTTTCAATTCCGGAGTGATTCTTAGCTCCATGCCCAGGGCTATCACATTTCGTTCTAAGTCGCGACTCATTTATGGCCGAGTCCCTAAGCTCACTGAGACCTGCAATTCCGCCGCACACCTGGGGCTGTTCAACGCATGGCGCCGGTGTTGTGAGTAATCCCGGTGCTATCGAAGATCAGGAGACCAAACGCCTCGAAGAGGCGCAATTGCAAGCCGCTCCGGAACGAATCACTGCACGGTAACTTCAGCCCGTTCGGGCGTCTTGTCGAGCAGGCGGGCAATCGCGTCCCGCAACTCTCCGCTCAGCCGCGTGCGGTCTTGCAGGCTGAGATCGATCGTCGGCACCGGCTCGCCCACGCGTAGCACCACCTCGCCGCCGTTTACGATGCCGGATCCCATCGGAAGTATACTCCGCATCCCGATCAGCGCCACGGGCACCACCGGCACGCCTGCCTTGATTGCGATGTAGGCCGCGCCGTCCTTGAACGATCCCAGTTCGCCATGCGTGCGCCCGCCTTCGGGAAAAATAAGAATCGAGATGTCGCCCTTCTGAATGACGCGCGCCGCTTCCGTCATGCTGCGCAGCGATTCGCGCGGATTGGCGTTATCGACTGGAAGGTGTCCGGCCCGGTGCAGGTGATATCCGATGAAGGGAATGGAGAACAGGTTCTTGTTCGCCATGAAACGGAATTGCGCCGAGATGGTGCTGAGCACGACCGGGATGTCCATGTAACTGCGATGATTCGCAATGAACACGTAACTCCCTTCAGGCGCGATTTTTTCAAGACCCTCGGCGCGTACCTTAACCCGGGCGATGGCAAGCAGGATTCTCGACCAGGTCCGGGCGATTTTGTGCTGCCCGTGCCCGCTCGAATCGAATAGCGACACAAAGAGCGAGAGCGAGCCCATAACTGCCGTAGCCAGAACGATCAGCGGGGCCGTGATGAAAACGGCGCGAAGCTTGCGCAAGGACATCGGAACCTATTGTAAGGGAAGCGGAGGCGTCTGCGAGGCGTGCGGGGGCGCCGCCGTTATCCGCTCATCGAGCCGAGGAACTCCTGGTTGCTTTTGGTCTTGCCTAGCTTATCGAGCAGCAACTCCATGGTTTCCACGGGTGAAAGTGGAGCCAGCACCTTGCGCAGGATCCACACGCGGTTCAACTCTTCGCGCGGCATCAGCAACTCTTCCTTGCGAGTGCCGCTCTTGTTGATATCGATGGCCGGGAACACGCGCTTATCCACAAGCTTGCGCTCGAGGTGGATTTCCATGTTACCGGTACCTTTGAATTCTTCGAAGATCACGTCGTCCATGCGGCTGCCCGTGTCGATGAGCGCGGTCGCGATGATTGTCAACGAACCGCCCTCTTCGATGTTCCGCGCCGCGCCGAAAAAGCGTTTTGGCCGTTGCAAAGCGTTCGAATCGACGCCCCCCGAGAGCACCTTGCCCGACGGCGGAACGATCGTGTTGTACGCCCGCGCAAGGCGCGTAATCGAATCGAGCAGGATCACGACGTCCTTCTTGTGTTCCACCAGGCGCTTGGCTTTCTCGATCACCATTTCGGCCACCTGAACGTGGCGCGTCGCCGGTTCGTCGAAAGTCGAACTGATCACCTCGCCGCGGACGGACCGCTGCATGTCCGTGACTTCTTCCGGGCGTTCGTCGATCAGAAGCACGATCAGCGAAACCTCGGGATGATTCGCTGTGACCGAATTCGCGATCGACTGCAACAGCATGGTTTTGCCGGTGCGGGGCGGAGAGACGATAAGACCGCGCTGACCCTTGCCGATGGGCGCGAGCAGATCCATCACGCGCCCGGAATAGCTGTCGCGCGCGGTCTCGAGCTTGAGCCGGGAATTGGGATAGAGCGGCGTCAGGTTGTCGAAGAAGATCTTGTTCCGCGCTTCCTCCGGCGGTTCGAAGTTGATGGCGTCTACCTTGATGAGCGCGAAATATCGCTCGCCTTCCTTCGGCGGCCGGATCTGGCCCGAGACGGTGTCGCCGGTACGCAGGTCGAAACGGCGAATCTGCGAGGGCGAAACGTAGACGTCGTCCGGTCCGGGCAGGTAGTTGTACTCGGGCGCGCGCAGGAATCCGAAGCCGTCCGGCAGACACTCGAGAACGCCTTCGGAAAAAATCAGGCCGCTCTTTTCGGCTTGAGTCTGCAGGATCTTGAAGATTAACTCTTGTTTGCGGAGACCGGCCGCGCCGGCAACTCCCATGTCCTTCGCGACCTGATTGAGCTTCTGGATGTTCATATCCTTCAGTTCGACCAGATCGAGCGTCGGAGAACCGTTCTTGGCGGCTGCACTCGCCTTTCTCCTCTGCGCTCCGGGGTTTTGCGATCCTGGGGGCTGCGTCTCGACGGTTACGGCGGCGTCGGAGGTCTTGTTTTCTGGGGCTTTTGCCTCGGCCGGAGAGACCTTGGCTTCAGCCGTTTTTTCTGCTGCCTTTTCGGTGGGCGGCGGTGGGGCACTCACTGGTGCATTGTTTTCGTTATCGCTTGCCAAATTTTCCTCACTCCCCGACCGGTTTCGGCCGAGAACGGATGCACGTCCGGGGAAATCCTGCCTATGGCGGCAAGCCCCCTCTGCGTTTCCGATTGGTTCTTCAGTTTGTCCATTTTCGTGGCAATCACCACGTACGGCTGGCCGTAGTGCTCCAGCCATTCCTTCAGCTCAAGGTCCTTTTCCATCCACCCATGACGGGCGTCCAGAATCAGAATGGCGAGCTTCAGGGTACTTCTGTTCAAAAGATAGCTTTCAATGAGCTTTTTCCATTCCCGAGAGATGTTCCGGGGAACCCGGGCGTATCCGTATCCCGGCAGGTCGACGAAATAAAACGATCCGTCCACCCGGAAAAAATTGATGGTTTGCGTGCAGCCCGGCTTGCTGCTGGTAAACGCCAGCCTTTTGATACCCAAGAGAGCGTTGATCAGACTAGACTTGCCGACGTTACTTCTCCCCAAGAATGCTACTTCGGAAAGACCGTCAGAGGGGAACTGCTCCGGTCCAGCTGAACTTATTACAAATTCCGCGGTCAAATTGTTTTTGTTTAAGGCGGGCTTTCTCCACCTGGAGACGCCCCCGCGATAAATTATACCTCAGTGAGTGAGCGTTCCGTCGCTGGCCTGAGCCGAGATGTCCACGGCTGGGAGCGGCAGGGCTTCGATCTCCCTTTCCAGCGCGATCTTCAGCACTTCGTCCATTGAATCGACGAAGTGGAGCTTCATCACGTTGCGAACATTTTCCGGAATATCGGGCAGATCTTTTTGGTTGTCCCTCGGCAGGATCGCCTCAAATATCCCGTGACGGTGCGCGGCCAGCAATTTTTCCTTGAGCCCCCCGATCGGCAGCACCTTGCCGCGGAGCGTAATCTCGCCCGTCATCGCCACGTCGCCGCGAACCGGCACGCGCGAGAGCGCGCTGCAAATCGTCGTGCAAATCGTGATCCCGGCCGAGGGACCATCCTTGGGAATCGCGCCTTCCGGCACGTGCAGATGGATATCGAGGCTACGATAGAAATCCCGCGGAAGGCCGAACTGGTGTGCCCGCGAACGGATAAAACTCATTGCCGCCTGGGCTGATTCCTGCATCACTTCGCCCAGCTTTCCCGTAATGGTAAGCTTCCCCTTACCTTCCATCAACAGCGCTTCGGTCGTCAGTATTTGCCCCCCGACTTCAGTCCACGCGAGACCCACCGCGGCGCCGATCTCATTCTTCTTTTCCGTCTGCAGATCGCGGAACTTCGCCGGACCCAGGAACTCACCGATCTTCTCGGCATTGATGGCGACCGGGGGCGCGGCGGGAACCGCAGCCTTGGCCTTCGCCTTCTTTGATTTCGCCGTCTCGGGAGCGCTCCCCTGAGCTTCCACGACCTGCCGCGTCACTTTGCGGCAGACGTTTCCGATTTCCCGCTCGAGATTCCGTACGCCAGCCTCGCGGGTGTAGCCCTGAATCAGTGCGTTGATTCCGGCTTCCCCGAAATCGATGTTGCCGGCGTTCAGACCAGTCTGCTCGAGC
>SHUI01000102.1 GCA_009697455.1 Bryobacterales bacterium
TGTACCCTGCGATCCACCGCCAAGCGCGCCAACCGGAAACCCGCCACATCAAGGCGGGCCAGCCCACGCCGCACGATCTCCGGCGTTCGGGCATATTCGACCGACGCGGGACTCAGACTATAGAAGCCGAGAATGGTTTTGTTGTCCGCGTCGTCGATCGCAAGGAATGTCTTTGCGCCGCCCATTTCGTGGCTCTTGCGGGCGTAACGCCGCAAAAATTCGTTCAGCGCTTCTTCGCCGCAGTCGAACGCCTCACGATCGTGTTTCCTCTCGATCGGCTCTTCGTGCCACGCCGTTACCGTCATGAACGCCGTGGTAACGCCTTGGCCGCGGCCCGCAGCCTTGCGCTCGGCGCAGGCGGATTCTCCAGCACCTCCAGAACCCGCAGACTGTCCCTCTTGGAGAGGAGAACTACATCGGCTTCCTCAATGACGGCCTTGGCGGCTTGTAACGCGTGGCGAATGACGAAATCCGTCAGATCGGTGTGTTTCAACGCGACGGCCCGCATGAGCGTCGCCTTTTCCTCGGCCCGTATCCTCAAGGACATCCGGCTGTTGTCTTCAATGGCCAATCTGGGCATTGCGCGGCTCCTCTATTTGTACACATTAAAATAGTACGCTCTAAACATACACGAAGTCAATGCCGCAGGGTTGACCTGTGAACCGGAGGCTCATCGGACGCCAATATCATCGGCGATGTCACCAAACCCGTGCCATCGGAAAGCCTGGTCGCTTGGATGGCGGAACAGGCCGACGAGGCTGAGATCCAGCGCGGGATACTGGAGAACCCCGGGAAAGAAGCGGAGGGATTTAGGCCAGTGAACGGCGACGCGCCGGTATCACCCTCCCGCGCCTCGCCGCATCGGGATCTCTGGGTTCCTTCGGGATATCGGTCCGGGAGGATTATCCAGAGCGAAACAAGCAGCAGCGCGGCTGAGACGGCGCACCGCGAATAGACAGTGATACCTGCTCTCCCGAGTGCTCCAAGGCTCCGGTTTCAGAAACTCCCGTTTACGAGGCTTCTTGGGAGGATCGCTCCTATGTGGGAAATTGTGGACAGATCACACCCCCATCGCCCGCACCAAATCTCCGCTCACGAGCGACGGGCACCAGTACTTCTCAATGTGCTCCACCACCAGCTCCGTTCCCCGTTCATGTGCGACGAACGGCCTTGTTTTCGGGTCGTACATCGAATCCGTCATGTCCCGGATGAGCATGCACCGTATTCCCCACTTCGTCATCTGCCTGATAGCGAACGTCCGCTTCATCACGCACATATTCGTGTGAACGCCCATCACCAGCAGGTTCGAAATTCCTTTCTGGCGCAGCAGATTATGAACTTCGGTCCCGTTGTCCGAAATCCCATCCGGCTCCGCGATCGGAATCGCCGCATGTTGACGCGACCACGCCTTGTGGGACTTATCCGCGGTATCGCAGCCGCCCTGCGAATCGTCTATCGGCAGCGGCGGATCCGACAAGTCGAGCACCACCGCGGGATTCGCCGGAGGCGCCTGCTGCATCCGCTTCCGCTGCGGTGTGTCCTTGTAGAAATCCATCACGTCCGAGGGCGAGTGAATAATCTGAATCCCGCGCGACCGCGCCAGATTCACGAGCGGCGCCATCCTTGCGGCCAGTACGTCGACGCGTTTCGCCGCGCCGGAGCACCAGTGGTTGTCCCACATGTCGCACAGCAGCAGCGCCGTCTCCTTGATGGGCGCAGGGCGCTCGAAGCGCACTTCCTCCCAGATCCCGCTGCCTTTGAACACCTCCACGCGCGTACGTAATTTGAGTTGGAGCGCGTTGTCCGCTTTCGCTCCGGCCGGCAGCGGCAACAGAGCCGGTGCAAGCAAAGACTGCCCGAGCAACACCCGCCGGGTAATGTTCATGCCTTCTTCCCTCCGTTTCTCTTGCCCCAGGGTTCCACGCCAACCTTCGCCGCCCACTTGTCCCACAGCGCTTGCATCGCCTTCACGCGCGCCGGGTCCGCGCCCGCCAGATTCTTCAACTCCGTCCGGTCCGCTTCCAGATCGTACAACTCCCAACCGCCTCCGAAGCGCGCGACGAGTTTCCACCTGCCTTGACGCACCGCGCGGTTCCCTTCATGCTCCCAATAGATCGCCTCGTGTCCCGCCCGGCGCCGCCCTTCGAACACGGGCAACAGGCTCTTGCCCTCAAGCGGCGTCACTGGCTTGCCTTTGTACGTGGCGGGATAAGCCGCGCCCGCCGCATCGAGGCACGTCGCCATTATATCGATCAAGTGCCCGGGCTGATTCGTAATCGAATTCTTCGCCTTGATCACGGAAGGCCAATGGGCGATGAGCGGCGATGAAATGCCGCCCTCGTGCACCCAATGTTTGTAAAGGCGGAACGGCGTGTTGCTCGCGTTCGCCCAGGGAAGTCCGTAACTCGTGAATGAATCCGCCGGTCCCGGCGCCGCGATGTTCTCGCCTTTCACCTTCTCTTCCGCGCACCCGCCGTTGTCGGCCAGGAACAGCACCAGCGTGTTGTCCTCCGCGCCAAGCTCTTTGATTTTCGCCATCACGCGCCCGACGCCGCGGTCCAGGCGGTCGATCTGCGCCGCGTACACGGCCATCTTTAGATCGAACGCGTCCTTGTCCCTGACGTCGTTCCACGCCGGGGCGTCCGGATCGCGGGGAGTGAGCGGCCACTTCTCCTCCACCACTCCCAGGCGCAGTTGCCGTGCGCGTCGCTCCTCGCGCAGCGTGTCCCAGCCCTTCATATATTTACCCCGGTACTTCGCGATGTCTTCCGGCAACGCGTGAAGCGGCCAGTGTGGCGCGGTGTACGGAAGATACAGAAAGAACGGCGTGTCTTTAGAGCGTCCGAATTCATCGATGAACTTCACCGCATGATCGGTGAAGGCATCGGTCATGTAATAGTCCCTGCCGGAAGGAGTAAACGGCTGATCGCCGATGGCCATCTTGCGCCCTTCGTCGAGCCGGAAATAGTTTGAAGCGCCGCTGATCAGCGTGAATGAGCGCTCGAACCCTCGATCCACTGGCCAATGTGGACGATCCTCGCCGACATGCCACTTTCCGGCCATCGCGGTCCGGTAACCCCCGGCGCGCAGAGCCTCCGCGATAGTCAGGCAGCGGTCGTTCAGATAGCCCTGATAGGCGGGCGTGCCGCGGTTCTCCACCATGTGGCCGACGCCGGCCTGATGGCTGTAGAGTCCGGTCATCAGCGCCGCGCGCGTGGGACAGCAGCGCGCCCCGTTGTAGAACTGCGTAAACCGCAGGCCATTCGCGGCGAGGCGGTCGAGATTCGGCGTCTCAATCTCCGATCCGTAGCACCCGATATCGGAGAAACCCATATCGTCCGCCATGATCAGCACGATATTCGGACGCTTGCGGTCCTGTGCGAATACGCCGGTCGCTGCCACGGCGGTGCCTGCCTTCAAGAAATCGCGTCGGTTCATTTAGTCCCCGTCCTTTTCGAAACTCTGCCACAAGATCCCGGTTTCAATTGACTGCCGCGAATGCGGCAAGCTCATTCCTCTGATGTCACAGGCCGTGCATGCGCCGGTCCACGAAACACTGCGTTCAGAAACAGTACGTTCATGCCATCCAAATAGGCACGATAGTTCGGGTCCGCGGTAAATCCAATCACCACGCCACGGCCCAGCGTCTCAACTACCACAAGCGGCTTGTGCGCCAACTGCTTCCGGTTTTCCTCCCACAGGTATCCGCTCGCCAACACCTGATCCGGTCCCGCGAACACCGCTACGTTAATCCCCTTGTCAGGCTTCACGGGCGAGTAAATCGCCCTGCCCGAGACCAGTGCCTGAACGCTATCCCCCATTCCTGCGCCCATCCAGTGTTCGGTGTCCACCCTCGCCTTCGCGAGCACGCCCGGTACGCTCTCCGGGTCCTCGCTGTCCGCCACAATGGCTTTTTCGTAGTCTGCCTCGGTCGCCAGTAGTTTGCCCGGAACCACGTCATCCTTCTCACTCTCTTTTTCTTTCTCGTCTTTCTTTGCCGCTGCCGTTTCGGGCTTTGCCGCGCTCTCGCGCGCGACCGAAAGCAGTCCTGCCTTTGGGCCCGCCAGGAAGGACACGGCGCCCGAAACGCCGATCAGTGTTCCGCCCGCCGTCACCCAATCCTTCAATCGCCGTACCGCGCCGTTCCCTAACGCCGAACCATACGGACCGTCGGGCAGAATCAGCACATGGAACCGGCTGAGGTCGGCGCTCGCGAGTTGCGCGAGCCGGATCGACGTAACCGGATATCCGAACTGCCGTTCGATTACGAACTTCGTAGCGCCCGCCGATGCCGCTGAAACGCCCGAGTCCCACGCCAACGCAACCGACGGTCTACGCATGTGAAAAACGTGCCGGCTCCCGAAATTGACGCCCTCTTCCACCCACCCGGTGTTTGTCGCGTAAACCGCCGCCCCGCTTGACGACGCCAACTTCCTCACGCGAGCGTCCAGATCCGGCGGGTTGTCTTTGACTTTTACGATCAGCGTCCCCGCTGGAAACGCGCTGCCCGAAATCTTGAATGGCTTGTCCGTGCTGAACATCCTGATCCCGTCCCGGTGCGCGGCCGCCAGGAAGCGGCCAGCCGACGCTGTGCCCCACGGGACCAGGTACGCCACGGACGCCTTCCCTCCGCTTACGGCCCCCTGCTCGCGTCCGGCGGCGCTCACCGCTTCAAAGCCCGTACCGGGCGGCTCGGAAGACGATGCTACAGCCTCCACGTTGTACAGCAGTGGAAGCGACCACGCGGTCACGTCGTAGATCTCGTTTGGCAGTTTTCGTTTTCGCCGTCGTTCCTGCTCCTTCAGAAATTTCTCGTCCATCGGCGTCACCGGATCGAGAAGCGTGCGGATCAACCGCTTCGCGGGCTGCGCCAGGGATACTGCGTAACTTCCCGCCGCGTACTCCTGCCCACCCATTCGGAACGCGGCCGTGGCGCGACGCACCTCCACGCCTTGCTCGGCCAGCAGAAGCGCCAATTTATCCGTTGCTCCCGAAGACGCGTCGCGGGCGCGCGGCAGTACGTACGCGCGAATGTTCTCCTTGCTGCCCTCTTCGATGGCGGTGACCGCGTAGCGGTAGAAGTCGCCTAGAAGTTTCTCGCGATTCTGACCGGCTGTCTCGGCCGTCGAGATAGAGGCCACGAAGTGATCCCGGACCGTATCGCGGAAGCGCATCGCCGTGCCGTCGCTCCGCCGGATCACCAGTCCGCGCACAGAGGCCTGCTCATACGTCATCGCGACGCTGCCGAAATAGGATGGCCAACTCGCGCCGTAGCCGGGATAAAACGCGTCGTACACCTCGCGCGTGAAGTAATCGAATCCGAAACGGTCGAACCACTTCGCGTTGTTTCTTCCGAATAACTGAAGACTGTCCTTTTGATCCTTGGCGAGATGCGGGTTGTAGGGGTCGGCCTCCGGAGGGAAATAGTAGGTCGAGTCCGAACCCATCTCGTGCAGGTCGACGAAGACCTGTGGCTTCCATTCAAGCAGCGCCTTCACGCGGCCCTTTGTTTCCGGCTGCGTCAAGGCAAACCAGTCGCGATTCAGGTCGAATAGATAGTGATTGGTGCGTCCTCCAGGCCAGGGCTCGTTGTGCTCGGCGGAGAGCGGACTTGCATCGGGTTCCAGGCCGCGGGTCTGTTCGAAGTGATTCACAAAACGGTCGCGTCCGTCGGGATTCTGAGTAGGATCGATAAGGATAATTGTGTTCGCGAGTATCTTGTCGGCCATCGCGTCGTTTCTGACAGCCGCTAGGTGATACGCCGTCATCAGAGCGGCGTCGGGCGAGGAGATTTCGTTCCCATGCACGCCATAACCCAGCCAAACCACTATGGGAAGTCCTTGCATCAAACGGCGCGCGTCGGGTTCGGTAGTCTTACGGGGATCGGCAAGTCTCAGAACGGCCGCGCGGATCTCAGGCAGCCGTTTCATGTTCGCCTCGGACGCTACCACCGCGTACACCAACCTCCGGCCTTCCCAACTCTCCGCGTACTCGAACACCTTGACGCGCCCCGAAACGGCCGCGAGCGCTTCGAGGTATCGGACCAGTCCGGCCGACCCCGTGATCCGCTCTCCCGCGTCATGCCCCAGAACTTTCCGAATCGTTGGAATTCGCGGGTCGTACATCGCGCCGGGCCAGTATTCGAACGCCGGTTGAGGCAGCGCCGGCAAAGCGAAGAGCAACAGCAGAGACGGCAGGACGATTCCCATAAGTCTCTCTAGTTTGCCTTAGGCGAGGGTCTAAATCCACAGGCCCCTCCACTGGCCGCGCCACCCCACTTTTCCTTGCGGCTCCGTCGCGCTAAAATCGTACCCATGAGGATACCGGCTCTGCTTCTGTCTCTCGCGCTGCCCTTGCTGGCTCGCGACCCGCTGCATCTCGTTCTCGATCGCGGCCTTCCCGTCTCGAATCTGAACAACGCCTCGGGCGATTCCCATCGGAGCAACGTACGCTGGAGCAGCGAGGAGAATGGATTCACGGGCGACGATTTCCGCTTTGGCGCGCCCGGCGAGCGATGGGTGATCGACCGCATCCGAACCTGGGCCGTACCCGGAAATTCCGTTGGTGACCCCGCGTCGCTCGGCGATTATTTTGCCGAAGTTAAGCTCTACTTTGGACGCGGTGAAGAATCGCTCAAGCCCATTTTCCAAGGCAAGCTTGATGCGGAAACCAAGGCTCTCCGCGTCACGGAGGCTACGCGCGAAGGCGCTCCACTGTACGACGATTTCGGAAAGTTCTTCCGCATCTGGCAGCTCGATTTCAACAACCTCGATCTCGCCGTCGAAGGCGGCGCGCTCTACCGCTTCGGCGTGCAGGGCGCCGGACGGCTCGCCCCCGGCGGCAAGCAGACGTACCCGTGGTTCAATCACGGATCGAACGCGGATCTCGGGGAGGCTGGGCGGGATGCGGCGGACGGGAGATTGCTGATGTTTGACGCAGCGGGTGAACACGCGGAAACACTTGATCCGAGCGTCCGCTTCTGGAACAAGGCAAGCGACCTGAACGTGCAGGTCTTCGCTCATTTAGCCGTGGACGTTGCGCTTGACGGAGCTTCGGCCACATTGCTTGGCAGCGAAGTGTTCGACACCGGAAGCCTCGACGTTACCACGCTGCGCTTCGGGAGGCAGATTCCGGCCGGCTACAAACTCGCCGACGTAAACGGCGATGGCCGCCTGGATCTCACGGTACAATTCCCCGGCGCGCTGAACGGTTGCCTCACGGGCCGCCGTCTCGATGGAGTTCCATTCGCCGGCTGCCGGAAGTAGTTTCGTAGCCGAGCCGCGCGAGGAAGGAGTCGTGCCCGTGTGGGACAGGCCTCCCGGCCTGGTGTGCCGTGCGAACTGCGGCTCGGCGCCTGCCGGCTACCGCTCCACCGGCCCCGTCCGCTAAACTGGTCTCAATGAACGCGGTTGAGTTCCGAGGCGTCTCAAAAAGCTATTCGATCTACGATTCCCCAGGCGACCGCCTGAAGGAACTTGTCTCCTTCAACCGTCTCCAGTTTCATAGAGACTTCTGGGCCTTGCGCGAAGTCGATTTCGACGTGCGCCGCGGTGAGACCTTTTGCATCGTCGGCGAGAATGGCTGCGGCAAGAGCACGCTGCTTCAGTTGGTCGCGGGCATCCTGCAGCCGACCGAAGGCACGGTTAAGGTACACGGGCGCGTCTCTGCTCTTCTCGAACTGGGGTCCGGATTCAATCCGGAGTTCTCGGGCCGCGACAACGTTTATCTTAACGGCTCGATCCTCGGCCTCTCCCAACGTGAACTGGACCACCGATACAAAGATATCGAGGCCTTCGCCGAGATCGGCGATTTCATCAACCAACCCGTCAAGACTTATTCGAGTGGCATGGTCGTTCGCCTCGCGTTTTCCGTGGCAATCCACGTGGACCCGGAAATTCTGCTCGTCGACGAAGCGCTCGCCGTCGGCGACATGTACTTCCGTCAGAGGTGCATGCGCAAGGTCCACGAACTCCGGAATCGCGGCGTCACAATTCTTTTCGTTTCACACGCCGGGGCCGACGTGAAGGCGGTCGGCGACCGCGCCATGTGGCTCGGCAACGGCCGCGTCCTCGATATCGGCGAACCGGATGTCGTCGTCTCGAAGTACCTCGCTGCAATGGTTGAGAAGGATTCCTCCTACCTGCATCTCAAGAAGCATCCCGCTCGCGACCCCTTGGCCGCAGTCACGCGCGCGCCGGAGATCGTCGAGCGCATTCCCAATATCGATGGCCGTCATGGAGACGGCCGGGCCGAAGTGATCGGAATCGTGGCTCTCGATCCGAATGGCGATCCCATAGGACTGCTGAAGCCGCAGTCCCGGATCGTGGTGCGCATCAGCATCCGTGCAAAAGAAGAGATCGCGCTCCCAATCGTCGGTTTCATGATGCGCAACCACCTCGGCGTCGATTTCTGCGGCACCAATACCGCGCGTGAGGCCTGCGAACTCCCGCCGATGATGCCTGGTGATATTAACACCGTCGATTTCCACCTCGACCTTCCCGAACTCTATCCCTCGACGTTTTCTTTCTCTCCCGCAATCGCCGACGGCACCCTTCACGGATATCGCATGTGCGACTGGATTGACAACGCTCTCGCGCTCCAGATGGGTCACAGCGACGGCCAGATCTACGGCTACATCCACCTTCCGTGCCGCGTGGAGGTGAACAACCGCCTTTGCGATTCGGCCGTCCAGCTTGCTCGGACCCCGGAGAAAGCGCTTGGTTGAGTTTACCGGTGAACGGGTTATTCCCGGCCACGTCGACGAGAATCTCTTCAACGAGCATCTCGCGCGTTACGTATTTGCCTCCCGCCTCGCCCGGCGCAAACGCGTGCTCGACGCCGGATGCGGAGCCGGCTACGGTTCGGCCGAATTGGCTGCGGTCGCCGAAAGCGTACTCGGTGTGGATTCCGCTCTGGAGGCGGTGGAACACGCAGCGGAGAACTACGGCCACCATTCCAACCTGCGGTTCGAGCAGGCATCCTGCGGTGCGCTTCCTTGCGACGGCGCTTCGATCGATCTTGTGACGGCCTTCGAGGTGATCGAGCATCTGGTCGACTGGCGCGGCTTCCTCACGGAGGTGGCGCGCGTCCTCGCCCCCGGCGGACAGTTTCTCGTCTCCACCCCGAACAAGCTGTACTATGCGGAATCGCGAAGCGCGGCAGGGCCGAACCCTTATCACGAACATGAATTTGACTACGAAGAGTTTCACGCCGAGCTCTCCGCGGTATTTCCCCACGTTTCGATGTTCCTCGAGAACCACGTCGAGGGCGTCGCGTTCCAACCGGTCGAATCCAGCCGGACGGTCGAAGCCCGAGTCGGCGGACGTCGCGCCGATCCCGCCGCCGCGCATTTTTTCTTCGCCGTATGCGCCATGCGCCCGCAAACCGGCGCTCCCGTTTTTGTTTACATCCCGCAGTCGGGCAACCTGCTTCGCGAGCGCGAGCGTCATATAGGGTTGCTCGAACGCGAGCTTGCGGCCAAGGATGCTTGGCTCGAAAAGGCCAAAGACGAGCTTGCGCAACTTCAGTCGAGCCACCAGGCGCTTCTCAACGATCACAATGCCCTCGGAGAGAACTTCAAGGATCTTCACGGCGCCCTTGAAAAAGCGAATCGATGGGCCGAGAGTTCGCTCGCGGAGGCCACGGAACGGAATGCGCGCGTGGTGGAGATGCAGCATGAACTCGAGAAGCAAACTGCCGAGTCAACGGAAATAGTTCGGAAGTACGAGGCTAAAATACACGAGCTCGATCAGGATCTGGTGGCCCGCACGGCATGGGCTCGGAATATCGAGCGCGACCTCACGGCGGCCTTGGAACAAAAGGAAAGGGACATGGCGAACGCGGCGGAGGCACTGAACGCTGAGGCAGCCGGCAGAACGGCCGCTGAGGCCCTCGCCGCCGAACTCACCGCGCTCGACGTCGAACGCACGGCTTGGGCGAAGCGGCTTGAATCCGAAGCCGCGCGCCTCTCGGAAGAACTGGCCCTTGTCCGGAATTCACGCTGGGTGCGTCTCGGCGGCTTGTTCCGGGTAGGTCCCCTCTCCTGACATGGGGACTTTGCTCCGCTTCCTTCGCGCGCTCCCGCTGCTGATTGTTTCGCCGCTGCTGGCGCTTGCCGCGGCTCTCGCGCTCGCCCTCGGCGATTTGCTCTGGCTCGTTCTCGGTACGCGCCCGGCGGAGCCCGCTTCGCGCCAGACGGCTCGCCCGCGGAGCGCGTCCGTCGTCATCCCCAACTGGAACGGCCGCGATCTGCTCGAGAAATATCTGCCCTCGGTTGAGGCCGCGCTTTCAGGCAATCCGGACAACGAAATCATCGTGGTCGATAACGGATCGACGGACGCGAGCGTCGAGTTCCTCCGAACGGCGCATCCAGGCGTGCGCGTCCTGGCGCTGCCGGAAAACCTCGGTTTCGGCGGTGGATCGAACGCCGGATTCAGAGCGGCAAACAACGGCATCGTCGTGTTGCTAAACAGCGACATGCGCGTTGCCCCCGATTTCCTCGACCCACTCCTCGACGGTTTCGCCGGCGGCCGCGTCTTCGCCGTCTCCTGCCAGATCTTCTTTGGCGATCCTGAAAAACTCCGGGAAGAGAGCGGCCTCACCCAGGGTTGGTGGAAAGACGGCATGCTCCGCGTCCGGCACCGCATCGACGACCGTGTGACCGGATTGTTCCCATGCTTCTATGGCGGCGGCGGATCCTGCGCGTTCGACCGCGCGAAATTTCTCGAACTCGGCGGGTTCGACCGCGTATTCGAACCCTTCTACCTCGAAGATACCGACCTTGGCTACCTCGCCTGGAAGCGCGGCTGGCAGGTTCTTTATCAGCCGAAAAGCAAGGTGTGGCATGAACATCGTGGAACCATCGGAAAGCGCTTCAGCGAGGAAGAAATTCAGGCCGTGCTCAAGAAGAATTTCATCCTCTTCTGCTGGAAGAACATTCATGAATGGAACCGTCTGGGCGCGCACTTCTTCTTTGCCTGGAGTGGAGCGCTGCTCAGCCTGGTCTTTGGAGACGAGCCTGGACGGGCCAACTTCACAGGCATCTGGCGGGCGTTTCTCTCGCTGCCCCGCGCGCTCCGCTCCCGCTGGCGATCGAGGCAGCTTGCCGCGGTGCCGGACTCCGAAGCTTTTCTCCGGCCGCTCGCCGGTTACTTCCGCGACCGCTTCGATGCCATCCCCTCCGAACCGGCGCGGCTCAGCGTGCTCTTCGTCTCGCCCTATCCGATCCTTCCGCCCGTGCATGGCGGCGGCGTCTTCATGTATCAGACGCTTTGCGAACTGGTGAAGCATTGCGATGTCCACCTGGTATCGCTGCTCGACCACGCCAGTCAACTACCCGTCAACGAACAACTACGCGGGATTTGCGCCTCCGCGGAGTTTATAGTACGCCTTGAAGGCCAGCCCGGCGCGGCGTCGATCCTGCCCCACGCCGTCCGCGAGTTTGATAGCCCGGATCTCGAGTGGATGATCCATCGCCAGATCTTCATCCATGCCGTGGACGCCGTTCAGTTGGAGTACACGCCCCTGGGACAATATGCGGGCCGCTACCGCCGCTTGGCCAACGTGCTGTTCGAGCACGACGTCTACTTCCAGTCCATCGCCCGCTCGCTTGGCCACATCGAAGGCTTCATCGCGAAGCTGACGGCCCGGTTCGAGTACTTGCGCGCCCTGCGCTACGAACTCCGCATGCTGCCCCGTTGCGACCGCGTACAAGTCTGCACGCGCGAGAACGGGACGTTCCTCGCCTCTTTCCTTCCGGAACTGAAGAGCCGTTTGCAGGAAGGCCTGCGCGCCGGCATCAACACGACGGATTACAATTTTCGAACCGATGGGCGGGAGCCGTTCACGATGCTGTTCCTGGGCAGCTTCCGGCACACACCCAATCAGGTGGCACTCGATTGGTTCGCCCGCGAAGTAATGCCCTGTATTCTGGCCCGCGAGCCGAGGGCGCGGCTCTTGGTCGTCGGTTCCGATCCACCGCCCGCGCATCACTTCGCGGGATACTCGACTGCGATCGAGATCCTCGGTTTCGTCGACGACGTGAAGGAACTGCTCGGCCGCTACGCCGTCTTCGTATGCCCCATCCTGAGCGGCTCCGGCGTACGTGTGAAACTGCTCGAAGCCTTCGCCTGCGGAATCCCGGTGGTCTCGACCACGGTGGGCGCCGAAGGCTTGGCGCACGGCAACGGCGGCACCTGCCTGTTGGCGGATACTCCCGAAGCCTTCGCGGACCGGGTAACCTATCTGTTCGGGAACCCGGACGAGGCGGCAAGCATGGCCGCCCGTGCCCGCGCCGAAGTAACGGCCAACTGGGATATGGCAGCAATCACACGCAAACTCGCGGAAAGCTACAGAGACGTTATCCGGGAAAAGCGCACCGGTTCGGATTGGGACGGGTCTCCTGGCCTGTCAACGGCCTCGCCAGAGGCCAGGCGCGTTCGCTGACGCGCTGTCGCTACCCGATGTAACCGAAACGCCTCGCGCTCCGCACCACGAACCGGCACTCCTTCCGCGTTCTTGGGTCCTGCGCACGGGACTGAATCGACGGCGCGTTTCATGGCAGCCACGAATGACTCGGCGGCTTCCTTCCAATTTCAAGAAAGTTTGCGAGCCCCGGCACTACCATGGAACCCTGGAAAATCCATGTAGACCTTGGTCCATGAGTGCTGATAAGATACCTAGCAATCATGACTCCCTGGATTCTCGCTGTTGCGTTGTTCGCCGGAGCGGCATCAGCCCAAGCCGCCGTTGCCGTTCGCATCTTGCTGGGCGTAGGCGATCAGGCCGAAACAGATTGGACGGGCGGCGTGATCGCCCGGGGTGCGTCGATTGCCTCGCTCGAGCCCTGGCGTTTCGACGCCACCGACACCATGCTGCCCGGCAATCGCTGGAAGATGTCGTCGCGCCGCATCCGTTTGTTCGGTGCCGCGGCAACACCGGCCCCCGGGCCACGGCTTCAGTTCGCGCCAATCACGCCTGTCACGCGGCCCTTCTCCGCCAATGGCGTCATCGTCTCACTCACCGGCGAAACGGAGGACAGTGCGCTCGAAGTGCAGACTCCTCGTGGCGTCTTCGCCGTGCGTCTGAACGAAATACCGTATGGCAAGACCAAACCCGGACTCGATGGCAAGGCGCTGGCTGAACGTGTGCCGCCCTTCGAGCGCATCTCGAGCGACGCCCAGGAGCAGGATCAACCGGCGGCCGTCTCTGACTCCTCCGGCAACGTCTGGTTGGCCTATCTCGAATTCAAGCACCATCCGGATCATGACAAGATTCGTAACACCCCGGACAATTTTGACAACATGACTGCCAAACCTGGCGGCGATCAGATTCTGGTGCGGCGGTACACAGCCGGCGCCTGGAGCGACCCCCTCGCCATCACTGCACCCGGCGGCGACTTTTGGCGTCCCGCCATCGCAGTCGACGGCAAAGGCCGTCCCTGGGTGTTCTGGAGCGCCAACGATGGCGGCAACTACGACACCTGGGCTCGCGTCATCGAAAACGGACAGCCCGGCGCAACTCAGCGCCTCTCCACGGCGCCCGGCTCCGACATCGACCCCGCCGCCGTCACCGACTCGAATGGCCGCGTTTGGGTCGCCTGGCAGGGCTGGCGCAACGGGAAAGCCTCGATCTTCGCCGCCGTGCAGGAAGGGAACTCGTTCTCCAAGGCAGTGACAGTATCGAGTTCCCCGGGCAACGAATGGAACCCCGCCATCGCTGCTGATTCCACCGGCCGCGTCACGGTGGCCTGGGACTCCTATCGCCACGGCAACTACGACGTGTTCGCCCGCACCGCCTCCGGCACAGCCTGGGGAAAAGAGATCGCCGTCGCGGCTTCGAGTCTGTATGAAGCCTACCCGTCCATCGCCTACGATCCTTCAGGTACGCTCTGGATTGCTTACGAAGAAGGAGCCGAGCGCTGGGGAAAGGATTACGGCGCGGACGAATCGAGCGGTGTGCCCATCTACGCGGGCCGCGCCATCAGGGTGCGCGGCTTCTCCAAAGACGGACGCCTGATCGAACCAAACGCCGATGTCAGTGACGCGCTCCCTGGGCAACCCGGCGACCCCGCTCTGGAACTGCTGAGCCAGGGTCGCTCCGAGGACTGGCGGAAGGTGCAGCCGGACGCCTGGAAGAAGCGCGGCCCCAATCTGGCCACCGCCGGCCCGGGCTACGCGCGCCTCGGACCGCGCAACACGATGGCTCGTCTCAAGGTCGACGCCTCGGGCCGCCTCTGGCTCGCCTGCCGCAGCCGGCATCCGATTTTTTGGAGTCCACTCGGCACCGTCTGGACCGAGTTTCTCACCTCCTATGACGGTTCCCAATGGTCACCGGCGATATACCTGCATCATAGTGACAACCTCCTCGACAATCGCCCCGCGCTAGTTTCCGCCAAGCCCGGCGAGTTGCTGATGATCTATTCCTCCGACGGGCGCCGCCGCTTCCTTCCCATGAGCTACATGCCGGGCATCAAGACCTCCGTCGAAGAGGAAACTCTGATCGACCCCTATCAGAACGACTTGTATCTGAGCCGCATCGTGCTCACTCCGGCTTCGGGTGCGCTCTCCGTCAAGGCGTCGGATCCAACAGCGTCCGGCGCACTTGATCCTCGTGACAAATCCGAGCAGGCAACCGTCGCCAGGCTACGCAACTTCCGTCTGCAAACTTCCGGCGGCCCTTTACGGGTGCTGCGCGGCGAATTTCACCGCCATAGTGAAATTTCCATGGACGGCGGGAACGACGGTTCCATCATCGACCAATACCGTTACATGCTCGACGCGTCGTACATGGACTGGGTCGGCTGCTGCGACCACGACAACGGCGCTGCACGCGAGTATACGTGGTGGATCTCGCAGAAGCTCACTGACATCTTCTACAACACGGGAAAATTCGTCACCATGTTCCACTACGAGCGCAGCGTGC
>SHUI01000103.1 GCA_009697455.1 Bryobacterales bacterium
ACCGGATCTCGCTAAGCTTACTCACCTGAAAGAACTATACATGAGCGGACGCCTGTGGTTTAACCGTCCGGCGTCGCTGGTAGTGGACACCATGAAGCTGGTGGGTGGATTCGCGAATCTCGAGGTTCTCACGCTGAGCAGGCCGGTCCAGACCGACATCCCCATGGAAGACCCCGCTCTGACAGGCATCGGTAAGCTCTCGAGCTTGAGCGGACTCCGGCTCCGGCAGACGAAGATCCAAGGCAAGACCCTGGAACCCTTCACGGAATTGAAAATGCTGGACTTGAGTAATATCCGCTTCTTCGGAGACGAAGGGCTGAAGCACGTTGCGCAAATGCCAAAGCTCACGAAGCTGTACCTGCGCGACACCGCCGTCACGGATGAAGGCCTGCAATATGTTTCGCACTTGCGGAATCTGACTGAACTCGACCTGCACGGAACGCGGGTGACCGATCGCGGGCTGGCTTACCTCAAAGATCTTACCGAGCTGCGGATCCTGAACCTGCTCGGCGCCGATGTAACCGACACCGGCCTGGAGTTGCTCGCCGGGCTCACAAAACTGGAAGAACTGAATCTGTACCGGACCAAGGTCAGCAATGCCGGATTGGACCGCGTAAAGCAGATGGCGAACCTGCGCGACGCCGATGTCCGTTACACGCGCGTCACGCGGGCAGGTGTGAGTGCGCTTTCGGCTGCGCTTCCGAACTGCCGCGTGGAATTCGTGGATCTGTCGGTTGCGCCCGGGGAGCGCGCGGGGAGCAAGCCGTTGCCGCAGGGCACGAGCGAGGAAGCGGTCACACGGTGGGTCCGGGCCTTGGGCGGCAAATCGACCGCTGCAGGCGGCAAGCTGCGTGAGGTCTCACTGGCATCCACTCAGGTAACCGATGCCGATTTGTCCAGGCTGGGGAAACTTACGGGTCTGGTCCGGCTGGATTTGGCCGGCACTCAGATCAGCGATCTCGGGGTGAAACACCTCGGCGTACTGAGCGGCCTGACCGAACTCAATCTGGGCTACACCACTCTGTCGGACCCCGGACTGCGTCACCTTGCGAGCCTGACCCGCTTGCGTAAGCTCGATCTGTCGCACACTCAGATTGGGGGTGAAGGCCTGAGCGCGCTCGGCGGTTTGCAGGAGTTGACGGATCTGAGCCTCTCCGGCTCTTCGATAACGGACCGCGCCCTGAAATACGTCGCCGCTCTTCGGAGCCTGCGCCGACTCTCTATCGGATATTCGGACACAACGGACAATGGCTTGGCGGCGCTCGAAGCCCTGCCCAACCTGGAGCACTTAGACTTGGCTGGCGCCGATGTCGGGGACGCGGGTCTCGCCCACCTGGGCCGGTTGCCCGGCCTCAAGATGCTCTCGATCAATTATGGCCGCTTCAGCGAAAAAGGATTAGCGCACCTGGAGGGGCTCCAGAACCTCGAAGAGCTTCATCTGGTTCGAACGAGGGTCACGGACACGGGATTGGCTTCGATCGCCAAGCTGGCGGCGCTCCGAAAGCTGACGCTCAATTACACAGCGGTCACGGACCAGGGGCTGGCCCACCTCGCATCCCACGCTCAGCTCGAAGAACTGCGCATGGACACTGCCAGCGTTACGGATGCGAGTGTCGGGCTTCTGGCGTCCCTCCAAAAGCTCAAGTTCCTCGATCTGTATCATACGCTGGTAACCGAGAGCGGCTTTCGGAAATTACAGGACGGTTTGCCGAAGTGCCGGATTATCTGGGAACGCGACTCCGCCCTACCGAATCGCCGCCGAAGCTAAACAGGAAGATGATGGCAAATCAAAGCGCGAAGCGATGGATTTGGATGTTCGCGATGCTGGCCCGGAGCGCGTGGGGCGCGGACTTGCGGGAGGCCGAGGTCATCCGCTGGATCGAGGCCAACGGCGGCGACACGAAGACGAACGAGGCTGCGCGAACCAACGATGTGTATCTGGGCTTTGGCTGGGTTACCGACAACGACCTGAAGCGTCTGCGCGCGTTGCCGCAGTTGAGCCGACTGGATCTTTCTCACACCTACGTTTCCGAGGCGGGCATCGCCTTTCTCCGTTCCTTCGAAAACCTGGTGGATCTGAATCTGTTCGCCGCCGAATCGATCAACGACGCGGCCATGCGCCACGTACGTGGATGGACGGCCCTGCGGCGGCTGAACCTCCGCTCAACTGACGTGTCCGACACCAGCATGCCCTACCTGGCCACGTTGTCCGGATTGCGGTCCCTGGACATCAGTTGCACGTGGTTGACCGACGATGGGTTGGAGTATCTGCCGGAGCTGACGGAGTTGGAGGAACTCTATCTGGGAGGCAACAAGATCACTGGGGGGGCGCTGCAGGTGTTGCGGCTCCTTCCGAAGCTTCGCAGCCTCAATCTGAAGGGATCGCAGCGCCGGAACACGGGCTATTGGGCGGTGTCGATCACGGATCTCGACATGGACGTGATCGGATCCCTAACCCGGCTCGAGGAACTGGATCTGGGGCAGAGCTCCCGGGTTGACAGCCGGATTGCCGGAATGAAAATCTCGGACCATGGCGTGGCGAAGTTGAAGGAACTCACTCGGCTCCGTTCCTTGGATCTGAGCGGAACGCGTGTGACCGGCGCGGGCCTGGAGAGTCTGGTCCCGCTTGAGAAGCTGGAACGATTGAGCTTGTGGAGCGCGCGTGGAATCGACGACACCGCCGCGCCGCGCCTGGCGGCGATGAAGTCTCTGGCGGTGCTCGATCTGGCTCAGACTGCGGTCACGGACCGGACTCTCGAGCGCCTCGCCGGGCTGGGCGGGCTGCGGCATTTGTTCGTGTCCGGCACGAAGGTGACCGGCCCGGGAGTGGAGGCGTTTCGACGCGCCAGGCCGGATTGCGAGATCAGTTGGAAATGATCATGAAAATCTCTGCGAAGCATTCGGCAAGAGCCTCGCTTCTGGTGCTGCTGTTGGTCTTTTCGAGACCTGGAGTTTCGCAGAAGCCGGGTGCGCTGCGGGAGGGGTTCTTCTCACAGGACCTCTACCCGGCGCTGCTGGAATCCCGCTGCCAGATCTGTCACGTCCCCGGAGGCTTGGCGGCCGGCACTCGCCTTCTTTTCCCGGCCGAATCGGCGCGAGGCGAAGAAATAGAGGCCTTCGGCCGCCGTCTGTCGGCCTTGGTGGATCGCAGCCGCCCTGGGGAATCGCTCCTGCTGAAGAAGCCGACGGCGCGTGAAAAGCACACGGGCGGACGCCTGATCGCCGCCGGTTCGCGGGAAGAAAAGCTCCTGCACGACTGGGTGAAGCATCTGGCAATCACCGGTGATGCCTCGGACCCCGCGACGCCGCAAACCGCCGTAGCGCAGCCAAGCCCCCAAGGCGTGCTCCTTCGGAGGCTTTCGCATAGCCAATACAACAACACCGTCCGGGACCTGCTTGGCGACCAAAGCCACCCGGCGGACCGGTTTACGCCGGAAAGCTTCGTCAATGGGTTTAAGAACCAGGCGCAGGGACAAAGCGTACCACCCTTATTGGCGGAGGCTTACGGACTCGCGGCGGAGAGGCTGGCGAAGAACGCCTTTCGGGCCGGCGACGTCAACGGGTTGCTTCCCTGCCGTCCCACGGGGGCCGGGGACGCCGCCTGCGCTCGTAAATTCATTCGGAAGTTCGGGCGGCGGGCGTTTCGCAGGCCGCTGACGGAAGGCGAGGAGAAGCGGCTGGCAGGGCTGTTCGCAGCTCAGGCGCGGAAGACGGGAGATTTCCTGAGCGGCGCCCAGTTGGTGGTCGAAGCGGTCCTGCAATCCCCGAAGTTCCTGTTCCTGGTTGAGCAGGGAGGTCGAGCGAGGCCGTACGAAGTCGCAAGCCGGCTGGCGTATTTTCTATGGGATACCATGCCGGACGACCCTCTGCTCGACTCGGCGGCGAACGGAGGACTGGACGACGCCTCGGGCGTGGAACGTGCCGCACGGCGCATGTTATCGGACCCGCGCGCCAGGCAGGGCCTGGACGAGTTCGTCTCGCAGTGGCTCCGCTTCGACCTGGTGATCAACGCCGTGAAGGATCGCCGGGTCTATCCCGAGTTCACACGCGAACTGGCAACGGCGATGACGGAGGAAACCAGGCGGCTCATCGCGGACGTCGTGTGGAATGACCGGAGCTTTTCCGAGGTTTTCACAGCCGAATACTCCTTCCTCAACTCAGACTTGGCCAAGCTTTACGGCCTGGCCCCGCCCGCAAGCGAGTTCGAACAGGTAAAGTTTCCGGCCGAGTCGGAACGCGCGGGCCTTTTCGGCCACGCCAGCTTCCTGACTCTCACCAGCAAACCGGAGGAGACCTCCCCAACGGCGCGTGGACTCTTTGTCCGCGAGCACCTGCTTTGCCAGACCGTGCCGGATCCACCGCCCGGAACGAATAGCAATCTGCCGCCCCTCGACGAAGAGAAGCCGCAGACAAATGAGCAGCGATTAAGCGCGCACAAGGTCAATCCGGCCTGCGCGGGGTGTCATACCTTAATCGACCCGGTGGGGTTTGGCTTGGAAAGGTTCGATGCGATCGGCAAGCGCCGCGAAAAGCAGACCCTCCGATTCTTCCCGAGCCGCGCGGACACAATGGAAGATCCCACGGTTAAGCCGAAGACGGTTCGCATCGATCTGGACCCAAAAGGAGTCATCGAAGGCGTCTCCGATTTGACCTTTTCGTCCCCGAAGGAGTTGGGACGGATTCTCGCCGCGTCTCCGGAGTGCCAGGAGTGCCTGGTCCGGCAGATCTTCCGCTATGCCTTTGGGCGGAAGGAGACGGGGGCCGATCAACCCGCTATCCAGGCGGGCGCGGACGCCTTCCGGCGATCGGATTTTCGCTTTAAAGATCTCGTGGTCTCGCTCGTCCGGTCAAACGAATTTCTCTCCACCGGACCGAAGGAGAGGTTACCCTAGGAGGCGTATGGCAGCCAGCAAAAGCAGAGTGTCACGGCGGAAGTTCCTGAAAGGTATGAGTGTCGCGGGGGCGTTGGCACGTGTGGCGCTGCCGCCCCTGGACGCGATGTTCAACAGCAACGGAACCGCCTATGCGGCGGAAAAGGCGAACGGCAAAGTAGTGGAGTCTCCGATAGAATCCCGGTTTGTCCTCTGGTTCAACGGGAACGGAATCCCGGAACGCTACTGGATCCCGGGCGAAACGGGTCCGGACTACCGTCTTACGCCATGCCTCGCGCCCTTGCATCCGTTCCGGAACGACATTCATGTGCTCACCGGCATCGACAACTCGGTGGCTCGCTTGCCTGGGCCTGGAAACGACCACCACCGGGCGATGGCCGGACTGGTGACCGGAACTTCGTATACGGGCCGCGGGGCCGGGGGCCCCTCTATCGACCAGGTCTTCGCCCACAAACTGGGCGGGGACTCCCGCTTTCGATCCTTGCAGGTTGGCGTTTGCCGGGAGTGCCACGGCGACAGCATCAACGCCTATATGAGCTGGGCAGGTTACGATCGGGCCCTGCCGCCCGAGACGATTCCCCAAAATTTATTCGACCGCATCTTCGGCGCCAAGGACCAAGGCTGGCTGAACCGCAAGCGCAGCATTCTGGATTTTGTCCGCGAAGACGCCGTGGAGGTCAAAGCAGTTTTGGGAAAGAGCGACCAAACGCGGCTGGACGAGCACCTGAGCACGATTCGCGACCTGGAGCGGGCCATCGCCAGTCTTCCACCCGAATCCAACCGGCCGAAAGAGCCTGAGGACGACGGCGACGTGATGGACTATCCACGCATCGCGAAGATCCAGACCGATCTGATGGTCCACGCCTTGGCGGCCCGTCAAACGCGCGTCGCCAGCTACATGTTAACGAAAGCCCAGGGGCTGACGCGGTTCCCCTGGCTGGGGTACACGGCGCTGCGGCATCACGACTACACCCACACGAATCCCTACAGCCCGCAGGGCCAGCGAATCCTCCGCGACATTTGCCGGTGGCACATCGAGGAGTTCGCGTATCTGATGGCCAAGCTGAAGTCGATTCGCGAGGGGGACGGCACGCTTCTCGACCACTGCTGCCTTCTTTACCTCCACGAGCACGCCGAGGCCAACGATCACAAGAACAACGGCTTGGCTATGATCCTGGCAGGTCACTCCGGCCGCCTCAAGACCGGGATGCACACCAAGGTAACTCAGACCATCGGCGACCTGTACCTGACGCTGGCGCAGGATGTGTTCAAGATGCCGTTCACCGCTCACGACTTCCCGACGGCGGACCGCAAGATCCCCGGCATCGTCTGAGCGGATCTGTCCCCAGGTACGTTCGAACCCTCATTTTTTGCTGTGGCTTGCGAGGGGACGAAAATCACGAGTTAACAAGGTCGCACCCAAAAAGCACGGGAACGTATGATGTCCCGTTATCGCCGGGCCGCATCCACCAACGGGGGAAGATGCACTTGCACTCACAACACGAATAACGCGGCGCTGTCGATCGCAAAGGGGCGAGCGCTGAAACCTGGCGGCGGCACAAGGGCCTTAAGGGCGCAAGAACAAACAGGGACATTTTAGAGAAGAAGATGACGCCCGCCCAAATAGCCGAGGCGCAGAAAAGCGACGGAAGAACCGCGTTTTGATTGATTCCCGTAAGTCCATTGCTTGCATCAATAAGACCTATTCTACAGATTTGGTATTGACTTCTCAGGATTAATCAGCCATAATCGAAGGCATGAAAGCCCACGCGTACCTCAGAGTTTCCGGCAAGGGCCAAATCGAGGGCGACGGATTCCCCCGGCAACTGAAAGCCGTCCGCGAGTATGCGGCGACGCATGATCTTCAGATTGTCCGCGTGTTCCGCGAAGAGGGCGTGAGCGGCACCACCGATTCTATGGACCGTCCGGCATGGTCGGAACTGATGACAGTACTTCATGCAAACGGTGTCCGCACCATCGTTATCGAGCGGCTTGACCGATTGGCGCGGGATCTGATGGTTCAGGAAACAATCATCGCGGATCTTCAGAAGAACGGCTTCGATTTGATATCGGTGGCGGAACCGGATTTGATGGCGACAGATCCGACGCGGATTCTGGTTCGACAGATGATGGGCGCGGTAGCTCAATATGAGAAATCTCAGATCGTTCTGAAGTTGCGCGGTGCGCGCCTGCGGAAGCGGGTAAAAGAGGGCCGCTGTGAAGGCCGCAAGCCGTTCGGCTTCTATGATGGCGAAGACGCCGTAATCGAACGCCTGAAGGCTCTGCGGGCCGCTGGCATGGGCTTTGATCGCATCGCGGCGCAATTGAATGCAGAAGGGCTGAAAACGCGAACCGGCAAGCCCTGGCACGGGCTAGTGGTGAATCGGATACTGACGGGAAAAAAACAGAAGGGAGAATGAACGATGGCAGTCTACAAACGCGGAAAAGTCTGGTGGTACAAGTTCACCTGGAGTGGCGAAGCGATCCGGGAGAGCACGAAGCAATCGAACAAGCGCAACGCCGAACAGATCGAGGCGGCCCACAAGACTTCACTGGCGAAGTGGGAATCCGGGACAAGAAACCCGCTCCGACCTTGGGGTATTTCGCAGAGCATGACTTCCTGCCCTTCGTCCGTTCCACCTCGGCCGAAAAACCCCGAACCGTTGCGTTTTACGAGAACAGCGTCAGGAACCTTAGAGCCCATGGCAAGTTGGCAGGGCTGAAGATGGACGCGATCACTTCCGACGTCATCGCGGGATTCGTGGCGATGCGGCGGGACGCTGGCATGCAGGTATCAACAATCAATCGCGACCTTGCAACCCTTCGGCGCATGTTCCACTTGGCGCAAGAATGGGAAAAAGTCACGACGATACTGCCGAGGGTGAGGATGATGCCGGGAGAGAATCAACGCGAGCGAGTTCTCACGCCAGAAGAGGAATCGGGGTATCTGGCGGCGGCCGCGGCCATCGGCGAAAGAACATTGCGAACATATGATCGAGCGCTTGAAGGAATCCGGGCCACTGTGCGCGACGAGCAACCCATCAAGCCCACAGACCCATTCTTGTTGCGCGACGTGGTGACGACGCTTCTCGACTGCGGGCTTAGGCCGGAAGAATGCTACCGGCTCAAATGGGAGAACATCCGGGACGGCGGCGTAGAAGTTTTCAAGGGCAAGCGCAAGGCATCGCGGCGGCGCGTCCCGGCGTCCGGCAGGCTACTGGCGATTCTGGAGATGCGGAAGACCGGCGACGCGGTTGAGTGGGTTTTCTCATCAGCCACGAAGAGCGGTCATATCGAGAGTTCCACGCTGAAGAAACAGCATCGGGCGGCGCTGGCGGCGAGCGGTGTCTCCCCATTCGTGATCTACGATCTACGGCACACCTGCCTGACCCGATGGGCGAAGACGATGGACCCGTTCACGCTGATGAAGCTGGCGGGGCACAGCGATCTCAGCACCACGATGCGTTATGTCCACCTGAACGATGATGATGTTCGAGCGGCGATGGAGAAAGCGGAAGTGGCGAAAGGTGGGCACAAAATCGGGCACAGTCCAGAAAACGAGACTTCAGTGCCAGTCTCGGGAAAACCCGCATTAAACTGATTCTAAAGGTAAAATGTGGAGCTGGCGGAGGGATTTGAACCCCCGACCCTCTGATTACAAATCAGATGCTCTACCAACTGAGCTACGCCAGCGGACAACGTTCTAACGTGGAGCGGGAGACGGGAATCGAACCCGCAACCAACAGCATGGAAGGCTGTGACTCTACCATTGAGTTACTCCCGCCGCTTCCTCACTATTTTAGGCCTCCTGCGCGGAGTTGGTCAAATCGCAGCCTCTGCGCTCCGCTAGACCAAGCCAATACGTGATACGATATTGCCGATTGGAGAGCAACAGATGCCACAGTGTTCCAGACGCAATTTTTTGAAGACCGGACTCGCCGGAGCAGCGCTCGCGGGGACCGGAAGTCTACCTCTGCGGGCGGCGCGCGGGACGGCTACCGATTGGGTCACGCTTGGGAAGTCGGGGGTCAAGGTAACCCGGCTGGCGTTTGGCACCGGGACTTTCAGCGGGCGAACCCAGCGCGAACTTGGGCAGGACCAGTTCACGAGGTTGGTGCGTCATGCCTACGACCGGGGGATTCGCTTCTTCGAGACCGCCGAGAGCTACGGCGAGATGCACAAGATGCTGGGCGTCGCGCTGAAGGGCATTCCGCGCGATGCGTACCGGTTGATGTCGAAGGTGACAACGCGCGAAGGCGTGAATCCGCAAGAAAAGATCGATGAGTTACGCAAGCTCGCGAACACGGATTACTTCGATGTTCTGCTGATGCACTACCAGCACGTAGCGTCGTGGCCGGCGGATACCGTGCGGTGGCAGGACGGGATACTGGAAGCGAAGTCGAAAAAAGCGGTGGTGGGGTACGGCGCGTCGGTGCACGGTTTACCGGCGTTACGGCGGTTCCCAGGAAACAAGTGGCTCGAAATCGCCATGATCCGGATGAACCACAACGGCACGAAAATGGACGCCGAGGCCTATAACACAAGCAGCTCGGGAAACGTGGGCGAGGTGGTCACACATACGAAGCAGGTCCGCTCGGAAGGCATGGGCGTAATTAGCATGAAGCTGGTGGGAGAGGGCGCGTTCACGTCCCGCGAAGACCGGCAGGCCGCAATGAGGCATGCGTTCAGAAATGCGGGCGTCGATTGCGTGACAGTCGGCTACAAGAATACGGCGGAGATCGACGAGGCGATTGAGAATTTGAATCTGGCGCTGGCGTAACCGCTGGCTCGCGAGAGATCCAATAAACGAAGGATTGGAGAACCTGCGGTGTTGCTTCGGATGACGCTCGCGTACGGCTTCGCGGCAGCTTCGGCCCTCAGGAGCGGGTTTTCACGGCAAACGCGTTGAACACGAAGTTCGCGATTCCCGCGGGGGCGGCGGCGCACCGCGTGGATGCGCAGATGACGCTGCAAGAGGACGCGCAACTCGTGACGCTGATGCCGCACATGCATCTGCGCGGGAAGGACTTCGAATATCGCGCTGTCTATCCCACGGGCGAGACCGAGACCCTGCTGCGCGTTCCGAGGTGGGACTTCAACTGGCAACTGGTCTACTATCTCGACGCGCCGAAGACCCTGCCGAAAGGCACGCGTATCGAGTGTGCCGCGCACTTCGACAATTCACCGAACAATCCGGCCAACCCCGATGCGGGGAAGGAAGTGAAGTGGGGCGACCAGAGTTGGGAAGAGATGATGATCGGCTGGTTCGATCTCGCGGCGAACGCGGACCGGAAGCCTTCGGACGTGCTGCGAAAGAAACAGATCTAAGGTTCCGAGAGGAAGTTCAGAATCTCGCGCATCAAGCGCCCCGCCTGACCCGTCGAAAAAAGGAATTGTGCGTGGGCGGACCCATCGAGCACGATCAAATTTTTCGGTTCAGGGGCTTTTTCATATTGCGCGCGAATTCTCGGAAGCCTTGGCCCCGCCCCGTCCGCGTCGTCGCGCGCGACGATGAATAGAGTGCGGCCCTTCAGTTTCTCCGGCGGCCCGTCCAACACGGCCGCCAACAGCACGAGACGATCGATCTCGCCGGGTGCTGAATGGATCGACGCATCGGCCGCCGCTCCGCCTCTCAGACTTGCCCCTACTACCGAGACGCTCCCCGCGCCCGTCTTTCGCAGATAGCGGACTGCGGCGAGCACATCAAGGTGCAGTGGCGCGGTATAGATGTCGGATTGGCCCGGGCCGCGGGACTGGCCGTAGCCGCGGAAGTCGATCGCCAATGCTCGAAACCCGGCGTCCGTCAGCGCCAGAGCCTGCGCACGCCAACTCTCCTTGTTGAAGCGCCCTCCGTGAGCAAGTACAATACCGCGGTCACCGCTGCCGTACACGTCCGCATGGACCCGCCCTCCGTCTTCGGATGGAAAGGACACGTGTTCCTGAGCCGCCGCAATCCCCATCAGAAGCGAAGCCGGCGCGATCAGTCTCAAAAGTAGACGGCGGTTCATCTATCGCCGCCGCTTCGGCGGAGGCGCGGCGGGCGCGGCAACAGGTGGAAACAACTTGTCGATTGCGGCGAGCGCCACGGGAGCCATTAAGCGATAACCAGCCGCGTTCGGATGTAGTCCGTCGTCGGCGAGGTCCGCACGGATAAAGCCCTGCTTGTCGACAACCGCGTTGAAGTAATCCACGTAGACGAAGCCTCGCTCCTTACAGAAGGCTTGCAGCCAGCGGTTCATCTCGAGGATCGTCGCGGGCGGCCGCTGAATGCTTCGCTCGTTCTGCCGGTTCACTCCCTTGTGGTAATCGCTGACCGGAAGAAGCGAAGCGAACATGGGCTTGATGTGATGAAATTCAGCCAGATCCGCGATCATCGTGAGATTGTTCGCAATGGCCTTCGACGGCACGCCGCGCGCGATGTCGTTTGTTCCCGCGAGCACCAGCATTGCCTTCGGTTTCAGGTCAATCACGTCCGCTTTCATGCGGCCGAGCATTTCGCCCGTAATTTGCCCGCCGATGCCGCGGTTGACGAAATCGCGGCCGGCGAAATACTCGTTGAGCCGCCAGCCGTCCGTGATGGAATCGCCGTAAAAAACGACCCTGTTCGCGCCCGGCGGCTGCGGGGCGAGCCGTTCGTTCGCTTCGGCGTAGCGGCGCAGATTGTCGCGGTCGGGACTACGCAGTTGCGATTCCTTACGGTCGAGCAATGCATGGAAGTGCGATTCCACGCGGTCGACCGAGTCGCGCAATTCCGCGAACTGCCTGCTCGCCTCCTGCGGGAAGGGGAACGGCTTCGCGACCGAATCGGCGAGCGCCAGATAAGCGCGCGTGTTCTTCAGGAAGGTGTGCGTCAAACCCGCGTGCTGCTGCGTGGAGGCCGCTTCGAGCGTGATCAAGGACTGGCGCGTATTCTCGAGCACGGGCGCGCCAGCACGCACCAGTTCCGGCACTGCGACCGTGGTCGATTCCATCAATGTCACGACGCGCTGGAACAGGGCCATGGAGTCCCGTGCATTCAGAACCGGACTTGGCGCGGGCTGTGCGTGCAAGAGCGCGATCGCATGGAGCACCCCAAAGAGGCCCAGGCGCGAACATCTGTATCCAGGTGCTGAGCGTTTCATGAGTGTTCTTCCTTTTCAAGAAGCAGTGTGATGGTGCCGATGTGAAACTGAAGGCGGACGCGGATCTGAACCGGAACCCGCTGCCGGTCGTCGGTGAGCCAGATGAACACGCGTCCCGGCCGTTGGTAAAGGACGTTGTTGAACAGGAAGGCTTCATGACGGATCGTTTTCCTGGCTCCTGCGGGCGTCTTGATTTCCTCGCGGGCCTGCGCCTCGATGCGCGCGTTCACGCTCTTCTTTCCGTCGCTGAGGGGGAGTTGAACAGACTGTCCGGGCTCTAGATTGAGCGTACGAAGGTGGTAAAGCGCGCCGATGATGTCATACACGCACCCTGGAATGTCGATTTCTTTTTCGAGCGCGACGGCGTTCTTCACCAGGTCGCGTTCCAGGTAGTGCGCCTTGCGCGTGTCGCTGTTGTACACGATGCGGGTATCGCGGCGGCGCGTGCCTTCGCTCGCAGTCATCTGCGACCCGGTTGCGCATAGATTCGCCGCGAGCGTGGATTTGTAATCGTCCTGCACCTTGAACAACTTGGAGACGAGGCCCGCGGATTCGATGTGGAGGGTGGTTTGCCAGCCGTTCGAAGGCTGGCCGCTCCAACCGAGCGTCGCGCGGCCGGCTGTGATGAGCTTCCACTCTACGGCGTAGTGCAGCCTTTCGCCGGACGGCGGAACCCGCGCGGAACTCTCCGGGATCCCTATTTGCTGCGAACCGAGTGGGGCGCACAAGACAGCCAACAGAAAAGAAAGAGATCCCCGGAGGAGTACGCGGTGGGTCATGGACGCTATCGCAGTTCCTTGATCCGCACATTCTTGAACTGCACTTCCGATGGTTCAGGCGAGCTGTGAATCTGAAGCGCTACGAAGCCGGTTGTCTCGATGCCGGGCTCTGTCTCGGTGTAGTCGACGGTCTTCACACCGTTCAACTCGATTGTGATGCGGTTACCCTTGGCCGTAACTGTGTAATCGTTCCAGCCGTCTTTGTTAAGCGTCTTGAGATTCTCCGGCGCGGCTTGCACCAGGACTTTCTTACGCCTCGATTCGTCATACAGGCAACCCCAATACTGCTGGCCTATATCGGCCTGGTATCCCGAAACCTCGTGCGAATCGGGCACGGGTTTGCTGCGGAACTGGATACCCGAATTCCCATAGCCGCCGACCAGCCTGAAAGACGCCTTCAGAACGAAATCGCCAAAGTGCTTTTCCGTGCGCAGAAAATCGTTGTACTTCAGCCCGGGCGATTTGGCGCCGATCACGCCGTCCTTGAACTGCCACAGGCCGGGCGTGTCCACGATCCATCCGGAAAGATCCTTGCCGTTGAACATCGGCGTGAACCCGTCTTCCGCGTCGCCGGCGGCGAATGCCGCAAACAGAGCAGCCAACAGCAATAACGGCGTCTTCATGCGAATGCTTCCTCCCTGACGCGGGATTCCGCGCGCGCCAGCACGTACGGACCTTCAGGAATTACGGCGATCGTCGCGCCCGGTTTCAAACCCGCGGCCAGAACTGCCACCGCATCCGCGGCTGTCCCGTAGGACGTGCCCCACAATGATGCGTGATACTCGGCGGGCAAGCCCGGAACGTAATATAAAACGTCGCACTTCGCGGTTACGAGCGCGAGTTTCTCCAACTGCCATTGGTCCACCACCACTGGTGCCGCCGCGATCCGATCCATGAACTTCGCCCCATCGGGGTTCGCCGCAAGCATATTGCGAAACTCGGGTGCGCCCGCGCCTTCCGAGCATTCCGCGAGCAGAAGGATCTTGCCGCCGGGTTTGACGATATGCCGCGCCGCCGTGACGCCTTTGATGGCCTGATAGAAGGTGAGGTCGAGCGGATAGCCGGCGGATGTGGTGATGACGGCGTCGACGGGCCGATCGAGCGTTTCCAGCATCACCCGCGACACAAATTCCACGCCGCGCGCATGCGCAAGCCTGGGCTTTCCCGCAAACACGCCCGCGACCGGGCGCTGTCCCGGAGGTCCGGCGGCAAGCGCTGCGTCCACCAGGAAATCGTGCCCAGCCATTTCCGATATCTCAAGAAGTTCCTTGTGCAGCGGATTGTCCTCGATCGATCCCTCCACGGCCCTCGGGTCACGCATGAACTTCGGACTGTGCAGTACTTTGATGGTCTCCTGCGCGGCGAGGCCCGGCGCGATCAGTTTGCGTCCGCCCGAGAAACCCAGCATCAGATGCGGCTCGATGAAGCCCAGGGTGATGTGGAGATCCGCCGCGACGAACCGCTCATCCACGTACACCGGGGTTCCGGCGGCGGTTGTGCCCAGATGTCTGTGTTCGGAAAGCGCGCGCGCGTCGTGATTCACCACGCGGTATCCCGACGCGATTTCCTCTCCCACGATTTCGCGAATCTCCGCATCCGTCGCGGGCCGGTGCAGGCCCGTTGCGATGAGAATCGTAATTCCGTCTCGCGGAATGCCCGCGTCCGCGAGTCGAGCCAAAAGGGGAGGCAAGACAAGACGGTTGGGGGCGGGGCGCGTGATATCGCAAACCGAAATCGCCGCGGTCCGTTTCCCTCTTGCGAGATCCCGAAGCGGCGCACAGCCGATTGGAGCATCAAGCGCCTCTTCGACCGCCCCGGCCTGATCCCCAAGCGGCAGCGCCGACTTCGCTTCGAGGACACGGTATTCGAACCCTTCGGGCAATTCCAGGTGCAGACCTGTTTTTCCAAATGCAAAATCCAAACGCATAGAGAGCAACGTACCACAAACAGAAGCTCGCGGCACTCAAATTGCTAGTGCGGAGGTGGGGGTCGGTATGATAGTCGCCAGTATACTCGGAGGCATGGTAATATTCTGCTTGTTTTTGTCGGTTCTTTCCTCGCCGTCGCGCTTCGGAAGATAAGTTTCATGCTCCGTTCCGCCACAAGCGTG
>SHUI01000104.1 GCA_009697455.1 Bryobacterales bacterium
AGGAAATGGTCGCGAGCGGCGAGGCCCGAAAGCTGGCGAAGAATCCGGCGGCCTATTTCATTGAACGCAACGACGGCCTTCGCACCACGCTCCTCATGCTGAACGGCGTCCAGAGCGATTACACATTCGCCGCAAAGGTCAAGGGCATGGACATCCAGTCCACGCAGTTTTTCCTCTCGCCGGTGCCGAACGTCACCTATTCGGCGTGTCTGGTGAGCAAGATCGAGGAGATGTTCCGAACCGGCGTTGCGCCGTATCCGGTGGAGCGGACGCTCATCGTGAGCGGCGCGCTCGAAAGCTGCCTGACCTCGAAGATCCAGAATCACGCGCGCCTTGGGACGCCGCATCTCAACGTGCGCTATCAGGCGCCGAAGCATGTGAACCACGCGCGGGAGTAACTGGCGATATACGATACTTGGTCTATGAAGAACTATCTGGCTCTCACGGCGCTGATTCTCACGCGGGCGTTCGCCGCGGACACGAACACCGAAACCAAGATCAAGATGAAGGATCTCCCGGTTGCGGTGCAAAATGCCGTTGCCGGGCAGCGAGGGAACGCCACGCTCAAAGGCCTAACCAGGGAAGTCGAAGACGGGACGACCCTGTATGAAGCCGAATTCAAAGTGAATGGCCGCGGGCGGGATGTTTCGTTCGACGAAAGCGGCAACCTGGTAAGCGTCGAAGAGGAGGTCGCGCTCGATTCGATCCCGGCGGCCGCCCGCGACGCGATCAAGAGCCGCGCCGCCGAAGGGAAAATCAAGTTTGTCGAGAAAGTCACCAAAGGGAGCGTCATGTACTACGAGGCACAGGTCAAGACGGGCCGCGCGGATTCCGAGGTGAAGGTGAACGCTGACGGCAGCCCCGTCCAGTAGTGTTGCCGCGAGCAGTTCAGACCGGGCAGGGGTGATAGATTCAAGGAAGCATTATCCAAACGTTCAGATCGCTGACTGCCTCCGCTAAAATTGCAGCGCGGACGGCCCGCTTGGCGGCCCGCCTCCACCGCCAGGCAAGTCGCAGCTTGTTCAATCCGGCCCGCCGGAGGCCCCGCTCTTTTGAGGATGATGAATCGGCGGTGAAGAGGCAGGGGCTTGCCCGGAGCTGCCCGGGTGGCAGCAAAGTCATCGGACGGCTCCGCGGACCCTTGCTCAAGCCGGACCAGAGCCAGAGGGAAGGCTACGTGCCCCATGTCGCTTATACGTGTGGCGCTTGGGCGCTATCACAACGACCGATGGGTCTTGATGTCAATGGCGCCAAAACGTATTCCCGAGCATCGGCATTGCGGTCGTGCGCGGAAGCTCTCCTCGTCAGAACGAAAGCTTCAGCGCAAGCTGCACGACTCGCCAGCTCTCGCCGTTCTGGTTCGTCGTCGCCGAACTTGCCGTCGAGAGCGTCACGCAGCACGCTTGCCCAAATACTCCGGACGTGATTGCCGGGCTTCCCACGCTCGCGTCGCGCGGATTGCGGAAGTTCGGATGGTTCAGCGCGTTGAAAAACTCCGCGCGGAAAACCATCTTCACACGCTCTGTGAACTGGAACCCCTTGGTCACGCCGGCATCCAGGTTCCAGTAACTCGGTCCCTGGAAAACGTTGCGGCCAATCCCGAGTTCTCCGGGCGCGGGAAACGTAAATGCCTCCGCATTCGGAAAGTAGACCGGCCCCAGCACCCCGCCCTTTGATTGCAACTGCGCTTGCGGAAGGGCAACCCCAGGCTTCAAAGCGGCGCGGCTTTGCGCCGTGAAGTTCGCCGTCAGCACGCCGGAGCGCACGGTAAACGGCTCGCCGGATTGATAGGTGTAAAGCCCGTTCAGGCTCCATCCGCCAATAACAGAGTTCACCGCTTTTGGAACCGCGTCGAAAAAGCGTTTGCCCCGGCCGAACGGCAACTCGTAGATTCCCGTGAAGTTCACCACATGGCGTTGGTCGAAATCGCTTCGAGCGCGTTCGTTACGGTAGTTCCGGCCGTCCGCCGGCGTGCGGGAGTTCGTCGTGGTCAATCCGCCGCCGACCGTCGCAGCCACAGGATCTATCGAAAGATCGTCGATCGACTTCGACAGGGTGTATGCGCCATGCACCAGCATTCCAGCCTTGTCGTAGCGTTTGCGGAACGTGAACTGCGCGGCGTGATAGTTGGAGTCGCCGCCGTTGTCTATCTTCAGAATCTGCGCGAACTGTTGATTCGGCCGCAACCCCGCGAGCAGCGTCGTCTGTTCCACACGCCCCGCGAAGTTGCCGGCGGCATTCTGGTTCAAATCCGTTTGCGTAGTCGCGGAGTTGACGAATGTCTGATTGACGATTCCCCGTTGCAGGATCGGCACTGGCGCCGCGCCCGCGCATGCACTCCCGCTCGCCAAGGTGCCATCCGGACGGCAGCCGCCGCCAAGACCTACGTTCCCCTTCATCGCAAGAAACGATGGCAGAATCGGAGCGGAGTCGATCTGATTCACATCCCAGGAGCGGTAGAGGCGCGTACCGCGCCGCCCCACGTAACCGCCCGAAACGACATACCCGCCCGGCAACTCGCGCTGGATGGTGAGATTCCACATGTGGACAGTGGGCAGCTTCAGATTCGGATCGAACACCCGTACGGCCGGAGCGTTGCTTTGCACCTGCGCGGGCGGGTTAAGGAAACTAGTGGGCTTCGCGGTGGGAGATGGAAGGCTGTTGGGGAACCCCGCGCCCAAACGGACGTCAGCCACCCCGGCGCACCCGGGAGTCGTGGCCAACGCGCCATTGGCCCCACTAAACGTTGCCCGGCATGTATAGGTTTGACCCGGAACGGACGCCGCGACCGACGTGACCTGGAACGTGCCCACCGGGTCGAACGCGATGCCATAGCCGGCGCGCACCACCATCCTGGACGATCCGCCCGGCGACCACGCGAAACCCAACCTCGGCGCGAGCGCGGTGCGGTTATGGTTTTTCCACCAGCGATCCGCGTGGACGAACGTCACCGGCCCCTGGCTGCCGTCGATCGCCTTGTCCGGAACGTAAGCCCGGTCTCCGGCCTCGGTCGCCGGTGGATTGACTTCCCACCGGACACCGTAGTTCATCGTGAGATCTCGCCGCAGTTTCCATTCGTCCTGAAGGAAAAAGTTGAATTGTCTGGCGCGCTGGCCCTGCGCCCAGACGTTTACGGTCTTCGGCCCTAATAGAAATGGGGCGTAGGTGTCGTGCTTGAGGTCTCCCATGAAGACCTGAGTCAGACCTGCCGGTATGCCCAGCAAATCGTTGATCGTGCCCTGGAGGCGGTTCAGGTCCGTGGCGTTGATTCCGGGGACAGTGGCGGAGCCGGCGGCGGGCAGCGTGAAGCCGGCCGGCGGGCGTGTCGTGCGCGAGAGCGAAATCGCGGGCGTAAGACTCGTGCCGCCGACGTCGCCCCGTTGATCGTTGTGCTGGTAGAAGCGAAAGTTCCCGCCGAAACGCATCACATGCTTCCCAGTGAGGTAGCTCAGGTTCTCGACGATCTGCGGCGTGTTCACCGCGCGATAGGTGTGGGGGTTGGCCGTGTAATCGACATCCGAGTTGTTAAACGTGAAGCGTGGTCCGTTGGGAAACGCCGGATTGGCCTCGCCCTGCGTGAACAGAAATTGCCATCGCGAGAATCCCAGAGTCAGTTCGTTTACCAGGCGCGCCGAAAGGACGCTGCGGAACCCGACAGCCACGTTGGTCGAGGGGCGGAACACCTCGCCGCGCGGTGGATAACCGGGGATTACGACCGGCCGGCCGTTTAGCGGGTCGCCGTTCAGCGTGCTCTGCTTGCCGCCAAGGTACCGCACGAATACGGAGTGATTGGAGTTTAGCGTATGGTCCACGCGAAAAAGATACTGCGGCCCCCGTACCTGGAACGGGGAGTTCCACTGATAGATGCCGGTGTTCAACCCATCGCCGCCATTGTATGAGTTCGGCGCAGGATAGCCGCCAAGCACGGACTTCACCGCGGAATCGAGGCCGATCCTCGCAGGATCGTTTGCAAAGATGTTGTAGGAGGCGACGCAGTTCGAATCGGTGGGAGCGGCGCAGTTCCGCACACCCGGCGCGAGTTGTCCGGTTCCCGGATCCACGAGAAGCGAGGAATTCTGCGTGATCCTTTGCCCGGAGATTACCTGGGGGTTCGCGGAATTCGCTACCCAATAGCGATAGATTCCAGAGAGAGCCGAGGGCGTATAAAGGTCCACGCTCTCGCCGAATGCCTTGTCTACCGGGTCGGCGAAGTTCACCTTCTGGCCCTGCCAACTGAGGAAGAAAAACGTCTTATTGCGCCGGATAGGGCCGCCGAATTCGAATCCGTATTGATTCAAATTAATGACGGGCTTTGTAAGGCCCTGCGCATTCGCGTAAAACTCCTGAGCATTCAGCGCGGTGTTGCGGAAGAATTCGAAAAGCGACCCATGCAACTGGTTCGTTCCCGAACGCGTCGCGATTGACACATTGGCGCCGGAATTGCGGCCTTCCTCTGGGCTGGGGTTCGACGTCGTCACCTTGAACTCCTGCACGTTGTCCGGATTGAGGCGGAAGATGTTGTTGGTCGGGTTCGGATTGGTTGACTCGTTGGCCTCGATGCCGTCGATGGTTACATTCACGGCGGTCGAGCGCGCGCCGTTAACATTGACCGTATTGCCGGAGCGTTGCGTAACGCCCGGTTCGTACATCAGCAAGTTGAGCGGATTGCGGCCGTTCAGCGGAAGACTCACGATCGCCCGTTGTTCGACGACGTTGCCGAGCGTCGCGGACGAAGTTTGGAGGACTTCGCTCGATGCGATGACTTCCACGCTCTCGGTTGTCGCGCCCACCTGCAGCGTGATGTCCGCGGTCGCCGGCGTGCTCACCTGAACGAGGTTACCGGCCTGCGTAAGCGTCCTGAAGCCGGGCGATTCGACCTTGATCGTGTAAGTGCCTGCGGGAATCGACGCAAAAGCGTAGACGCCGGCCGCGGTCGTGATTTGCTTCCGCGCGACGCCCGTTGCCTCATTGGTGAGCGTGACCGCCGTTCCGGGAACAACCGCGCCGGAAGGGTCTCGCACAGTGCCGGAGATTTGCGAAGTTGAAGTCTGTGCCGCGCCCGGCAATGCCATCAACCCTATCACCCCAAGCAGAAGAACAGTCCCGATGAATTTCATGTGAAAACTCCACGAGCCGGACAGGCTTCCTGGCCCGTCAACGGCCTTGTTTAACCTCAAAACACATATCTCACTCCAAGTTGCACGCGGCGTGGAGGCCCCGCCGAACCTACCACCCCTGACCGGCCGCGTTCAAGGAGCGGGAGAAATCGCCCGCCTTCTGTTCGGGGGTTGGCACGGTGAACTGATCTGTCAGGCCCTCGCGGCGGCGAGACCTCTCGTAGGAAAAAAAGAAAAATGATTTATCCTTACCGTTGTACTTGGGAAGCACGACGGGGCCGCCGATTGCTCCGCCGAACACGTTATAGCGCAGCAGCGCGCGCTGTTTCTGGCCGTTTGCGACGGGCGCGAAGAAATTTCCGGCGTCCAGCTTCTCGTTGCGGAAGTACTCGTACACGGATCCCTTGAAACGGTTCGTTCCACTCTTGGTTGTCGCGACAATCACGCCACCGGCAGAGCCGCCGTATTCGGCGGTGTAGTTGTTTGTCAGCACCTTCACCTCCGCCACGGTTTCGACGGGCGGATCGGTGTCCACCTGGCCGATGCCGAGACGCATGTTCTGGATCGTGCCGCCATCCATATAGAAATTCTGGCTCTGCGTGCGCCCGCCTGCAAGCGAAAAGTTCGGTTTTCCGCCGGTGTCGTAATTGATGAAGACGGCTGCGCCGGTGAGGCCGATGATATTCATGGTGCGGCGGTCGCCGAGAGGCATGTCTTCGACCGTCCTGGCCTCAACCAACTGATTCACGTCGGCGGTGGGGGTTTCAAGCGACCCGGCTCTTGCCGAAACCATCACGGACTCGGTAACCGCGCCGACCTCAAGCGCAATATCAAGCTCCAGGTTCTGTGTCTGGCCGGTGCTGGCGTTGTGCGCCATCACTTCAACTCCGGGGACAACCGCTCCCTGAGAGTCGCGGGCAATGCCGTTGACGGTGGCTTCCGGGGATTGCCCGAGAGTCAGAACGGCAAGGAAAAGAAGGGCGAACGGAATGCGCAAAACAGACACGACAACCTCCTTCCTGAAGCCAGACCCGAAAAGACAGCCAGTACTCTCCACCTTAGCGCAGGGGACCGGTCGGAGCAAGGCGCATCTAATCTAACCTCCAATCGCGTTCGAACCAGACCACGCCGGTGGCCTGCTTTCGCGGTATAATAACAGTTCCCCGTGATTTCAGTCAGCAATGTCTCCATGCGCTACGGCGCCAAAGTCCTGTTCGAAGACGTGTCTACCGCCTTCCCCGCCGGACGCCGCTACGGTCTCACCGGCCCCAACGGAGCCGGAAAGTCCACTTTCATGAGGCTTCTTACCGGTGAACTGGAGCCTCAAAAGGGCGCAGTCGTCCGTCCGAAGAAGCTCGGGGTTCTGCGCCAGGACCAGTTCGCCTTCGATCCTTTCCGCGTCATCGACACCGTCGTCATGGGTAACCAACCGCTCTGGAAGGCGCTCGAGGAGCGGGAAATTATCTACTCGAAGCCGGAAATGACCGACGAGGACGGAATGCGCCTCGGAGAGCTCGAGGGCATCGTCGGCGACGAGGACGGCTATACGGCCGAAAGCGACGCCGCCGTGCTGCTCGCCGGCCTGGACATTCCGGACGAAATGCACGAACGGAAAATGGGCGAACTTCAGGGAGGCCACAAGGTTCGCGTCCTACTGGCGCAGGCTCTATTCGGCCACCCTCAGGCGCTGCTCCTTGACGAACCGACCAACCACCTCGATCTCGAATCCATCCACTGGCTTGAGGAGTTCCTGAACCGTTACGAGGGATCGCTCATCGTCATCTCGCACGACCGCCACTTCCTCAACAACGTCTGCACGCACATCGCCGACATCGATTACCAGACCATCATCACGTACCCGGGCGGCTACGACGACATGGTACTGCGGAAGACGCAGATCCGCTCGCAGATCGAGGCGGGCAACGCCCAGCGCGAGAAGAAGATCGCACAGTTGGGAGAGTTCATCGCGCGCTTCTCAGCCGGTACGCGGTCGAGTCAGGTGACCTCACGGAAGAAAGAGGTGGAGCGGCTCCAGACCGCCGAACTTGCAAGGTCCAACATCCAACGCCCCTTTATCCGCTACCAGATGACCCGCCCGTCCGGGCGGACGGCGCTGGAGTTTTCCGGAGTCTCCAAGGCCTACGGCGGCCGCGCCATCGTCGCTAACTTCAGCGCCAGCGTTCCGCGCGGCGAGAAGGTCGCCATCATGGGCCGCAACGGCGCGGGAAAGACCACGCTCCTCAAGGCACTATTAAAGAACGCCGCGCCCGGCGCATTCGAGCCGGACGCCTCGATCGACAGCGGGAAAGTCGATTGGGGTCACGAGGTTCAAGTCGGCTACTTCGCGCAGGATCACCGGGCCTCGATCCCGGCGGGGATGACCGCGATCGATTGGCTGCACCAGTTCGATCTGCAAGCCTCGAACGAGGAGCTGCGCGGCCTGCTTGGGCAGATGCTTTTCAGCGGGGAAGAGGGAGCCAAACCTACAGCGGCTCTCTCGGGCGGCGAGGCGGCGCGCCTGATCATGTGCAAGTTGATGCTCCAGAAGCCGAACTTCCTGATCTTCGACGAGCCTACGAACCATCTCGATCTTGAATCGATCAACGCTCTGAATATCGCGCTCCAGCGGTATGAAGGAACGGTGCTGTTGGTGACGCACGACGAGGATTTGATCGATGAAGTCGCAACGCGCGTCTGGCGCTTCGACGATGGCCGGATCGAGGACTTCAAAGGCAGCTACGCGGATTTCCTTCAAGTGGCGGTTTAGCTGGCTTACCGAATCGCGTCTTCGGGGCCCAAAGTCCAGGCGGATGGATGCTGCGTCAATCCGGCCTGAGGATAGTACGTAGCGGCCGCGGGGGCGGACAGCAGCACAATGCGCGCCTGACCGCCTTCGCGCTGCGTAATCCGCATCAACTCCTTTCCAATCCCCAGGCGCTGATGCGTCTCGCGGACCGCCAGGTCGGAGAGATAAGTCGCGTAGGCGAAATCCGTTAGTGACCGGGCGATTCCCACGAGCAGGTCCCCGTCCCAAGCCGTCACGACAAGGTTCGCATTCCGCAGCATGCGGCCCATGCGCTCGCGTTCGTCGACGGGCCTGCGCGCGCCGAGCGAACAGGAGCGGTACAGTTCGACGACCTGATCGAGGTCGAGATCGTTTCCAAGGCGGTAAGTAATCATCCCTGTCATTTTCCTTCAGTCGAGGCGCGGATCGCGAGCCGCTATCGCTCCCGCGGCCTGAGCTCATGGGGGATTTCGTCGATTCGGCTCAGGCGGCCGCGGCTCCCCGATTTGCTTCCGGGGTCAGTCCAGCCTCTTGCGGAAACGCATTGCGCTCACGCCGAGAATCAGCGCGCCGGAGAGGGCCAGCACCGTCATCTGCGGCCAGAGCTCCGCAACGCCCGAACCCTTGAGAAAAATCCCGCGCACGATCTCCAGGAAATACCGCAGCGGATTCACGCGCGACAAATATTGCGCCGCAAGCGGCATGTTCCGGACGGGAAACGCGAAACCACTCAGCATGAAGGCGGGCATGAAGAACAGGAACGACGACAACATCGCCTGTTGCTGCGTGGCCGAGACTGTGGAAACGAACAGACCCGCGCCCAAGGCCGTCATCAGAAACAACGCGCCGCAGAGACCGAGGAGAAGCAGGCTGCCCTTGATCGGCACGTGGAACACCAGGCGAGCCGCGACCGTAATCATTGTCAGATTCAGCATCCCGACACCGGCGAACGGCAGCGCTTTTCCGATCATCAGTTCCAGCGGACGAATCGGCGTCACCATCAATTGCTCCATTGTTCCGATCTCCTTCTCGCGCACGATCGCCATGGACGTCAGCATCACGGTCACGATCATCAGGATGTTCACGATCACGCCGGGCACGAAGTAATTGCGGCTCTGCAAGTCCGGGTTGAACCAGACGCGCGTCCTCGCGGAGATCGACGGAATTCCCGGATTGACCGCTTCCAACTGCCCGACGCGGCGCTCGTTCAGTCTCTCCACGCGGACCGCGGCCGCAAAGCGCGCCACCACCTGAGAAGCGTAACCCGCGACGATCGACGCCGTATTCGAATTCGCGCCGTCGATCAGGATCTGGATCCCGGCCGTCTTGCCCCGTTTGATGTCCGCGTCGAATCCGGCGAGTACGTTCACCGCGGCCTGCACTTCGCCGCGGTCGAGCAGACGCGACACCTCCGCGTCGTTCGACGGATAGGCCACGATTTCAAAGCGGCGCGAACCGGTAAACGCGTGCCTCAACTCGCGGCTCGCGGGCGACTGATCGCGATCCATCCAGGCGATGCGCGCCTGATCGACATCGAGATTGACCGCGTATCCGAAGACCACCAACTGAATCATGGGCGGGATGAGCACCAGGACGCGCATCCGTGGCTCCCGCATCGTCTGCAGGAGTTCTTTCCGGAGAATGACCAGGATTCGTTCCCACATAGGCTAGGCCAGCTTCCGTTTGAGAACGCGCACCGTCAGGAAAAACACGAGCGCTCCGTATACCGCGAGGAACAGCACTTCAATCCCCACAACCTCCATCCCCACGCCCTTTAGAAACACGCCCTTCAGAATGCCGACGAAGTAGCGCGACGGAAACAGATAAGTGATCGCCTGTACGGCCGGCGGCATGTTTTCGATGGCAAACGTAAAACCGGACAACAGAAACGCGGGCAGGAAGGAGGTGACAAGCCCCGCCTGGTAGGCGAGCAGTTGCGACCGCGTCACGGCCGAAAGCAGGATGCCCCAGCAGAGCGCGCCAAACATGAAAATGCAGCTTGTAAAGAACAGGAAGAGCACACTGCCGCGCAGCGGGACGCCGAACACGAATACGCCGACCATCACGGAGACCGCCACGTCGACAAGCCCCAGCGCGAAGAACGCCATCAGCTTGCCGAGAGCCATTTCGGCCGGCCGCAGCGGAGTCGAAAGCAGTTGCTCCATGGTTCCGTTCTCCCACTCGCGGGCGATGGTGAGCGAGGTCAGCAGCGCGGCGATGATCATCAGAACGACGGCGATCAAGCCCGGCACGATGAAGTTCCGCGACTTCAGCTCGCTGTTGTACCAGATTCGCGTACGGAGTTCGACGGGCGGGACCACCGTTCGTCCGGCCCGCCGCACCTGCGCCTTCGATTGCAACTCCACCGTGTGCGACTGGACCAGCGCATCCACGTAGCCAAGAGCGATCGAAGCCGTGTTCGAATCGCTCCCGTCGATCAGAAGCTGCACGGACGCTTCGCGGCCCGAGAGCAACCGCGTCGCGTAGCCGCGTGGAATGGCGATCCCGAGCAGGCATTCATCCCGGTCGATTTTGGCTTCAAGCGCCTTTTCGTTTTCCACCGCGCCCAGGAGCGAAAAATAGTTAGATCCCTGGAAACGTGCGATCAGGGCGCGGCTCTCCACGCTTTGGTCGGCATCGTAAACGAACGCGGGGATGCGGTCCACGTCGAGCGTGAGCGCATAGCCGAACAGCACCAGCAGAATGAGCGGCAAGAGCAGCGCGAGGATCAGACTTCGCACGTCGCGGCGAATGTGCAGCGCTTCCTTCCGGGCGACGGCCCATGTGCGTCGCCAGGTCATGCGAGCTTCCGCTCCTCTTCTTCAATCAACTCGACGAAGACTTCCTCCATCGACCGCTTTCCCGCGGCCGCCTTCAACTCGCCGGGCGTTCCCATGGCGATCATCTTGCCGCGGTACATCAGCGAGAGCCTGCCGCACAACTCGGCTTCCTGCATGTAGTGCGTGGAGACGAAGACGGTGCGTCCCGCCGCCGCGAATTCGCGAATGAGGTCCCAGAATCGCCGCCGCGCGATGGGATCGACGCCCGATGTGGGCTCGTCCAGAAACAGGATCGGCGGTTCGTGGAGGATCGCACAGCCCAACGCAAGCCGCTGTTTCCAGCCCCCTGGGAGGAGCCGCGTCATCATGCCCCGCTTGTCTTCGAGGCCGGCCATGCGGAGCGCGAACTGCTTGCGTTCACTCCGCGCGGCGCGGGGTACGCCGTAGATGCCCGCGAAGAAATCGAGATTCTCATCGACCGTGAGGTCGTCATAGAGCGAGAATTTCTGCGACATGTAGCCGATGATCCTGCGGATCTGTTCCGGCTGCGTGTAGACGTCCAGTCCGCCAACCTCGGCGGTCCCTCCGGACGGGCGCAGCAACCCGCACAAGATGCGGATGGTGGTGGACTTTCCGGCGCCGTTCGGGCCGAGAAAGCCGAAAATCTCGCCGGGCTTGACGGCGAAGCTGACGTGATCCACGGCGAAAAAGTCACCGAACCGCTTGACCAGATTTCCGGCGGAGACGGCGAACGCTTCAGGCATCCGCGCTCCCGATCAACGCCACAAACACATCCTCGAAGTGCTCCTCGCCGGTCTCCCGCTTGAGCGCGGCCGGAGTGTCGCAACGGATGAGGCGGCCGTGGTGCATGAGGCCCACGCGATTGCAACGCTCGGCCTCCTCCAGGTAGGCTGTCGTGACGAAAACGGTGAGGCCATCGGCAACCAGGCGGTACAGAATGTCCCAGAAATCGCGGCGGGAGAGCGGGTCCACGCCGTTGGTCGGCTCGTCCAGAAACAGGACGCGCGGATGATGCAGCAGCGTACACATGAGCGCGAGCTTCTGCTTCATGCCACCCGAGAGCCGCCCCGCCTGGCGCTGTTGGAAGGGTTCCATGCGGGTCATGCGCAACAGGTCGAGCATGAGAGGCTCCACTTCGCTCGCCGCGAGGCCGAACAGATCGGCGTAGAAGAGCATGTTCTCCCGCACGGTCAGGTCGCCATAGAGTCCGAAGCGCTGGGCCATGTAGCCGATCGAATCCTTGATGGCGTCCGTTTCGCGGGAACAGTCGTAGCCCGCGACGCGCGCTTCGCCTTCACTCGGGTCCATCAGGCCGCAGAGCATCCGCAGCATGGTGGTCTTGCCCGCGCCGTCAGGCCCGAGCAGGCCGAAGATCTCGCCTTGCGCGACGGAGAGATTCACGCCGTTAACGGCCGTGATTCCGCCGAAGCGGCGCGTCAGGTTGCGTGCTTCAATGAACGGCGGCAATTGGTTATCCGCCTCCGCTTCCGGCGGCGGGACGGGGGCGTCCCGCGCGGAGCGTCGCGCGGAGCGGGACCGCCCCACCAAGCCGGAGGCAGCCCGAACGGCTGATGAAAGGGATACGATTCGGCGGCATCAGGGCTCGATCACGATCTCCGCATCGGCAGGCATGTTCAACTTAAGCTCTCGCGCGGGGTTTGGAATCTCCACCTTCACGCGGTACACGAGCTTGACGCGTTCCGCCGCCGTCTGGATCTGCTTGGGCGTAAACTCCGCGTCGGATGCGATGAAGGTAAGCCTGCCCTCGTACACTTTGCCGGAAAACGAATCGGTCGAGACTCTTACCTTCGCGCCCACCTTCACCCGGCCCAGGTCCTGTTCGGCGATGTAGCCACGGAGCCACGGATGCTCCACGTCGGCGATGGTCAAGACGTTTGCGCCGGCGGCCAGCACTTCCCCGGCCTCGGCCGCTTTCGAAAGCACGACGCCGTCCAACGGCGACAGGGCGGCGTTGTCCGATACCTGTGAATCAAGCACCGAGACCTGGGCCCGCGCGCGTTCAATTTCGGCGCGCCGCGTGGCGGTCTCCTGCTCCTTCCTCCGCAGTTCGATGCGGGCGGATTCGGTGAGCCGCAGCGCGGCCTGTGCGCGGGCCACCTGCGCGCGGGCGGCGGCGACATCTTCCTTGCGGGGACCTTCCTCCGCCAGAGCCAGGCGTTGCCTCGCCTGGTCGAGCGCGGCTTGGGTCCCGTCGAAGCGCCCCTTGAACTGGTCGCGCTGCTGGGTGGAAATGTCCTCATTGAGGAACAGAGCTTGGGCCCGCTGCCAGTCTTTCGCCGCGCGCTCGTGTTCGGTCTTGATTTCCTCCACGGCGGCGCGGGCAAGCTGGATTTCCTGTTTGCGCGACCCGGCAAGCAACTGGTCCAGATGCGCCTGCGCCTCCGCGATTTCCGCCTGCCGCAACTGCGTTTCGGCGGCAAGCGATTCCCGCTGCTGCTCGATGGCCGTGCGGAGGAGCACAAGCTGCGACTCGGCCACGGTGACGCCCTGCTGCGCGCTACCCCGCTCCCGCGTGACGCGTTCCGGGTCGAGCCGCGCCACGACCGCGCCCTTTTTCACGGGGTCGCCTTCGTTGAAGTTCCGCTCGATGAGTTTGCCCGGAACCTTGAACGCGATGTTGACCTGCGTCATTTCCAGGTTCCCTGAGAAGCGGATTCGGGTGTCCAGGGGCGCGTTACGAGAGCGGATGCCCCAGACGATAGCTGCGGCGATTACGGCTGCCAGGACAGCTATGGGAAGCTTTTTCATGGGGTTAGCGCCTTATTGCGGAAGTGTCCGAAAATGGGATTAGGGTCGTTTCGCATTTTTTTGTTTTGCGGATCGCCTGCCCCATCGGCTGCCAATTGCAACAGTTGTTTCATGAAGGGCGCTTAGGGTCGTTTCGTCATTTTTTATTTCGCGGAACGATCGACGGCTACTTAGGGGACTCACAGGTAAATACCATCCTGGAAACAGAGTACACCATGAAGTCAAGGGTCTATTCGTTAAGTGGCTTGTTATCAGATGAATTTGGCGTTACAAGCGGGGCGAGGAGTTATTTGAGAGAATGGCGTACTTGCTACCCTTCTCCCTGGTCGCAGCGCTGCAAGCCCGCGAGGTGATCCCGTTCGCCGGGGCGGGTGTTTCGCGCGCGGTCACCGATGGCGCGGGGCAGCATCTGTTTCCCACCTGGCGCGAGCTTCTCGCGGCGGCGGTCCAACAGTTGAGCATGAACGGCCTGCCCAAGAAGGCCAATCGCGTTCAGGCGGCATTGGAGGATGATGACTTTCTGGACGCGGCCAAGCACGCCCGCGATGCGATGGGAGTGGGGTGGTTCGACTTTCTCAAAGCCCAATTCGATCCGCTGTCGGAGCGCGCGCAGCCGGCGAGTCTCGACCTGGCGCGCGCCGTCTGGCGGTTGGGTAGCCCATTGGTGGTAACCACCAATTACGACAAAGTGCTGCGGTGGGCGAGTCCGCAAGCGAGCGACCTGCGCGAATGGACCGTGAGTCACGCGGAGAACCTCGCGGAAATCCAACGCGGACGCCTGGAGAAACCAGCCGTCTGGCATTTGCACGGCTTCGTCGACCGGCCGAAAGAGATCATCCTGACGCCCGACGGCTACGCCAAGCTTTATCCAACCGATAGCCAGGTCGAGGCGGACTACCAGGCGGCTTCCTGGACGCTGCGCCACTTGCTTACCGCGCGAACGTTCCTGTTCATCGGGTTCGGCATGGAAGAGGCCATTCAACAGCAAATCCGTTGGGTGCGGGAGACTTTCGCCGGCGCGGGCGTCAAGCACTTCGTATTGGTTCGCGAGCGGAACATGGAGACGGTGGAGAAGGAACTGCAAGGACTCTCGGTGCAGCCGGTACCTTTCGCCGATTTCGGACAGCCGCTGCTCGACCTGCTGGGAGAGTTGGCCGCTCATGCGTCTTCAGGCGGCGCGCGGGCTGCTTCACCGCTGCCGCCGATGGAGGCCGATTGCAGGCCTTATCTCGAATACCTGCGCAACGACACGGCATTCATCGAGATTCGCGGGCTACAGTTGGGCGTGGCGGTTGCTCCGCGATTTCCGATCGGCGATCTTTACATTCCGCTGATCGACGAACTGGGCCAGCGCGCGGGCGAGATGGAGGGCGG
>SHUI01000105.1 GCA_009697455.1 Bryobacterales bacterium
TCCTGCACGCGGTCCGGGTTGTCCGGCGCAAACTTCCCCACTTTGTCGCTATTCCCCCCTCGGAAGAGAAAAGCGCTTCATAAAGCGGCGCTCGCCGAGATCCTGGAAGAACGAGTCGTGTCGAGCCGCGGCCGGCGGATCCCACGGGGTGTCAAGCGCAAGATGAGCAACTTCCCGCTTCGCCCGCGCAACGCTTCAGCCACGGGTCCAGCCAACTATGCCGGCTGCGTCAAAGTACTTAAGTGAACAGTATTGCGCCTAGGCCCAGTTCGCTATTCCCTTTGCGACCTGATCGGCAGGAGACCAGGACCGCCTCCGGAACCCCGCTCTTTTAAATAAACCGGTACATGCTTGGCAGGCAGCTTCGCGGTTCTCCACGAAAGAGGCCAGTGGTGCCACTTGTCATACGCGCGGATGGGTTCGGCGTGTAAAGCCGCCGGGTGGTCGCGAAAGCGGTCGATCATCGTTTCGCCGATCATGAGACACCGTGACCCGGCCTTCCGCGGCCGCACGGTCCAGCAAGACTGGATCGGGAACTACGTCCAGGCCGGCCTCCTGCGCAGGCACGAAATCCACAATCGGCTCTCGCCGGCGGACGGCCTTGACGATTCCGAACTTGAGGTCGTTGCCGGCCGGGAACCGGATGCTCAGGAACGGCGCTCGCCCTGGGCTGCCTCGGCCTGAGCGAGTTGGATCTTTGCCCAAAGCGTGGGGTTGGCCTGTTCCAGCGGGATGGCGTTCCCCTCGAACTCTCGCTCGGTGTCCACCAGTACTGCTTTGCGGAACACGGTGCGGCTAGCCGTTCCTTGTCGCGCGGCTCAATGCCAAGCGGCGCGCATCGAGATCGAATCGAAAGACTATTTGACCCGGCTCAAGTACACATCACACCCGCCTTCTCGTAGGATCAGTTCGGTCGCGCGACCGTTGCCGCCGGTAACGAAAGTGACCGCACTCTCACTGTTCCCAAGAACATAGTCGCGAACACTCTGTGGCAACAAAGCCGTCTTGCGTCCATTGATCTGCGCGATCAATCGATCGTCCTCCCGCACAATAACCATGCGGAAATCCATCAACTGATAGGTTCCTGTGTAACGCTCATACAACGTCGGATCGACGGCGATCTCCTTTCGCTTGGGGGCGGGAAGTCCCAGCACGATTCCGAGGAGGCGGGTTGCGAGCCCCGGCGCATCAACGCCGTCTGAATTGGTCAGCACAACCACGGCCACCTTGGCCTCGGGAGCGATCAGCATCATTGCACTTGTGCCCTGCTGCGATCCGCCGTGGCCTACAACTTTCACGTCGCCCACGGCCCCAAATTGCCACCCAAGCCCGTATGCCATCCGTCCCAGACCGTCGGTTGGCATTTGCTGCGTCCACATCACGTCTCGCGTTGCACGCCCGACCAAGCGATCAGACAGGGTCGCCGCCGCGAACCGCGCCATATCCGGCGCGGACGAAAGCCAGCCACCGCCAGCGACTTTGTAGCTGGCATCCAAAAACTCCGCGTTGACCAAGGCGCCGGATTTGTCTTTTGAGTAGAATCGTGTGCGAAGCGGCACAATGGCTAGGCGATCGTCCGGGCGCGTTTGCAGCATGCCTGCCGGAAGCAGGACGCTCTTGCGCACGAAGTCCGCATACTTCTCCTCGGATGCTCCCTCTATTGCACATCCAGCCAGCGTATAGCCTTGCGTGGAGTAATGGAAGTGTGTACCGGGTTGCGCCAACAGCGGATCGCTGGCGAAAAAACGCATCCCTCCTTCGATTCCATTTTCGAAGTGACGCGTATTGCCTACTTCGGGGTCGCTTTGGGATTCCGTGTAAGGATATTCAGGTACCTTGTAGTATCGAATGCCGCCAAGATGGCCGAGAAGCTGTCGGGTGGTTATCGGCCACGGCTTCTGCGGAAACGCCGGGCAGTAGCTCTGCATGGGAGAATCCAGATTCAGCTTGCCTTGCTCCCAAAGTGCCATGGCGGCAGTCGCCGTGAGTGGTTTCGAGATCGAGCCCACTCGGTACACGGTTTGTGAGGTCGCAGGAACAGAATTCTCCACATCAGCCATGCCGAAGCCCGCTGACCACGCAACTTCGCCTTTCTGAACAACCGCCACGGACAAGCCCGGAACCTTGCTGGCTGCCATGAACGTTGCAATTGCGGCTTCTATCTTCGCGTGCGCCTCCGCCGGCACCTTGTTTGCCTGAGCCGATGCGCGACTCACAGCTGACAGGATGCCTGCAAGCAGCACAAGCGTTGTCACAAACTTCCAACGTGTTTCCCGATTCACTTCCGTCCTCCGGCGTTACACGAATTGGACGCCAGTTTCTAAACGCTTCAGTGTAGCCCACGATCAACGGCGCAGCGTAGCGAAGACTGGGACTGGCCGGCCCCGGGCCGTACCAGGGAACGCCTCGCCGAATCGCCGAAGCCAGTACGCTCGCCCGCCCAGGCCCAGATCGCGGTTCCCTTTGCGGCCTATTGTTCTGTATCGCCCGCGAGGTAATACCGGATCTGCATCCACATGCGCCCGTCCGCAGCTGCGGCCAAGACGGCCTTCGGCGTTCCGTGCCATTATAAGCCAGGGAATGGCATGATCGCGCCGGTTGACGATGGTTACCTGTCGAGTAACGGAGGTAGAATATGCATGTTCAACTATGGCTAAGCTCGTGTTCGGAATGAACCAGTCCCTGGACGGCTACATCGACCATATTGCGTTTGTGCCAAGCCCCACGCTCTTCCGCCACTTCATCGAGGAGGCGCAGGCGGGCAGTGTCTACGGTCGCCAAATGTATGAGGTCATGCGTTACTGGGATGACGATCATCCTGAATGGAATGCAGAGGAACGCGCCTTCGCGGCGGCGTGGCGGCGTGGCGGAACCAGCCGAAATGGGTCGTCTTGCGCTCGTTGAAGTCGGTCGGCCCCAACGCCACGCTTGTTGGGGGTGATCTTGAAGGCGCGATCCGCGAACTGAAGGCCGAGCGCGCCGGGGAGATCGAAGTTGCTGGCCCGGACTTAGCGAAAAGCCTCACCGAACTTGGCCTGATCGATGAGTATCGAATCTACCTGCACCCCGTCGTGCTTGGTCGCGGCAAGCCATATTTCGCCGGACCCCGGCCGCCGCTCCGCCTTATGACTAATGATCGGATTGGCGAGGATGTGATCAGGTTGACCTACGTTCCTGCTTAATCTCGCGACTGGCCGGATGGAAATCGCGCTGAAGTAGTTCGTCGCGCGCAAGGTAACCCGCGCAAGACGGCGTGATCGGCAGGAGACCAGGACCGCCTCCGGATCAGTTCTGTTGGCCGGTGCGGACGCGACGTTGCGACTTCCCAGGAGCTTCGGCGCTCGCAGGAAATTACCGGGGTCTGCTCGCGAAAAACGCCCCAGGCACCCACCTGCGGCGGGGATGACTGCTTCAGAGGTGCGCTCAATGGCGAATCTACCGTCGTCGCTGAGCACGTAGGAGAAGGAGACGCTGCCTTTGGTGTCAGCCTTCACCGGCACATGCGGCGGACGGCGTGGGTCGGCGGCAGCGCTGGCCCCGATCATGGGGACCACGGCCATGACGCATTCGTGGTTGTGGCTCGGATCGAGTTTTCCGCGCAGTGCAAGAGAAACTTCTCCCCACTTCACCCCGCTTCCAGGCCTCCCCCACCGCAGTCACAACTTTTCAGAAATAATTCCGCCTCCCCGCGCTCGAACCGGCCATCCCTTCCGCCCCCATTAAAACACGCCTCTCCGTCCACACCCGCTCTCATCGAACTCCACCCGATCCCCACGCACATCCCCCGTGCTCCACGCCACCCGGGTGTAACCTATTCCCGGAAGGTAACTCTGCCTATGAGTTCTCAACGTAAACTGAATGCCGCCCGTGCCAACGGCGCTCTTGCCAAGGGACGAAAAACTCCCGCCGGCATCGCGCGTTCCGCTAGGAACGCTTACCGCCATGGTCTCCTCGCCACATCCATCCTCCTCAAAGGCGAAGACACCGAAGTTTTCAACAAACTCCACCGCCAGTTCCTCGACCGCTTCCTCCCCACAGACGTCATCGAGGAAGGTTTCATCGAAGAAATGCTTTCCTCCTGGTGGCGCATGCGCCGTGCCTGGTCGATCGAGCGAGAACTCATTCAGTCCGAGCTCTTCAGTGAGCGCGACCCGAACGTCGTTTCCCGCACCGCGAAAGCCTTTGCCTACCTCTCCCTTTCGCCCGGCCTCAATCTGGTCCACCGCTACGAAGCCCGTCTCCAGCGGAACTTCCAGCGCGCCATGGACAATCTCTTGCTCCTGCGCGAGGACGCCCGCCTCGAAGAAGCCTGCGCCGAACAAAGCCAGCCGCCACGGGACGCCCCGGCGTCACTCAACCCCGTTTCCGAACGGTCCCCCGGGCCGCCCGCATCCGCGTCTTCACCGCCCGTTGACGGAGGCAACTTACTGAACAGTAACAATTTAAGCGCCATCAACGTCAGCCCGCCGCCTGCCCCGCTCAGCCGCCCGGTTCAACGCGAACAAAAAATGCGAAACGACGCTAATCCCATTTCCGGACACCCCGCCGAGGCCCCGGAGAACCCTAAACTCCACGAAGTCCCGCCCAGAGGAAGGTCGAAACCATCCGGAACTCCGCTCTTTTAATCATTCCCGGCCGCCGCCGGGGCGTCAGTCATCACAGACCACTCCAGACCCTTGCCCATCCGAATCGGACCGGCGTGTTCCCGTGCAATACGGTCTCCCCGTCGCGCGTCCGGTCGCGAAGGCCTCCGTCCGATGGCTGTAGAGGCCCGTCAGCCCGCGCGCCACAAGAGCTGCTTGAAGCGTGGGGTGCGCGGACTTCCGGATGCCCCGGAATTCACCGGGGCGAGCGGGTTGATGCTGAATCGAGCAGCTCGGGAGCTCCGGAAACGGGGGAGTCTTCGTGGCTCTCTATGGGAAGTTACTCACGCCAGGATCGGCCGGATAACCTTGCCGTGTACATCCGTCAACCGCCGCCGAATCCCGTTGTGATAGTAGGTCAGCTTCTCGTGTTCGATCCCGAGAAGGTGAAGCGCCGTGGCATGGAAATCGTAAACGGTGACCGGATTCTCCACGGGCTGATTGCCCAGATCGTCGGATGCTCCGTAGGCGATTCCATGCTTTACGCCCGCGCCCGCCAGCCAGCAGGAGAAGCAGTTCGCGTGATGATCGCGGCCCTTCTTGCCCGCGCCTTGCGCGACGGGAGTGCGGCCGAATTCGGTTACGCCCATCACCAGCGTGTCTTCCAGCAAGCCCCGCTGCTCGAGGTCTTTCAACAGCGCCCCCACCGGTTGATCGTATTCGCGGGCCATTCTGTTGTGATTGCCGGTCAGGTCGCTATGCGCGTCCCAATCGGCGCCGGATGCGCCGTGGTAAACCTGCACGAAGCGAACGCCGCGTTCGATCAGGCGGCGCGCGAGGACGCAACGGCGCGCCATGTAGCTGGTTTCAGGCTGTTCGAATCCGTAGGCGCGCTTGGTCGCTTCCGATTCGCCTTCGATTGTCACCGCATCCGGGACGCTCAGTTGCATTTGCGCTGCGAGTTCATAGCTGCGGACGCGCGCGTCGAGATCGGATTCGCCCGCATGCCGCTCCGCGTAGGTGCGGTTCATCGTGTTTACCCATTGCCGGGCGCGCGATTGATCGAAGGGGCTCGACAGATCGGGCACGGGATCTCCCGCGCTCTTGAACGCCGTGCCCTGCACGGCTGCGGGAAGAAAGCCGTTCGACCATTGCAGGGTCCCGCCCCACGGGTAGTTGCGGTGATCCGGCAGCACGACGAACGCCGGAAGGTTCTGGTTCTCCGTGCCCAGTGCATACGTGACCCACGCGCCCATCGCAGGGAACCCGGAGAGGATGAAGCCGGTGTTCATTTGCGCGACCGCGGGCATGTGGTTCGCGCTGCGGGACACCATGGAGCGGATGACCGTGAGCTTATCGGCGCACGCGGCGAGATGCGGCAGCAGGTCGCTGACCCAGAGGCCGCTCTGGCCGCGTTGCCGAAACTTCCATGGACTCGCGTAGAGGTTGCCGGCTTGGCCGAAGAACGTCGGCATGTCGAAGAGTTTGCCGTCGCGCTTGTCGAGTTCGGGCTTGTAGTCGAACGTGTCCATGTGGCTCATGCCGCCGACGCAGAAGATCTGAAGAATCCGCTTGGCCTTGGGTGCGAAGTGGGGTGCGGCGTTGACGAGCGAGGATGCCGCGAGCCAGCCGAAACCGAAGCCGGCATCGAGCAGAAGCTGGCGGCGGGATTTATTCGATGTGCAGGAATTCGCTGGCATTGAAGAGTCCCCAACAAAGCGCTTCGAGGTTTTGATCCTGTACGAGGGCGCGGCTGGCCGCGAGTTCGTCATCGGCTGGGGCGCGGCCGAGCGCGAGAGCGAAGGCTCGCTGAATTTGCCCGTCGATGCCTTTTCTGTCGATGCCCTGTCCGTCGGAGCCTTGCGTGTCGATCCCCTCGGTTTCGCGCGCAACGCGTGCGGCGAAAGCCTTCGAAAGGCGGACCGGCAGCGGGTTGTTCATCAGGCTAAGTGCCTGAAGCGCCGTGGTGGTCGAGGGCCGCCTCGGCGTCTTCACGGCTGGCACGGGACAATCGAGCGATTCGAGCATCGGATCGCCGCCCGTATTGACGTTCATGCGGTAGACGCTGCGCCGCTGGAGGCTGGGATCGTCGCTATCGAGCGGTTCGTACTTCACATAGGAGCCGCCGGGCTTCGTGACTTTGAACGGACGGAAACTGGGGCCGCCTGGTTGGAGATTGAGCCTCCCGGAGACCGCAAGCATGGCGTCGCGAACGGCCTCGCCCTCCAGGCGCCGAGGCGTGTATCGCCAGAGCAAGCGGTTGCCGGCATCCTTGGCCGCGGCATTTTGGATATAGCCGGAGGACTGCCGGTACGCGGCCGAGAGGACAATCTTCTTGTGCAGAGTCTTGAGACTCCAACCCGACTCGATGAACTCGACGGCCAGCGTATCGAGGAGCTCAGGGTTCGACGGAAGGCCGCCATTCGCGCCTAGATCATTGGGGTTTTCGACGATGCCGGTGCCGAAGTGGTGCGCCCAGATGCGGTTGACGATGACCCGGGAAAAGATCGGGTTGGCCGGGTCCGCGATCCATTCAGCGAGACGGCGGCGGCGTTCGGCGTCGGGCGCATCGGGAGCGAGTTTGAAGTCGGCGCCGGGAAGCGCCGAGAGACCGCCGGGGGCGAGCGGTTCGGCCTTGCGATTGACGTCGCCGCGGAGCAGCAAGCGGGTAACCCCTGGATTGCGTGGCACTGCGGCGAACGCCTTTTCGGGCGCGGGGACCGCTTCAAGTTCCAGTCGCAGCCGGTCCCGCTGTTCGAATAGCGTCGCGCTGGACTCCTGACGCCGCAACGTAGGCGCCGGGCCGGCGGCGAACGACGCGGCGATCTGCTCCTCTGTGAGCACGGCACCGTAGAGACGTGCTTCGTCGAGGTCGAGTTCAGGCGTCGCCGTGAATTTGAGCACGGCATCGCCTGCCGCGTAGGTCTGCGTTTGACCGTTGGCGCCTGCGTCCGGACGATACGGTTCGCCGTAGGGAGCGCCGTTGCGATAGAGGCGAATGGTGCCGCTCGAAGCGTAGGTGATGGCGAGATGTATCCGTTCTCCCGCACCCGCGGTTTCCTTGGGGCCACTTACGTCCGACGTGCGGAAGTTGGCGGTGCTGAGATTACGCCATTGCTTGTTCGTGCCGCCCGCGAATTGGATGCCGTCGGAGGCCGCGCCACGATACCCGCTGCGGTTGTAAATTTGCAAGACGTTCGCCTGACCGTCAAGCGGCTTCCGTACGGTCACCCAGGCTTCGAGGGTCTTCGCGGTAACGTCCGCGGCGAGGGGCGTGGTCACCAGCGATACCGATTTCTCATCGGGTTTTCCCGTCTGCAATCGGCCTTCGCTGAGTTGCGTTTTCGAGGTTGCCGCGGCATGAAGAGCGCCGATCTGGTCACGCGCGTCGACGTCGAATGTCCACTGCGCAACAGGTTTGGCGGCAGTCCACATCGTTACGTTCCTGTGGAGCGACGCGATCTGCTCTTCGACAGCCTTGATGCGAGCCTTGAGCGCGGCGATCTTTCCGTGATGCGTGAAGTCGAGGGCCCGGCCGTCGGGCAACAGTTCGGTGGATGCGGGGTCTTCGAAGGGTTGCCAGACGCCTGAGATCGCCGCCTTGAAGCGATAGTAGTCGCGTTGCGGAATGGGATCGAACTTGTGATCGTGGCAGCGGGCGCAATTGGCGGTCAGGCCGAGGAAAGTCTGCGATACCACGCCAACCATTTCCTCGAGCTGATCTTCGCGGACCGCTTCCCGTTCACGTTCGACGGCGGAGGTGAGGCCGACGGCGTCAGTGGGGCCGAAAACGAGAAGGCCCGTCGCGATGACGGCGTCGCGGGAATTGGGTTCGAAAATATCACCCGCGATTTGCTCGCGGGCGAATTGGATGTACGGCTTGTCCTCATTGAGGCTGCGGATGACGTAATCGCGATAGGGCCACGCATGGTCGCGGAGGACATCGCGCTCGAAACCCTCGCTTTCGGTGAAGCGGACCACGTCGAGCCAATGGCGGGCCCAGCGCTCCCCATAATAGGGCGAGGCGAGCAGGCGATCGACCAGCTTTTCGTAGGCCGTGGGGCTCGTGTCCTTGACGAAGCGCTCGATGTCTTCCGGCGCGGGTGGGAGTCCGGTCAGGTCGTATGTGACGCGCCGGATGAGCGTGCGGGGATTGGCCGGGGGCGAGAGCGTGAGGCCGTTGTCGCGCAGTTTGGCGGAAACGAATTCGTCGATTGATTTCGCCGTGTGGCGGAGAAGCTGAAGGGACCACCACTGCCGCATGGTCCAGGGTGCGCCGGCTTCAACCCACTTGGCGAGAAGTTCCTTTTCAGCGGCCGGTAGAGGTCCTTCGGGAGGCATCTGGCCGAGTTGGACGCGGCGCAAGAGGAGATTGAGGCCGCCCGATTGCCGGCCCCCGAGGAGAGCGGATTCGCGGGAGGTGAGATCGAGGCCGGAGGTTTTCGTTTTTGCGTCGTGGCAACTGCCGCAGCGGCGCGCGAGAATGGCGGGCGCGTCGACGGAGACATCGCCGGCGCAACAGATGCCGGTGAAAAGGGCGAGCAGGAGCCGGGTAGACACTCGATTCGTATTATATGCCCGTAGCGCGGAATCGGCATCACCGTCCGTGTTCGCTGGACCCCGCCTCCCACGCTATTTCAGCTATTCGCCGCCCGGCTCTTGCGGCATTCGTACGGTGGCGCCCTTCTTCACACCCTTCTTCGCGGCTGTTGTCCGCGAGGCGGCGGGGGTTCCCCTCATAAGCGCTAAAGATAAGGATTGACTTCACCGGTACCTCCAGTAGACTGGAGGCATGTCGGCTATTCGCGAAGATTGGAGCCGAGAGGTGAGTTCCGGTCGAAAGAGATTCCAAGCAAGGAGATAGAACCCCATGCCCATACGCAGCTATTTTCTCTCAGCCCTGATGGCCGTGTTGCTGCTCGCTACCGGCATCCAGGCGCAATACACTACAGCCAGCCTCGGCGGATCTGTACTCGACCCCAGCGGAGCTGCGCTTCCCAACACCAACGTCACCGTCCGCAACGTCGATACCGGGTTCACGCAAACCGTGGCGACCGACGCCGCCGGTGCGTTCCTGTTCGCCAGACTGCAGGTCGGAAACTATACGCTCCAGGCCGAGCATGCCGGGTTCTCCAGCTACCAGCAGACCGGTCTCCGGCTGACAGTCAATCAAGCGGCGAGCCAGACTATTACGATGCAAGTCGGCCAGATCGCCGAGCGCATCACGGTTGAAGCCAACGCCGAACTCGTCACCACGCGTACCGGGACCCTCGGCCAGCTCATCGATGAGATACGCGTGGTGGAGCTTCCTCTAAACGGCCGCCTCGCCCAGAGCCTGTTGTTCCTTTCCGCCGGAACGGTGGATCTCGGCCGCAACGGATGCCGCATCTGCGGCCACGGCGGGGTCTACCCAGGCGAGCAAACGGCGGGCGTCAACGGTGCGGGAATGGCTCAAGTCAACTATCAGCTCGATGGCGCCGGGCATAATGACACATATCTAAACGTGAATGTGCCATTCCCGAATCCCGATGCCGTCCAGGAATTCAACTTGCAGTCCGCGAATTTTTCGGCGGAGTACGGAAACGCCGCGGGCGGCGTCGTGAACATTGTCACGAGGTCGGGCACGAACCAGATTCATGGCAGCGCCTTTGAGTTTCTGCGCAACGGCAAGCTGAACGCCCGCAACTTCTTCGCCCCGACGCAGGATACTCTGAAGCGCAATCAGTACGGCGGGTCGTTCGGGGGACCCGCGATTAAGGACAAACTATTCTATTTCGGAACCTACCAGGGAACAACGATTCGCAGCGAACCCTCCGGGCGCGTTGCGTTCGTACCCACCGCCGCGGAGCGCGCCGGCGACTTCGCTACGACCCGGGTCCTGACGGATCCGCTGAGCCGCCAGCCTTTCCCGAACAACCGGATCCCGCTCAACCGGTTCAATCCGGTCTCGAACTACTTTCTGAAGGCCATTCCGCTGCCGAACCGGGCAGGGCGCGAAGCGAATTTCCCGACCACTGCTTCGAAGGAAGACGAATACCAGTTCATGGGCAAGGTGGACTACACCCTCCAAAAGCATCAAATCAGCGGCCGGTATTTCTTCACGGACTACAAGCGGCCCGCGGTAATTCCGTCGAGCGATAATATTCTGGCGGCAACCGGCAACGGCAACGCAGTCCGCGTACAGAATGTTTCGGTTAACCACACCTTCACGGCGCGGAATAACTTGCTGTTGACATCCACGTTCGGGCTGAACCGGCAGCGTGGAGGGTCGTCTTCAAGCGCGCCGTTTTCGTTCCCGGACGCGGGTGTGAAGATTGCCAGCGCGAAGCAATCCGCTTTGGCGGCTCCCCCTGAGCTGATCGTTTCCGTCACCGGAGCGTTTAGCCTCGGCACGAATCATTTGGGCGCCTTCGACCGCGGCGATTTCACCATTCGCGAGAACCTTACGTGGATCAAAGGTCCTCACGAATTCCACTTCGGCGGCGAGGCGGTCCGCGTCTCGAACCACATCACCAATACGTTCCGCATGGACGGCAACTTCACGTTCAACGGCCAGATTACGGGTGACGGGCTTGCCGACTTTATGCTCGGAAGAGCGTCGGCGTTTGGTCAGGGGGGCGGCGAATTCAAGGATCTGAAGGGAACGCGCTGGGGTTTCTTTGCGCAGGACAACTGGAGGGTCAACCAGAAGTTGACCCTCAACCTCGGCGTGCGCCTCGATCCCTACTGGCCCTACTACGACCGCTCAGGCCGCGTAGTCTGCTTCACGCCCGGGGCCAAATCGGCGCGGTACCCGAACGCTCCGGCCGGAATGCTTTACGGCGGCGACAATCACGACGCGGGCTGCCCCACGGGCGGTTCGGAACCAAACATCTGGAACATTGCGCCGCGCATCGGGTTTGCCTACAGGCTGACATCCGACAACAAGACGAGCGTCCGCGGCGGCGCGGGCTATTTCTTCACGCCGATCCAAAGCAGCGCGTTCAATCCGTTCACCAACATCGCCCCGTTCGCGCCGGGGTTCTCCTTTACGGACGTGGCATTTGAAGATCCGTTCGGAAGCGCGGGCGTGACCAACCCCTTCCCAAGTCAGTACGGGCCGCGAGTCCCAGGGCCGGAGGCGACCTTCGTCACTCCGACCGAACTGCGAGCGGTGTTCAGCCCGAATTTCCGAACGCCTCTGTTGACCATGTGGAATCTGAACATCGAACGGCAGCTCGGAACCAGTTGGGTGGCTCGCGCCGGATATGTCGGGAACAAGGGCACGTATGTTTTCGCCGCCGCGGAGAATGGCCGCGAACTGAATCCGGCTATTTATACTCCGGGACAGTCCACGACATCCAACACCCAGGCCCGCCGGAGATACCAGTCCTTTAGCAATATCGGCTTGTACGAGTCGGGGAACAATACCAATTACCACTCTCTGGCGCTCAACCTGGAGCGGCGGTTCAGCAAGGGTCTCACGGTACTGGCTAACTACACGTGGTCGAAAAAGATCGACGACTACAACTGGGTGAATCCCAATAACCGCCGTTTCGACTACGGTCTCTCACGCGAAGATGTGCCTCACAACTTCAAATTCTCAAACGTGTGGCAAATCCCGATGATGCGAATGCCTAAAACCTTGAGCGCGGTGGCCAACGGATGGGAGTTGAATTCGATCGTTACGTGGCAGAGCGGATTCCCCTTCAGCGTAACCGCCGGCCGCGACAACTCTCTGACGGGAGTGAACCGTGACCGCGCCGATTTTCTGGGCGGCCAGCCCAACCTTGGCCAGGGACGGGCGCATGGCGACCTTATCGCGCGGTTCTTCGATACCTCGCTGTTCGCACAGAACGGCGCGGGTACCTTCGGCAACTCCGGGAAGAACATTCTTCGCGGACCGCGGTTCTTCAACACCGATTTCGGGCTGGTAAAAAATACGCGAGTTACGGAGAGGGCCACGGTACAGTTCCGCGCGGAGTTTTTCAACGCGTTCAACAACGTGAATTTCAACCTGCCTAACAGCAACCTGTCGGGCGGCGCACAACTTGGACGTATTACGTCGGCACTCGATCCGCGCATCATGCAGTTCGGACTGAAGTTCTTATTTTGATACTTCTGATCTGAACGACGGCGCTCCTGCGACGGGGCGTCCACCACGCCCCGTCGCGCGGTGCGGAAATTCACGGCTTCAGCACCGCAGGTTGGTCATCCATATGCGCGGACGGAATCAGCGGCGAAAGCGAGGCCGGTCGCCCCAAATTGCGACCACCGCCAGAAGCGATTGTTTGGCGCACAACTACTTCGCCGTTGCCCCATCTGGACTTCGTTTTTTGGTCGCCATGCAAGGGTCCGCCGTTTCCCGGGGCGTAGCGCCGGGACGGGTCGCGTCGTTAGGACCGTAGATCGAAGCTCCCCGGATGCGATCGTCTCCACGGCCCAAATTCAGAACAGCACCTTCAGTCCAAATTGGATAATCCTCGGGTCGCTGGCGCCGGTAACGACAGCGAAGTTTGCCCCACCGAGGTTGCGCCCGGGTTGCCCCCAGCCGGCATGGTTGAAGGCGTTGAAAAATTCGCCGCGGAACTGTACTCGAAACCGCTCCGAAATCTGTGTGTTCTTGAAGATCGAGACATCCCAATTATTATTCCCAGGGCCGGATACAGTCGAGCGGCTTGCATTGCCAAACCGGTCCGGTGGCGCGACGAAGCAGGCCGGGTTGAAGAAGCGGGTAAGCGTGCGCTCTCCGCGCTCCAGATTCGGATTGCAGACGGCGTCGGGCCGAACGCCCGTCGTGCCGACGCCCAGCGGATCGCCGTTTCGGAGTACGGTGATCGGATAACCGGACTGGAAGGTTACGATGCCGTTTACCTGCCAGCCGCCGATCAGGTGATTGACGAGAGCCGGCGCTCCTCTACCGAATTTCTGGTTGCGCCCGAATGGCAACTCATAGAGAAAAGAGGATACGAGACGCAACCGATGATCGTAGGGCGCCAGTCCCTTGTCAGCCGTCTTATTGAAGATATCCTGGATGCGGTTGCCAGTGTCGTTGTTTCCGGTCTGAGAGAACGATGAGGCATCGGTAAGAACCTTCGACCACGTGAACGAATTCGTGAAGGTCAATCCATGCGAGAACCGCTTTTCCAGCCGGGCAAGCAGCCCCTGATAATTCGAGAAGGCCGTACTGGTAGTGCTGAACCAGTTGTCAAGGGGGACAAGAGTGTTTCCTTCAAAAACGGCATACGGCAGCAGCCGCCGCAAGTGGGGATGAACGCTCGACGGGATCTTCGCTGAATTCGAACGGGGCTCCTGCGTGTTCAAATTCTCGCGGCGGTTCAGGCGCGTTCCCTTACTCCCTGCGTATCCAACTTCCACAACAAGAGTATTTCCGAGCTGCTGCTGGACTCCGAAATTCCACTGCTGCATGTAAGAATTCCGGAAGCCGACCGAGTAAGTGTTGGGCCCTGGCGTGAACGATCCGATCTTGGGATCGTCCAGCACGAATCCGATAAACGCTTCCGCTGGAGGCAATCCGCTCTGGAATGCGGATAGCGACTGCTGATCCTCCCGCACGAACGGAACATTCTCCACCGCATCCTGGAAATTGCGCATCGGATCGGTGTCAAAAAAAAGACCGTAGCCGGTTCGGATCACCGTCTTCTGCTTCAGTCTGTAGGCAATGCCGACGCGTGGGCCAAAATCGGTCTTCTCGACGTTGGTCAGCGATGGCGGCACTTCTCGTCCGGCCACCACGATCTCAGGCAGGCGATCAAGCCTAAGATCGTTCAGCGTGAGGCCAAGTCCGAGAACCGGGAGGCTGGAGCTCAGGCCCGCGCATTTTTGCGGATCCTTGCAGAGAAAAATGCCCCCTTCCGCGAAGCTCTCCGGAAATGTGGCGACCCGAATCGAGGAGATGTGATTCCGCGTCTCTTTCGGCGGAATATACACTTGATAGCGTAGGCCAAGATTCAGGGTCAACCTTGAGTTCACCTTGAAATCATCTTGCACGTAGGCCGCATATTCAGCCGCGCGCAAGAAGGTGGAATGATCTCCCGGCCGGCGGGCTTTCTGGCGCGGCAGGCCGAGCAGGAAAGTGGCGAAGGGGTTGCCGGTGCCGGGAAAACCTTCCAGCCCGGACCATTCAGCCGTATCGAACTCGAAACTGCCGCGCGTGTTGGACGGATTGCTTAGGAGGTCTGCCCGGAGCTTGCGGAACTCAACACCGATCTTGATGAAGTGCTTTCCCCTGTTGAACG
>SHUI01000106.1 GCA_009697455.1 Bryobacterales bacterium
ACCTGTCTCCGATGTTTGGCCCCGGACGTTGCAGCGCGAACTGGGCGGCACAGTCTCACGGTGGGGGTACGGCGCGATGTGGTGGGTGTGGGATGCGCCGATCGGCACCACTTCCGGCAACTGGACAGCGTTCACCGGTTCCTACACGGCAGTCGGAACCGACGGGCAGTACATCACGGTGATTCCGGGCTTCGACCTCGTGGTGGCGCACAAGAACGCCAACATCGATCGGGTGCCGAATCGTAGCGTGGGAATGCTTGCCTACCAAACGATCCTGCAGATGTTGATCGGATCGCGGCGATGAGCCGGCGGCGTTATGCCTCATCGCTCTGGAAATCCAACGATAGGACCCGAGGACCCGCGAGCGTATGAGCACGTTAGAGCCGCCGTGGCCGCTGCGGCGTGCGTGCGCGGCACTGCGTCACTCCCCGGCGGTTTTCTTGTACGTTCCAAGCACGCGGTTCACGTAATTCTGCGTTTCCCGAAACGGCGGGACGCCGCCGTACTTCGCGACGGCGCCTGGCCCCGCGTTGTAGGCGGCCAGCGCGGTCGATACGCTTCCGTTGTACTTGAGGAGCAACTCCTTCAAGTACCGGACGCCGGCTTCCACGTTTTGATCGGGGTCTTTCGGATCGGCATTGAACGCGCGCGCGGTCGCGGGCATCAACTGCATTATGCCGACAGCCCCCTTGGGTGAAATCGCGTCCGCACGGAACGCCGATTCGGCCGCGGCCACACTACGCACCAAGCCTTCGGGCAGCCCATGACGTTCCGCGGCGGCGGCGATGCGGTCCCTTCGATCGGGCGCGGCGACCGGCGCGCTTGCTGCCGTGGCAATAGGCACAGTCTCCGGGCGATCTTCCGCTTCAAACGCGGACACTGCGTCGGCAGCGATCTCGGTAATACCCGCGCCGGTATAAAGCCTCACGCGCGCGCCATCCACTTCGTGCCGGTCCACTCGTATGCGGAACCCGTTCGACAGCACGACGGATTCGGCCGCCACGGCTGTCAGCGCACATAGTAAGATCAGGCTGCAAACTCTCATGCTGCTCTCATGTTACCCTGAGCAATTCTATCCTCATTATGGTGACGAATCTAGAGTGCGCTCTGTGCAATAAAACCTTCGAGGCCGGCAAGGTCCATAACCTGTGCGAATGCGGCGGCCCACTGCTGGTACGTTACGACCTCCTCAGGATCCGCGAGTCGTGGTCCCGCGACAGCGTGCACCGGGGCCCCAACAGCATGTGGCGCTACGCTCCCGTGCTCCCGCCTCAGCGCCCCGAATCCATCGTTTCGCTGGGCGAGGGCATGACGCCTCTCGTCCGGACTTCCCGCCTCGGGAAACGCGTGGGCGCTTCCGATGTTTGGGTGAAAGACGAGGGCCTGAACCCCACCGGCTCCTTCAAGGCGCGCGGCCTTTCCTGCGCTCTGTCAATGGCTGTTGAACTCGGTATCCGGAAAGTTGCAATACCTTCGGCGGGCAACGCTGCCAGCGCCATGGCCGCTTACGCGGCGGCAGCGGGCATCGAGTCGCATATTTTCATGCCGCGCGACGTGCCGCAGTCGAACTTCATCGAATGCAAGGCTGCTGGCTCGCACGTGACCCTGATCGACGGCCTTATCAGCGATTGCGCGAAGATCGTCGCAGCCGGGCAGGCCACGGAAGGCTGGTTCGATGTCAGCACACTTAAGGAGCCGTACCGCATCGAAGGGAAGAAGACGATGGGCTACGAACTCGCCGAGCAATTGCATTGGGAATTGCCGGACGTCATCTTTTATCCCACAGGCGGTGGCGTTGGCATCATCGGCATGTGGAAGGCGTTCGCGGAAATGGAGACGCTCGGTTGGATCGGGTCGAAACGTCCGAAGATGATCGCCGTGCAGGTGGAAGGCTGCCAGCCCGTGGTGCGCGCGTACAACAAGGGAGACAAACGCAGCGAATTCTGGGAGAACGCGAGCACCGTCGCGAGCGGTTTGCGCGTGCCGAAGCCGCTGGGCGATTTCCTGATTCTCAATGCGGTCCGCGAGAGCGGGGGCACGGCCATCGCCGTCAGCGACCGTGAGTTGATCGACGCCGGCGTGCAGCTTGCAACCGATGAAGGCATGTTCATCGCGCCTGAGGGCGCGGCCTGCGTTTCCGCGCTCGAGAAACTGCTCGCCTCAGGTTTCCTCTCCCCGAGCGAGCGCATCGTCATCTACAACACGGGTTCCGGCGTAAAGTACCTGGAAGCGTACTCCACGCGTTTCCCAAGGAACGCCGCAAGTGAACAGGACAAGCTCGGCGGCCTGATCACGCCGCGATGAGACTGCTCGCGCCTGAAGGCCCTCGACCATGAAGCGACTCGCCCTTGAGGCTCTCGATCGCGCCGCGGGCCGCGGCGTCGAATACGCCGATGTCCGCCTCTCCGAATCGGGGGACAGGGAAGTCACCACCAAGAACGGGCGCGCGGGCCACGTCTCGATTTCCGAATCCACTGGACTCGGAATCCGGGTGCTCGATCGCGGCTGCTGGGGCTTCGCCGCTACGGACGACCTCTCGCCCGAGGGGATCGACGCCGCGGCGAAACTCGCGGTCGAGATCGCGCGGTCAAGCGCTGTCGCGCGGAGGCATCCCGTAACTCTCGCGCGGGAGGTCTCCTATCAGGCCGAGTGGACGTCGCCCTGCCTCATCGATCCATTCTCCATTTCGGTGGAAGAAAACCTGGCCGCTCTGCTTGAAGTCGACAGGGAACTGCGCCGCGTGGCCGGCGTCTCGCTCGCGGAAGCGTCCATGGTCTTTGATCGAACGCGTCAGGTTTTCGCCTCCACCGCCGGCAGTGTGATCGACCAGACGCGGACGGTGAGCGGCGCGGGTTTTTCCGCGCTCTGCTTCGAAGACGGCGAAATTCAAAAGCGTTCTTATCCGAACTCGTTTGGCGGCCAGCATCAGTTGAAGGGTTATGAGCTGATTCACGAACTGCGTCTGGCGGAAAACGCGGCCCGTATCGCGGAAGAAGTTGTGGCTTTGCACAAGGCGGAGCAATGCCCGGAAGGGCGGTTCAACCTTATTCTCGACAGCTCGCAGCTCGGCCTTCAGATTCACGAGTCGATCGGGCATCCCATAGAGCTTGACCGCGTGCTCGGATCCGAAGCTAACTACGCGGGCATGAGTTTCCTCACGCTGGATAAGCTGGACAGCCTGAAATATGGATCGGGTATCGTGAACGTGGTTTGCGACGCCCGCATCGGTCACGGTCCGGGTCTCGGCACGTTCGCGTTCGACGACGAAGGCGTGCCCGCGCAATGCACGGACATCATACGGGCGGGCCGGTTCACGGGATACATGACTTCGCGCGAGACCGCGGCATCGGTGGGAGGCGCCCGCTCAAATGGAACCATGCGCGCGCAGGGTTGGAATCGCATCCCCCTTATCCGCATGACCAACGTAAGCCTCCTTCCAGGGGAACAATCGCTCGACGAAGTTTTTGGCGGCGTGGAACACGCCATCTACATGGAGACCAACAAAAGCTGGTCGATCGACGACAAGCGCTACAACTTCCAGTTCGGCTGCGAAATCGCGTGGGAGATTCGCAACGGCCGCCGCGCGCGGATGTTGAAGAACCCAAGCTACAGCGGCATCTCGACCGAGTTCTGGAATTCCTGCGCCGCCATCGCCGGGCCGCAACATTGGACTCTGTGGGGTGTGCCCAACTGCGGCAAGGGCCAGCCAGAGCAGGTGATGGGCACCGGACACGGCGCTTGCCCGGCGAGGTTCCGGGATATCAAGGTCGGGAGCGCGTACCAGGAATGACGCCGGTAATGACACTCGAGCGCAGCCAGGAATTGTTCGATCAAGTCCTGCGTTCGGCGCGCGCGCTTGGCGTGCCGGATGTCGAAGCCACCGTCATGGCGGGTTCGCACGCTCTTACGCGCTTCGCCAACAACGGAATTCATCAGAACGTATCGGAAACTTCGTCGCAGCTTTCGGTACGGGCGTGGATCGATGGCCGGACCGGCCGCGCGAGTACGAACCGCATGACCGCGGGCGCCATCCGCGAGGCGGTAGCGCAATCCGTCGCCATCACCCGCGCCCAGGAACGGGACCCGGAGATGTTGCCGCTTGCCGGGCCGGCGCCGGGCGCGCCTGTCGAGCGATATTTCGGCGGGACGGCGGACGCCTCGCCTCAAAGCCGCGCCGAAGCAGTCGCGGAAGCGATTCAGATAGTCGAAGAGGCAGGCCAGACTGCTGCTGGAATCTATTCCACGGGCGAATCCATCCTCGCCATCCTCAACTCCGCCGGAGTCCGCGCCTATCACGCGGAAACCATGTGTCAGTTTTCCATCACGGCCATGGCTGCGGATAGTTCCGGCTGGGCAAAGGCTAGCGCTTGCGACCGGGGACAGCTCGATCCGGCGGCACTGGCGGGCCGCGCCGCCCGGAAAGCCGCCGGTTCGCGCGAGCCCGCGGAGGCGTCGCCTGGCCGCTACACCGTAATCCTGGAGCCGGCCGCCGTGCTCGATCTGGTAGGACAAATGTTCGCCGATTTCAGCGGCACGGCGCTTGCCGATGGCCGCAGCTTTCTCGCCAGCCGAATGAACAGCGCGCTGTTCGGCACGAATATCAGCATCGTGGACGACGCCGGCCACCCGCTACAATCCGGCGCGCCTTTCGACGGCGAAGGGCTCCCTCGCGTGCCGCTTTCGCTGGTGAGAGCGGGTGTTCCGGAACAGGTCGCCTGGTCCCGTCAGGCCGCCCACGGGGCGGGCGTGGATCCAACCGGTCACGGCTTCCCCCTGCCGAACGAATACGGAGAGGCGCCTATGAATATCGTCATGGCGGGAGGCGAAACTTCGCTCGACCGGATGATCGAATCGACGGAGCGCGGGCTCCTTGTCACGCGCCTGTGGTACATCCGCGAAGTGGACCCCTACCAGAAGATGATGACCGGAATGACGCGCGACGGGACGTTTCTGGTGGAAGAGGGGCGCGTGACCCGCGGCGTCCGTAACCTGCGTTTCAATCAGAGCCTGATCGAGTTGCTGCGTAACGTGGAAGCCTTGTCGCCCTCCGTGCGCGCCTGCGGCGAGGAGGCTTTCGATATGGCGGTACCTGCCATGAAAGTGAACGATTTCCGCTTCACCGAAGTTACGCGGTTCTGAAGCGTCGGCCCCGGCAAGACTATCGTTTCGGAACCCGCCGTAAAAATAAGTGAACCACATTACGACTGCGCCGGGGCCTGAACTGGAACAGCCTGATCGCGAAGGGATCGAGGCAGGCCTTATCCGGAGATTCGAGTGGATGCGGTGGCCGGTTCCACAGGTGCGCCGGATTCCTTATCCTTTCGACGTGCGAATTTCCGGCGCTATTGCCAGTCGAGGCGGTCCCCCGGCAGGAGTGGCAATCGAAGCGCATTCGGATCGCGCGCGTCGATCTCTACCGCCAGAAGGCGTCCCGCATGAAGGCGCATCAGGCTGAGACTTCGCGGCCGCGCCGCAACGGTCGCGACGCTGCTTGCCCATAGAACGGTGCGGGGAACGCCATTGACCACGATTTCGATATCGAGAGTCACCGAACAAGCCTCCGGAAAAACCGTGCAGTGCGCCGACTCCGCGCCGCACACCGATTCGGGATCGCGCGCGAGTTGAGCTGCAATACGCGCCATATCTTTTGCCGACGCCGCGTTCAACAGAATCGCGCTCCGCTTGCCACTGCGGCTCACCAGGACCTGGTAAAAGTAGCGGTGATACGCAAAGCGCATTTGCCTGGACTGAAGCAAGGCCTCAACTGGAGTTTGTCCGGCCGGCCGCGGAGTCAAGGGCTGCAACGCGGTCCGCCGCAACGCGCCGTTCGAACGCACGCGATAGCGGGCGATTTCCGTCCCGAGAAAATTCGCCAGCGTGTGCTGCGCGGCGTTGTCTTTGAAGTAGGCATTCTCCATCCGGAGCGTCATCCGCGGCCGCAGTTCCACCCATCCAGGACCGACGCCCGTATACTTTTCGGGCACTTCCCGGAAGGGAGTGCGCACCGAATCCGGCGAGCGCAGCAGATAATCCGGGCTTTCCGGAAGAACGCGGAATACGCCGGGACCACGACGGCTTGCGCAGCCTGCCGGGAATAGCAGCGCCATCACGAGGGCTGGCACGCCCCACGGCGCGCTTCGTTCAAGTCCGGACATCGGCGCCAATCCCCGCCATTCGCCGCACTTCCGCTTCGAGGCCAGGCGCGCACAGGATACAACTGCCTCCGTGAGCGCTACTGCCTCCGTTGAAGTTAAGGAAGCGCGCGCCTGCTTCTTCCGCGATGATCTTAAGCGGCGCGTAGTCCCAAGCCTTGCCGTTGCTGTCGAGCCAGATTTCCGCATGGCCGCGCGCCACGAGCATTGCATCGAGACATCCGCCCATGCTCCTTACGGCCCAGAAGCCCGAGAGCCACTCCACAAGACCGGCGAACGGAAACCGGTGCAGCGTGTTGAATCCGTTCAGACACAGCACGGCCTGCGAGACGCTGTCGATGTTTGAAACGTGAATCGGCAAACCGTTGCAGAACGCGCCCCCGCCTCGAACGGCGTGGAACAGGTCGCCCATGGCGGGCAGGTATGCTACGCCCAGTACCACCTCTCCCCGGTCTTCAAGCGCAATCAGAATCGCCCACGCCGTATTGCCTCGGACGAAATCCCGGGTGCCGTCGATCGGATCGATGATCCATCGCCGTCCGCTTTTCGCTTCCCGGCGCGCGCCTTCTTCGCCGAGCAGTCCGTCGTCGGGAAACGCCGCGGTGAGGCCTTGAACAATCAGATGTTCACTTTCTTTGTCGGCCTTGGTGACAGGAGAATCGTCGTCTTTGGTTTCGGCGGCGAGTCCACTGCGCCAGTACCCGAGCGTAATCTCCCCGGCCTTCCGCGCGAGCGCCACAGCCACTTCGAGTTCGTGAGTCATTAAGAATTCATTCTCCAAGGCGCTGGTAGCCGCTTCCGAAAAAAAGCAACGGCCTTCCCGGCGTAGCCCGCAAGCGGACTACTTCGCCGATTACAATCGTGTGGTCGCCCGCAACCACCGTTTGCCGGACCGCGCACTCGAAAAACGCCAGTGTGCTTGGAAACAAAGGCGCGCCTGTTTCGCCGGCTGTCCAATCAACACCGGAGAATCGATCCTCCACGGGACTCGCAAAGCGCGTGGAAATTTCCCGCTGCGATTCGCTCAAGACATTGACTGCGAAGAAAGACCCCTCGCGGAAAACATCGTGCATGCGTGCGTGCCGGTCGACGCAGAGAAGTACCTGCGGCGGATCGGCGGAAACCGAGGTAAATGAATTGACCGTCATACCCTCGGCCGATCCGTCGGCCGCCATCGCGGTGACGATCGTGACACCGGTCGCGAACATCGCGCATGCGCTTCGGAACTGCCGTTTCTCTATCGGGGGGCCGGACATTTTGGAAGCCTCGGCTGAGAAAGCCGCTTGACAAGTAGTAAACTCAATCCTATCATGAAGTTGACTCTGCGAAGAACCCTTTTGACAGGCGCCGGTGGGAGGCTAGTTTGATAAAACTCGATATCATCAACGAAGTTGTCAGCAAAACCGGAATCACGAAGACGAAGGCTGAAATGGCGGTGGAAACCGTCTTCGAGTCGATGAAGAGAGCTCTTGAACAGGGTGATCGCATCGAGTTGCGCGGGTTCGGCGTGTTCAATGTGAGGCCCCGCAAGACGGGGATTGGGCGCAATCCGCGAACCGGCGCCGAGGTCTCTATCCCGCCGGGCAAAGCGGTGCGCTTCAAGCCGGGCAAAGAGCTCCAGTCGCTTCACTAGGCGTGACGCCCAACGATTTTAACCAGCCGCCGCGTTCCCCCCGCCGGTTGTGGCTGCATGTGTCGCTCTTCACAATCACCCTGTTTACGACTTCGATTGTCGGCGCCCGTATGCAGCAGAATTTTGAAGCGAACCTGCCGTTCTTCGATGTAAGCCGGGATCTCAACGCTTTCACCTTTTGGTGGCATCATCCGTACACGCTGTTCGCGGGATTGCCGTTTTCGCTTACGCTTATGGCAATCCTGCTGGCCCACGAGTTCGGCCACTACTTCGCATGCCGCTACTACGGCGTGGACGCGAGCCTGCCCTACTTCCTTCCTTCACCCACTCTCACGGGAACGCTGGGCGCCTTTATCCGCATTCGTGAACCCATCTATTACAAGAAGGTCCTGTTCGACATTGGCATCGCGGGTCCTTTGGCTGGCTTCGTTTTTCTGCTGCCCGCGCTCTCGATCGGGATCGCGTTCTCCAAAGCTATCCCGGGCATCGGGCATGAAGGCACGTTTACGTTCGGCACTCCCGCACTCGAATGGCTGATGACGAAGGCGATTTTTCCCGGCGTCGGCGCGCGGGATCTGTACCTCCACCCTGTCGGCCGCGCAGCCTGGATCGGGATGTTTGCCACCGCTTTGAACCTGCTGCCGATTGGACAGCTCGATGGCGGCCACATCCTCTACTCATTCGTGGGAGACCGCCACAGAAGGCTATCGAGGATTTTCTCGGTCCTTCTGGTGCCTATCGGCCTGATCTTCTGGGAAGGCTGGCTGCTTTGGGCCGTGGTGCTTTTCTTCTTCGGAAGGCATCCGTCTCTATTCGACCGTGCCGACCTCGGTTCTGGCCGCCGCACGTTGGGTTTGGTCGCGCTGGCGGTTTTCCTGTTGTGCTTCACGCTCGCGCCGATTAACGCCTCATGAAGATTTCGGCCACCATCATCGCGCTTAACGAGGAACGGAATATCCCAAGGGCGATCGAAAGCCTCCGCTGCTGCGACGAGATTGTCGTGCTCGACAGCGGGTCTACCGACCGCACCGTGGAGATAGCGGAGAAGCTGGGCGCGCGCGTCGTCGAAGTAGGCTGGCGCGGGTACGCCGGACAGAAGAACGCCGCAGCCGAACAGGCCACCCACGACTGGATACTTTCGATCGACGCCGACGAAGCGCTCAGCGAGAGTCTCGAAGGCGAAATCTGGCGTCTGAAAAAAGAGGGGCCGGTGTACGACGCCTACACCATGCCACGCCTTGCCCAATATTTGGGCCGCTGGATCCTTCATTGCGGTTGGTATCCGGACCGGAAAATCCGCCTTTACAACCGCCAACAAGCGCACTGGGTAGGTGATTTCGTTCACGAAAGCGTCAAGACCGGCGGACGCGTGGGCCACTTGCATTCGAACCTGCTGCACTTTACTTGCGACTCGCTTTCCGAACATCTCAAGACCACAGACCGCTACACCACGCTGGCGGCGCAGGAGATTGTGGCGCGGAAAGAAAAGGTCGGGATGCGGCGTCTGATCGCGGATCCCGCGTGGGCGTTCGTGCGTACGTATTTCATTCAGCGCGGTTTTCTCGATGGCCTCGAAGGCCTGACGATCGCGCACATGGCGGCGCTCTACACGTTCCTCAAATACGTCAAAGCGCGGAACATGAGCTAACGTGCACATACTTCATCTCGATACCGGCCGGGAGATGAGCGGTGGACAGTGGCAGGCATTGCGCCTAATGGAGCGGACCGGGGGGACTTTGCTCGCGCGCGGTGGATCGCCGCTGATGGAAGAAGCGCACCGCCGCGGGGTGGAGGCGTTTCCCCTTACTATTCCCCGACTTGTACGCTTGGTCCGCGAAACGCAAATCGTCCACGCGCACGACGCACGGTCGCACACAATGGCCGCCCTGGCGTTTCCTGCGAAGCTTGTGGTCTCCCGGCGGGTCGCCTTTCCGATCCGGATGAATCCGGCCTCGCGGTGGAAGTACGCATCCGCCACGCACTATATCGCGGTGTCGGAACACGTGAAGGGTATGCTTCTGCAAGCGCGGATTCCGGCTCGCAAAATCACGGTTGTGGGCGATGGCGTCCCGCTATGCGGCTTCCGGCTGCATCCCGGCGGACGAATACTCGTTAACGACCCTCGCAAGCACGCCGGGCTGGCCCAGGCTGCGGCCCGTGAACTGGGCGTCGAAGTCCACACGGTCAAAAATTTGGAGCGGGACCTGAAGGATGCGAGCCTGTTCGTCTACGTCAGCCACTCTGAGGGGCTAGGGTCGGGAGCGCTGCTCGCGATGGCCGCGGGTGTGCCTGTCGTCGCGAGCAACGTTGGCGGCCTTCCAGAGATCGTGCGCGACGGCGAGACCGGCTTGCTCGCAGCGAACAACACCGCTTCCATCGCGGTCGCGATCCGCCGTATGCTTGACGACCGCCCGTTCGCCGAGGCGTGCGCGGCGCGCGCCCGTAGCATGGTGGAAGAACGGTTTTCGGTGGATGCCATGGTGCAAAATACAATGAAGGTGTACCGGCGGATATTGAAATGATCGAGGCGCTGCTCGCCGGACTCTTCGGCCTGTTGACCGGGAGCTTTCTGAACGTTTGTATCTATCGCTTGCCGCTTGATCTTTCGGTGGTGCGGCCACGCTCCTACTGCCCTGGATGCGAGCAAGGGATTGCCTGGTTCGACAACATTCCCCTGTTGAGTTACCTGCTCCTCGGAGGCCGCTGCCGGAATTGCAAGGCGCCAATTCCGCTGCGATATCCTCTGGTCGAACTTTTCACGGGAACGATATTCGCCGCCTGCGCAATCCTGTGGGGGCCCACGCTGATTGCCGCAAAGGCGGCGCTATTGAGCGCGTTCGTAATCGGTCTGGTAGTCGCCGACCTCGAATCTCGCATTCTGCCCGATGAAATGACCTTGGGCGGCATGGCGGCCGGGTTCGCGTTCGCGTGGTTCGTTCCGGTGCGAGACGGGACAGCGCAGGCAATGTTATCGCTAGCCGGAATAATCGCGGGCAAGCAGACGGCCTCGCTCGCGGAAGCCGCGCTCGGGGCAGCCCTACCGGCTGGGATCCTCTGGTCTGGCGGGTGGCTCTTCGAGAAACTGCGTCATAAGGAAGGGCTTGGATTCGGCGACGTCAAAATGCTCGCGATGCTCGGCTCGTTCCTCGGCTTCCGCGAGACGCTGCTGGCCTTAACTGTGGGATCGACGGCCGGATCGCTGGGCGGGCTCGCGTACATCGCAATTGCGCGCAAGGGCAGGGAATATTACCTGCCGTTCGGCACGTTTCTCGGAATCGGCGCATTGGGGGTGATTCTTTTCGGCGATGCGTGGATGGAGTGGTATGAAGCGCTGTTGTAGTTTCGGGGTAGTTTTTGGTGAGCCCCGTTCCGCCGCTTGGGCCAGAAAGCCCGGAAGAGAAAGCTCAAGCCTCTCTATGGGTCCCTTGCAAAACAACTGGACAATGATTCTTTCGATGTCGCCGCCTCGCGTGTCCATCTTCTGCTTCCCTATTTGGATGTGCAGTCGATTTTCACCACGAACTGGGATTCGGTGGATCGAAAGAGGATTTGAACACCAGGGCATTCCGTACACTAAAATCGTGACCCCGGATGATTTCTATTCACCGGAGGTTCGCGAAACGTCGGCCGACGCCAAGGCTCTCCTCTACGACGCCACTAAACTGAGCACTATTCGACAGGTGTACAAGACATCCGCCATCGTCAAGTTCCACGGAGACTTTTCCAATCACATGGCCGAGAACCGCAAAATGCTCGCGCGTGTTGACTTCGATTTTTGAGGCGCAGCGGAACGACGGGCGGCAGCTCGGACTCGAACCTGTAGATGAAGGTCATCCGGCCCTCGCCTTGGCTTCGGCGTGGAGTACCGAGCCATGGGTCCAAGGTTTTGCGCAGGGCCGACATAACTGGACCGATGGGTCCGGCATCGACTTGCACGAGATCGATGTCCTCGGAGTCGGTCCGCTTCTACAAGAACAGCGTCGAGAGCCTGGTTTCGCTCGGCAAGCTTGCGGACCTGCGGTTGGAAGAGATCACGTCCGAGCATGTGGCTGGCTTTGTCGCGCGCCGGCAACTTGATGAGGTTGAGGTGTCAACCATCAATCGGGATCTCTCGACGTTGCGGCGCATGTTCCATCTTGCGGTCGAGTGGGGCAAAGTGAAGACCCTCCTTCCGAAGGTCAAGCTCCTTCCCCGCGAGAACCACCGTGAGCGCGTACTGTCGCTCGAAGAGGAAGCCGAGTACGTGCAATCTGCTCGCGTTGTTGGCGACAAGATCGAGGCGGCCTATCAGAAGGCACTCACGGGCATTCGCGCGGTTCAACGCCGCCAGCCGCCACGCCGCCCGGATTCGTACCTCTTATTTGATGTCGTGACAACCTCTTCGACTGTGCGCCGCGACCTGAGGAGTGCTTCCGCTTGAAGTGGGAGATCCTCCGCGACGGCCTGATCGTGATTCACGAGGGCAAGGGCCGCGGCTCGCGCCGCATGATTCCTGCCAGCCAACGCGTGCAGGCAGTGCTTGCCATGCGCAAGACATCAACTGCTACCGACTGGATTTTCCCGTCGGATACGGCGAGCGGTCACATCGAAGCGTCCACGGTCAAGAAGCAGCACTACGCGGCGCTCGAAATCGCCAACGTCGAACCCTTCGTTCTCTACACTCTCCTGCACACCTGCCTGACCCGTTGGGCGAAACACATGGACCCGTTCACGCTACATGTTCTTGCCGGGCACACCGACATGAACACCACCAAACGCTACATTCACCCCGACGAGGTGCGCATCCGGGAGGCAATGGCAAAGTTTGGGGGTGGTCATAGTCTTGGGCATAGTCGCGAAAACGGCGGCCCGGAGGCCGCCGATGATTTCCCTGTAACTGATAGATCAGATAAGGACTTGAATGGAGCCACCCGCCAGGATCGAACTGGCGACCTGCTGATTACGAATCAGCCGCTCTACCAACTGAGCTAGGGTGGCTTGTTTCTGCCGCCGGTGGCCATGTGTTCAGCCGCTTAAGCTTCTGAAGTCTTTCCGCCGATCAAAAATAATTATACCTGAAAAGCTCGGCCATTGCGCCGCCAAAAGATCGGGGCGACTTGGCGTGCTTAGCTTAACAAGGATGGCGCTTAGGACCGCGAATGTAGGTTTTTTGGTGCAGCGTCCAGGGAACTTCCGAACCTGCCAGCATGGCGAACCGCGTCCCCCGACGTTCTCACCGCCCGAAAATAAACCGCCCTCGCCGCGGGTCCGCGCCACCCTGCAACACACCGTTCGAGGTCTGTATCACCGTCGGCGCGGAGCCGTTGCTCCAGTCGCCGGTCACCTTCACCTTGTGCCCGAGCGAAGCCAGCTTCTCCGCCGTGGGTTTCGGAATGCGTGCTTCTAGGTTCAATCCGCCAGGCGCGAATTCGTGGAACGCGAACGACGCGTAGAAATGCTCCGTCTGGAACCTCGGCGCTTCCACCGCTTCCTGCGGTCCCATGCCGAAGTCGATGATGTTCAGCACCACTTGCAGCATCGCCTGATCCTGATTGTCGCCACCCGGCGTCGATAGCGCGAGGAACGGCTGTCCGTCCTTCAGGATGATGGTCGGGCTCAGCGTCACCCTCGGGCGCTTCCGCGGCATCAGTTGATTCGGATGGCCGGGAGTCAGCAGCAGCGTTTGCAACCGCGAGCCGAACGGGATGCCCGTGTCGCCCGCAATCACCGATGGCAGCCATGCACCGCTCGGTGTGGCCGAGAACACGTTACCGTGCTTATCCACTACGTTCACGCAGGTGGTGTCCTGGACGTTGCCGGTCGCGCCGCTGCCGCTCGGCATCTTCAGCGGCGCGCCGATCGTGCCCGGCCGATGGTCCATCGACGCGTGTTGCGGGTCGATCAGTTTCCTGCGGTCCGCCGCGTAGTCCTTCGAAAGCAGTATCTGCTCGGGGATCTCGGAAAACTTCGGGTCGCCGTAATAGCGGTCGCGGTCCGCAAAAGCGAGCTTCGCCGCTTCCACCACAACGTGGAGATACTCGGGGCTATTGTGGCCCAGCGCCTTCAGATCATAGCCTTCGAGCAGATTCAGCGCTTCGATCATCACCGGTCCCTGGGTCCAGAAGCCGGGCTTGTAGATTTCGTAACCGCGGTATGTGCCTTTGCGCGGGGTGTCGATCTCGGCGCGATACTCGGCGAGGTCGTTGTAGGAAATCAGGCCTCCGTTTTTCTCCGAGAAATCCGCCATGCGTTTCGCAAGCGAGCCTTTATAGAAAAGATCGCGCACGGCTTTGAGCTTAGCGGAGCGTTTCCCCTTGGTCCTCGCTTCGACGGCCGCGAGTTCGCGATAGGTACGTTCCAAGTCAGGCTCGCGGAAGACCTCGCCTCGTTTCGGCGCCACGCCGCCGGGCAAGAAGAAGGCCTTGGACGTGGGCCAGAGTTCGAGCACGGCCTGATTGTTGCGGATGAACGAGGCGAACTCTTCGCCCATGGGGAAGCCCTGCGCGTAGTCGATGGCAGGCGCCACGACCTGCGAGAAGGACATGGTCCCGTATTGATCGAGCGCGAGAATCAGGCCGTCGAAGACGCCTGGAATCGTGGTCGCGAGAATGCCCTGCGACGGAATTGGCGGCATCCGCCCGGCTTCTTCCCATGGCTCCGGCTTGCGGTTCTTGTAAAATTCGACCGTGGCCTTCGTGGGCGCGTATCCGACGCCCGCAATGACGGAGACGGGCTTCCCAACAGGTTTCACGAGCAGCGGCATTTCTCCGCCGATGCCGAAGCGCGCCTGCTCGGTGACCGACGCGGCCAGCACCGCCGCGACTCCGGCGTCGAATGCGTTTCCGCCCTGTTGCAGGATGCGGTAACCGGCCTCAACCTCGAAGTTGTTCGCCGCGCCTACCATCTCGCGCGTGCCGCTAACGGGCGGAAACATCGTGGGACGCGACTGCGCGAACATCTCCGCCGCCGCGAGTGTCAGTAGCAGAAAGCTAGGCTTCATATTTGTAGAGTGCGTCCGCGATGGAGACGCCGCGCACCTCGATGC
>SHUI01000107.1 GCA_009697455.1 Bryobacterales bacterium
GCCATCTCAAGCGAGAAAGCGCCAACATTCTCGGACGCGACCATCACGTTGCGGCTGTCGACAATCTCGGCATCGAGCCGCGCGCGCTCCCAGTGCTTATCAAGTGCATCCACGGTTACCCACTTCATCTTGTTGTAAGCCAGAGTGAACGTGGTGAAGCGTATTTTTCGCGGATAAGGGTCGCGCCCGCGTTCGGCGATCGCGTCGAGGCGGCGGTTGATTTCGACCTTCGAATCGGGATGGTAACGGTGCGGGGTGTTAGGTCCGATAATGTGCGTCATCGGCATGCCCTCCGCGGCGAGAGCCTTCGCCATGATGTCGGCCGCCTGTTTCTGATTGTCGATTTCGCCGCTGTAGGCGACTAGCGGCAGATTGAAGAAGTTGGCTGCGTAGTCGGTGGCGTCATACATGTGCCAGAGCTTCTGCTCCCACCAGGTAGGCGTCACGGTTTCCTTCTGGAAAACCTTGAGGAAGTCGGCTGTCTCGCTGAAGCCCGCTCCAGGAGCGGCCGCCGCCCACTCTCCGGCGAAATGCGCGCCGAACTGCCATGCGGCCGCACCGCCCATGCTGAAACCGCGAACCAGAATCCGGTTGGGGTCGATGTCGTACTGGCGCTTCACCGCGTCGAGAGCTTCAAACAGGTCAACCTCGCCCGCAAGCTTGTTGGCATTACAATAGCGCCCGTAAAGGTGGAGCACAAAGGCGTTGGGAGGCGTGAACTCGCCCGGCTGCCGCTGCCGGTCGTAAAGAAAACTCACTTCGCTCAGCGTCTCGCCGCGGCCGTGGAACCAGGCGTCAAGACGCCATTTGTTCGGCAGCGCGGGCGAGTAGGTTGTAGGAACGACGAGTCCGTAGGGCTGCACGCTGCGGTCGATCTTCGATACATATCCGCGGACGATAAGGCCCGTAGCGTGGCTCCACGGAGCTTGGCCGCGGGCGAGCGCATCAGCCCGGTCCTGACCTTGGCGGAGGAGTTCTTTGCCGTGGGCGATATCTTCAGGCTTGAAGAACTCGTTGTATTCGAGGGCGTAGCGGACGGCGTCGTAGTAGATCTGAACATCGGGCAGGAGCTTGACACCGCGCAGTCCGTCGAGGCTCTTACGAAGTTGCGCGAGACCCGTTTCAAGGTCGGTTCGGTCTTTTGCGGAAACCGGAACGCCCGGCGGAGGCACCGGACGCTCGGCGGCGAAGAGGGCACAGGAGAGGACGAGAGCGGTCAAGGGTAGGCGTTTCATGGCAACTCTCGATGATACAAGAGAATAGCGAACGGCGCTTCCGGTCCAGGCGCCTGTAAACCCCGAATCGCAGTCACGGGAAGGGGTTCTCAACGCGCTCCGCGCGGCGGCCACAATCATTCCGTCATGGAAATGCACGCCGTATTCGGCGCGAACCTCGACCGCCCTCCGGACGATATCTCCGTTAGTCATAACAACACGAATCGGGTTCAGCACATTCAGCGCGGCAGTCACGTCTTCAGGGCGCGCCGCAGGCGTCATCTTTGTGCAGGAGAGTGACCGCAAACTCAGCCAAAACCTATGCGGACACCAGGATGTCTCCGGCGATTGCCCTCCCGACCAAGTCCCTTGCGACAATTTGCTTCCTGGAATCGCGCGGATCGTAGGCGTACACCAATGTCCGCCCGTTTCCACGTTCGATTGCCTACCTTGAAGTGGAGAGTCTCGAAACTGTGCTCCGGCGCCTCGCGTTCCCGGCGTCTCCGGCCAGAAGAAGCCTCTTCCTTAACTTGTGCGATTTGTTCTGTCGTGTTCGGGCGTTCTGACTCTTGCGGCAACGGGGGACACCGGGCTGAGGGATCGGAACGCCTGTCGACGAAGAGGGCTCCGGAGACCGCGAGAGCGGTCCCTGAAGTTTCTGCATCTTGTCACGAAGCTCACGGGGAATTGTGCCACTGCTGAGGGTGGGGCAGCCGGTCGCCTTTTGTCGTCTGCCTGCAGCGCGAAGCGCGGCCTAGACGGCGAGAGCGGTTAAGGTAGGCGTTTCTGGGATCTCGCTCATGGCGGAACTCGTTCGCGCTGAGGATGGTCTGTCTGGAGTCAGGACCTGGGCGGTGACCGGGGCCACAAAGCCTAAGCCGCGGCCGCCGTTCTCTTCATATCCCTCCAGTTCAGCCAAGCCAAGCTGATCGTCCGAAACACTTCCGCCGCCACGAACGGCTTCGCCAGCACATCGTAACCGCCAATATTGAGCACCTCCGCCCACAGCCGTTCGTCGGCCAGGCGGGAGGTCACCAGCACGTGTGGCGGCCTCGGAAAAGATCCCGCGTTCGCCAGAATATCCTTCCAGGTGCCATCCGGGAGATCCCGCTCGCAGATGACTACTGGGATGCTGTTATAGCGCAAGAGGTCAACCGCCTCCGCCAGAGTGGATGCCGTGTGAAGCGTCCAATTGGAATGTGCGAAGATGGCGCGCAGCAGTTCGAGGTCGCCGTCCTCGGGGCTAATCGCCAACACCTGGACCGGCGTCGGCGGGAGAGAAGACTCCAGTACGTTCGGGGGCATGAGAACTCTCCTCGATGAAAACCTTAATCTTCACCATTTTTCTTGTCTGCACGTTTCGTGCCGCTGAAGCCCCTTTGTTCTCAAAGAAATTTTCGCGCCCCGGGCGGATGCCTGGGTACTATCACGCAGCCGCATTCTGACGTATAAAGGAAGTCTGAGCCAATCCACCCAGTATCGGATCTTTGAAAACGGCACGCTCATCACCGGGAGCGGCAGCGTGCGGGATGGAATGGTTGTCACCCGCGGCGGCCGGATCGCCTATGCCGGCCCGCGCGCGGGAGCCGAATTCCCGCCTGACGCCGAGCGTGTCGACGCCGGCGGTGGCCTGCTTGCGCCGGGGTTCGTCGACATCCATATCCACGGCGGCGATGGCAGCGACTTTATGGACGCGACGGTGGACGACGTCGCGAAGGTGTTTCGCTACCACCTGAGACATGGCACCACCTCCATGTGTCCTACCACCGCGACGGCTCCGATCGAGGAGATTCTCGCCTCCCTTGAAGCCATCGCAAGTTACCGGTCCGGTCCGCAGGCTTATGGCCGTGCGTTGGGGGCTCACATCGAAGGCCCCTACCTAACGATGAGCAAGCGAGGGTGCCACTTGCCCGAGTTCGTGCGCAACCCGGAACCTCGCGAATGGATGAGCATCCTTGAACGTGGTCCGGTCGCGTCCATGACGCTCGCACCGGAATTGCCCGGTGCCCGGCAGTTGATCGAAGAACTGCACCGGCGCGGGGCTAACGCGAACGCCGGCCACAGCGAAGCGCTCTTCCACGAGATGCAGGAAGCCGCCGGATGGGGTCTCACTCACGTGACGCATCTCTACTGCGCCATGACGGACGCGATGAACAACCGCTGGCGGGGTACGCCGAACCCCCGCGTGGCAGGAATGGTGGAAGCGGTTTATCTGGACGACCGGCTTTCTTCGGAGCTGATTACCGATGGGAAGCACCTGTCGCGGGAGATGCTTCAGTTGGCGCTTCGCGTCAAGGGCTACGAAAAGCTTGCCATCGTGACGGACGCCATGCGTGGCGCTGGAATGCCGGACGGAGAGTACGCCTTTGGTCCCCGTCATGGGATGATCGCGGTGGTCCGGGACCGCGAGGCGCGCATTCCGGATGGCACGGCGCTCGCGTCTTCGGTCTACGCTATGGACGAGATGATCCGCACATTTCGCGATCTGACGAGCTGCCCGCTCTGGCAGGCTATCCGCATGGCTTCGCTCACACCGGCGGAGATCGTGGGCGTCGCGGACGATATCGGGAGTCTCGAAGCGGGCAAGCGCGCCGACATCGTCATCTGCGATATGGACCTAATCGTCAAAGCGGTTTATCTGGGCGGCGTGGCGGCGGAATAAACGTTTTCCGGACGAGAAAGGCACTCACGTCCGGGTCGTCGGGGCTCTTGACACCATCAAGCCGCCTCCGCCGCTCGCGCCGCCTCACGCAACATGCGCATGAACTCAGCCATGTACAAGTGATTGTCGTGCCAGGTTCGCCCGCTCACCATGTTGCCGTCGCGAACGCAGCCTTCGTTGACGAAAATTCCACCGCAGACTTCGACGTCGAACTGGCACTTCGCGACCGTCGCAATGCGCCTCCCCTGGATCACGCCGGCAGTCGCCACGATCTCCGCCCCGTGGCAGACCACCGCCACGGGCTTCGCCGTTTCGAAGAAGTGCCGCACGATTCGTATCAGATCCTTGTCGTACCGCAGATACTCCGGCGCGCGCCCGCCAGTGAGGAAGATGCCGGCGTATTCTTCCGGCCGCACGTCGCGAAAAGCGATCTCCGCGGCCAGGTGATAGCTGGGCGATTCGCGTGTAATGTCCCATCCCGGCGGGATCTCGTGCATCACGAGCGGATAGACGCGCTTGTCGGGACCGGCGACCACCGCGCGGTAGCCATCCTCCTTCACGCGAAACAGGGGGTACATCGTATCGAGCGCCTCGGCGGCGTCACCGATTACGATCAGGACCTTGGAACCGGATTGTTCTGCCATGGACCGATGTTACTACGGCTGCTTGAGCGATTCGTCAATGCGTTCCGACAGCATGTCGACAAACCGGTCGGGCAGGAAACCGTTCAGCCTGCTTACGATTTCGCCATTTCGGCCTACTACGATCGTGGTCGGAATCGACGAGATCTGAAGATTGCGTGAAAGCCCGTCTTCGAAATAGACCCGGTGATTCCAGTTGTTCTCTTTCAGAAACGGCGCTACCTTTTCGCGCTCTTCATCCGTACTGATCGCAAGGAAGACGACGTCGGGCTGGTCTTTGAATCGCTCCTTCACTTTCTCGTAAAGCGGATGCTGCACGCGGCACGGACCACACCACGTGGCCCAGAAATCCAGAACAAGTGTCTTCCCCTTGAACGACGAAAGCGCGATCTTTTCGCCGCCCGGACCCCCGAGGGTGAAATCGTGAATTTTCGCCGCCCTGACGTTGGGGTCCTTCCTGGCAAAGCTCGAGCGGCGCTCTTCCACCAGCGCGGTGTTGCGGTCGTATGCCTGAAGGATTGCGTCGCCCAGGCCGGCCTCGGAGCCTTGGTGGAGCTGGCGGTAGAGTTCGCCGAGCCAGAAGCGATCGTTCGCGCGCTCGGCATCGGTCGAGCGCGCGTCGGGAATCGTGAAGGCGTCCGCGAAGCGCCGGATAGCTTCCTCGCGGCGGCCGGTCTTCGCGAGCCACTTGCCGGCTTCGCGGGCGGAGTCGGCGTTGGGATAGGTCGCGAAGCTCTTTTCGGCGAGCGCGATGGCATCTCCGTACGCTTCGAGAATACCGCTCGCCCGCGCTTGAAACCGCAAGGCATTGCCGACGCCGCGCTCAACCCCGTCCTGCCATGTGGCCTCTGAAACACGCCCCGGCGCCTTCTCCGTGCGCAATCCGGCCACCAGTTTCTCGTAGTGACCCGCGTGCTTCAACGCTTTGGCCGCGAAGTCTTTCGATGGATCGCGAGACAGCAGCGCGCGCACCAGGCCTTCCACCACCACAACGTCGTCCGGGTTGCGCTCGACCACGCGCTCACCATAGATCACGAGACGTCGGTCGTCGCTGTTGTCGAGCGCGGCTTTGGCGAGGGCACGCTCGAGTTCTGCGGTTTTCGCCGATTTCGGATACTTCGCAAGGTGCGCTTCAAGGGCTCGGATGAATTCGAGAGGACTGTTGTTGGTCTGGCTCAGCGCGTCGTTGAGATCGTTCTGCTCCGCATCCGCGGGGCCCGGCTGAGCGAATGCGAAGGCGGTGAAAACGGCGCACAACAGCAGCGTCTTCATTTCTGCGCCCGAAAGGCTTCGGCGAGGCCCGCCGCCCGCGACCGGGCCATGTTCAGATAGCTGTCGTTCCGCACCACCCTGTCGAGCAGTGGGAGAAACTGCTCGGGCGCGACCAGGCGCTTGCGGTCTATCGTCACCTGAAGATGAAGAATCGCCGCGTTGACGCCGAGCTTGTCGTACTTCACCGCGCGCTCCAGATTGATATAGTGCTGCTCGGTTTCCGAGATGCGCTCAAACCATTCCTGAAGCGCTCTCGCGTCCGCGTCTTCCGAATAATTGAACTTCACTTCCCGGCCGCCGTCGCCATCTTCGATACGGAACGTCTTGATGCCCATCATGGCGACCTTCAATCCGGATTCGAGGGGACGTTTGAAGTGATCGAGCTTCGCCGCCAGCGCAAACATCTCCGCCGCGTCAGGCTCAGCCAACTGGAACCGCAGCGGGTTATCGTCGTTTGGCTCTTCCTTGTATTCGGACGCGCCATTCTTCTCAACGGTGATGCCGCACCATGCCGGCTTGCTCCCAGGGAAGGACTTCGAATAGATGAGTCGCGGTTCCGCGGCGGCAGAGAGCGTTAAGGCAGCCAGCAGGGACAACGCGAATTTCATGCGATGGACCTTGCCAGAATGCGCGCGGTGGAAGCGCGATTCGCGTGACAGACGGCCACGGCGAGCGCATCGCTTGCGTCCTCCGAATACCGTTCCGGGCCCTCGAGCCCAAGCAGCGACCGGATCATAGCCTGCACCTGGAATTTCTCCGCGCGGCCGAACCCCACGACGCTCATCTTAACCTCAAGCGGCGAGTACTCGCCGAATTCGAGGCCTGCTTCGGCCACGGTCAACAGGGCCACACCCCGTGCGTGGGCGAGTTTCAACGACGACTTCACGTTCGCGGCGTGGAACACTTCCTCGACCGCCGCGGCCTCCGGGTGGTGCTGCCCGATTACTGCCCGCAGCCCGTTCGCTATTTCGAGCAGGCGGCTTTCCAACGGCGATTTCGGGGATGTCGAAATCACCCCTGCCGTCACCATCCGGTGCTTTCTTCCATCACTGTCGATTACGCCATAGCCTGTGCGTTGGGTGCCGCAATCGATTCCGAGAACGCGCATCGGACTACGCCATCGCTTCCATTTCGTCTTCGTCGACGTCGAAGTTGGAAGACACATTCTGCACGTCGTCGTGCTCTTCGAGAGCGTCGGTAAGACGAATCATGGCGCTCGCGTTCTTGCCTTCGACCTTGACAAGATTCTTCGGAATCATACCCACCTCGGCCGAAATCGTCTCGATGGAGGCCTTGGCAAGCGCTTCGACTACTTTCTCGTGGGCCTCGGGCGCCGAGAGCACTTCCCAGTTCGCGCCGTCGTTCCGCAGGTCGTCCGCGCCGGCGTCAAGCACCAACGCCATCAGGTCGTCTTCGTTCGATTTGTCGAGTGCGATCAGGATGTGGCTCTTGCGCTCGAACATCCACGCCACGCTGCCCTGTTCACCCAGGTTGCCGCCGTTTTTCGAGAACATGTGCCGGATTTCGGCGACCGTGCGGTTGCGGTTATCGGTTGCCACGTTGACCAGCACCGCGGCGCCTCCAGGACCGTAGCCTTCAAACATGACCTCTTCAATCTGCCCGCCTTCAAGTTCGCCCGTACCGCGCAGGATCGCTTTCTTGATGTTGTCGGCGGGCATGCTCACGCCCTTGGCGGCGAGGATGGCGGTCCGAAGCCGCGGGTTCATGTCCGGGTCACCGCCGTTGCGGGCCGCGATCATGATTTCCTTGATAAGGCGCGTAAACGATTTCCCGCGCTTGGCGTCCAGGGCGGCTTTCTTGTGCTTGATTGTCGCCCATTTTGAATGTCCTGACATTTCAACCTCTTAGGTAGGCAGCCCGGCTATAAAAACCGGGGTTCGCAATTCGCAGAATCCAACTCAAAAGGATAGCACAGAGCGATCCGGAAGCGTGCCGTTAGCGCATCCGCCGATGCTACAATAGCCAGTTGCCGCAAACGTTCTTCGAACTCGCCGCGCAGTGGTTTCGGAGCTCTGGAATCCAGGAGCCTGGGGGCGGTGTGGCGAGGTATTATCTGACCGAGAAGAAACGGAATCTGCCGGTCTCAACCGAGATAACGGGTTACGCGGTCAGCAGTCTCGTTTACCTCCATTCGCTTACCGGCGACGCGGCGACACTCGAATCGGCGGTCCTTTCCGCCCGTTTTCTCACCCGCTCCGCCTGGGTCGCGCCGATCTCTATTTTCCCGTTCGAACTCGATCAGCCCTTCGCTTACTTCTTCGACTGTGGAATCGTCGTTCGCGCCCTGCTCGCCATTTACCGCGCCACGGGGAACCAGGAATGCCTGGACATCGCTGTCGCCTGTGGCCGCACCATGGCCAGAGATTTTGTTGCGCCGGACGGTTGCATCCATGCGGTCCTCAACCTGCCTTCGAGACAACCCCTGGTACCCGAGCCCCGCTGGTCGCGCTCGCCCGGATGCTACCAGCTCAAGGCCGCGCTCGCCTGGCACGAGTTGTTCGAGGAAACCGGCGACCCGGATTTCGAGGCGTACTACGCGAGGGCGCTTGAACACGCCTTGGCGACCCACGAATCGTTCCTGCCCGGCGCGGCTCGGGAAGGAGTCATGGATAGGCTTCACGCGTATGCGTATTTCCTGGAGGGGCTGCTTCCTCGCCTGGAGGACCCGCGCTGCGCGGACGCGCTTCGCATGGGGCTTGATCGCGCGAACGCCTTGCTCCTTGAAATCTCGCCTGTTTTCGAGCGCTCCGACGTCCGCGCCCAGTTACTCCGCGTGCGTCTTTTCGGCCATGCGCTCGGCGCGCTTCCCTTGGATGAATCGGCGGCGTCCGCCGAGGCCGCCTTGATTTCCGCCTATCAGCGTGAAGATTCCGACCGCGCGATTCATGGCGGGTTCTTCTTCGGGAAAAAAGGGCAAGTCCTGCTTCCCTACGTCAATCCGGTTTCGACCGGCTTCTGCGCGCAAGCTCTAGCCCTGTGGCGCGAGCATCAGGGCGGTGGCGTCAAAACATGCAGGCGGATGTTGGTCTGAGCGTTGCGCAAGCCCTGATCCGAGGCGCCGGGATTTGCGCGCTGAAGATGGCCGTCCGGGCCAAGGTTCCGCGACTCGATCCCGATGCGGTTCTGCCTATGGGTGTCTCTGTCGTGATTCCATCCCGCAATGGCAAGGAGCTGCTGGCCCGTCTGCTGCCGGGTGTTTTCGCGGACCTTGTGGCTCTGCGCTCGCAAGGCTGCACTTCGCAAGTGATCGTTTCGGACAATGGCTCGGACGACGGCACGAGTGCCTTCCTCAGCGCCAACCACCCCGACTGCACCGTCGAAACGCACACGCAGCCTCTGTCGTTCGCGTCGGCCGTGAACCGCGGCCTCGCTCGCGCGCGCTACTCGCACGTCTGCCTTCTGAATAACGACATGGTCATCGAACCCGGTTTCTTCGCCGCTCTACGTGCCGCCTTCGAGGCCATCCCCGGTTTGTTCTGCTCCACCGCGCAGATTTTCCTTCCATCGGGCGCGCGCCGCGAGGAGACGGGAAAAGCTGTGATGTCCGCGACCGATCCGAGGGACTTTCCCATCCGCTGCGAGCTGCCCTTGGAAGGAGAGGACCTAAGCTACGTGCTCTATGGCAGCGGCGGGTGTTCGCTCTACGACGCGGCGAAGCTGCACGCTCTCGGTCTCGTCGATGAGGCCTACGCGCCTGCTTACGTCGAGGATCTGGACTTGGGCTATCGCGCCTGGGCGCTCGGCTGGCCCACGGTATTCGCGGCAAACGCGCGCGTGGAACACCAGCACCGCTCGACCACCTCGCGGTATTACTCGGAGGAGGAACTGGAGACGGTGCTCGAAATCAACTACCTCCGCTTCCTCGCTCGAGCCGTGTCGTCGCCCCGCGTTTTCTGGCGGCTGTGGCGGCGGGCGATCGGCCGTCTGAGGCGGCTGGCATCGGACGGCAGGCCGGCGGCCCTCGCGGCGCTGAAGGCCGGCATTGAGGCCCGTTCGGCGCCGGCGACGGTCCGGGAGGATGGGTTCCTCGCGTTGACAGCGGGAAAGGTCGCCGTCTTTCCGGGTGAAGGCACTGCGCCGGCACGGGTACATTGGTGCGATCGTCTCGACACGCCGGCGCGGGAGCTTCTGGACCGGCATCGGGAAGTGGTTCTGGTGGAGCGCTCCGCGCCGAAAGGAGCCTTCGAAGCCGCTCTCGATCTCACCCGGCGGAAACGCGGCTGACTTCAGGGCCGCGATAGCCTCAACAAGCGCGGCGTTAACCGAAGCTGGCCACTGGCAGAACAAGCAGGATCGCCGGAGCCAATCCACCGGACTAATCTAATCAAACTACATGACCGTCCGCTTCCCGAAACTCAGATAGCGGAGAGACATCGTCGCGCCTGGATCCGGCCGATCGTTTCGCCAGCCGCTGTCGAGCCGCCGCGCAACAACGGAAGCCGCGGAGAACCTCATGACTGCCGACGCACTCGAAGCCAAAGCCCCTGCCCGATTCTGGCGGCTTGGCCTTGCTGCGGCTCAGGAAGAGGAATCCAGCCGGTTGGCCTTCAGCCCAGAGCCGATCAATGGCCTTATCTTAATGAAAATAAGTAACTTAGAATCAAAACGCTTGACTTCATGATGTACGCTGGTTACAGGTAAGGTATTCCTCCGTGACTTCTCCACAAAGACTTATGGCGTGCCGTGCCAACGGTGCTCTTGCCCGGGGCCGCAAAACCCCCGCCGGAATCGCGCGTTCCGCCCGGAACGCTCTCCGCCACGGCCTCTACGCCCAGCGCGGCCTGCTGCCCGGCGAATCCCTCGAATCTTTTCTTGAACTGCGCCGCCAGTTCGTTTCCCGCTTCAATCCCGCCGGTCAAGCCGAGGAAGCTTTGATCGAAGAAATGAGCTTGTTCTCATGGCGCACTCGCAGCGCGATGGCGATCGGGCACGTCATCATGCAGACGGCGCTGGCTGCGGCGCCGCACTCGGCGCCCGAGGCCACCCTCGCGACCGATGCCGTTTCCCGCATCGCCGCCTCCTTCACCGCGCAAGCCGTCACGCAGCAACTCGACCTCGTCAGCCGCTGCGAAGCGCGCTTCCACCGTGGCTTTCAGCAGGCGCTGAACAGCCTGCTGACGCTGCGCAACGAAAAGCAGCGAAACGACCCTAATCCCATTTCCGGGCACCCCACCGACCCGCCCAACCCCAAGACCATTCCGCTACTTGATCTCGCCGGCAACCCGGACCCGGTCGAAGCCGCTCTCGCCGCTTTCGGATGCTCGCATCTCGCTTCGAACCCCCTTCTGTTCCCGCGCAACGAAAAGCAGCGAAACGACCCCAATCCGATTTCCGGGCACCCCACCGAACCGCCCAACCCCAAGACCATTCCCCTACTTGATCTCGCCGGCAACCCGGACCCGGTCGAAGCCGCCCTCGCCGCTTTCGGATGCTCGCATTTCGCCTCGAACCCCCTTCTGTTCCCGCGCAACGAAGAACAGCGAAACGACCCTAATTCCATTTCCGGGCACTCCACCGAACCGCCTAACCCCAAGACCATTCCGCTACTTGATCTCGCCGGCAACCCGGACCCGGTCGAAGCCGCTCTCGCCGCTTTCGGATGCTCGCATCTCGCTTCGAACCCCCTTCTGTTCCCGCGCAACGAAAAACAGCGAAACGACCCTAATTCCATTTCCGGGCACCCCACCGAACCGCCCGACCCCAAGACCATTCCGCTACTTGATCTCACCGGCAACCCGGACCCGGTCGAAGCCGCCCTCGCCGCTTTCGGATGCTCGCATTTCGCCTCGAACCCCCTTCTGTTCCCGCTCGACGAAAAACAGCGAAACGACCCTAATCGCATTTCCGAACGTCTCGCCGGACCGGATCGCCCCGCGGCCCAACCCACACCCGGCGCCGAGCCGCCCGAGCCGCCGGTCAATTTTCTGGAACGGGCATTTCTTCCGCTGGTTCGCCAGATGGGTCGCGACGGCTTACACAACCGGCTCTGGTAAAATTCCACCATGGCACTTGCCCTCCGCGTCTCACTGATCTTCGTGCTGTCCTCGGTGCTGTTCTGCGCGGATCCGCCCAAGCCCTTACGTGCCATCCCGGTTGGAGACAGCCCCTTCGCGCTGGCTCTTACAGGCGACGAAACCCAGGCCGTGGTCGTCAATCTCTTCGCCGGCGATGGTCCGAATGTCCGCGTGGTTGACCTGAATTCCGGAGCGCTCGCGCGGTCATTGCGTGTTGGCACGCGCCTCGTGGCGGTCGCTGTCGTTGGTATCAACGCCCTTGTGGTGAACGAAGACCAGGACGTGCTTCGCATCGTGGACCTCTCGACCGGCCGTGAAGTCGCTCAGGTCCCCGTCGGCAGCCGGCCCAGCAATGTCGCGGCGGTCGACAACAACACGGCTATGGTGGTGAATGGCACGAGCGGCGACATCAGCTTCATCGACATCGCCGCGCGCCGGACCACGGGTGCGCCCTTTGCCGTGGGCGGCGATCCGCGCGCCGCCGCCATCCATCCCGCCGAAAACGGACGGTACGCCTACATCGCGCTCGGCGGCGAGAACGCGATCGCGGTGGTGGACCTGCGAGCCACGCCGCGCCGCGTAGTCACCCGCGTCGCCACAGGCAAAAACCCGGTCGCCATCGCGATCACGCCCGACGGCAGGCGCGCCATCGCGGCCAATGTCTCGAACAACACGGTCACCGTTTACGATACGTCGAACCCCGCCGAGCCTGCCGCCCTTGGCGACCTACCGGTCGGCGTGCAACCCACCACCATTGCACCCAATCCCCGCAATCCGGCGCTCGTGTACGTGTCGAACCTGAACAGCCCGTTCGTCTCCGTGCTCGACGTAACCCGGCCGGCCGCCGAAATGCTCACCGGCGTCATCACGATCGGCGAGAATCTCTCAGGCATCAGAGTCAACCGCGACGCATCGCGGCTCTACGTGCTCGAGTTCAAGAACCAGGCGAACCTGCGGGTCTACGACCTCACGAATATCCCGCTCGATCCGAAACCGGCCATTGACGTTCCCGGTGAACCGCGCCTCGTCACCTTTGTGCCCTCCACCGGGGACTGCGCAAGTAGCTTCTACATCGCCGAAGCCGTGCTCGGTGAGAATCAGAGGGAGGGCCTGTGGGGCATGGAAGTGCTGGTGTCGCGCGGCGCGCTTACCGGGGGCTTCAACCTTGGAGGCGGCCTGGAGCGGAACGGCCTGCTGCCCAGCTTCGGAGCGTTCTTGTTGGGGTCTCCGCAACGCGTAACCGTGACGGTGACCGCCCAGCCCTTGGTCGCCGGGCCGCTTGAACTGGAGGTATCGATCGCGACCGGTGGCGTTGTTGCCGCGACTCAGCGGGGACCTGCGCCACTCACCGTTACGGCCGATCTTCCGGCGGGATTCCACGTCGTGTCGATTCGAACCGTGCCCGGATCTCCGCGCGCCACCTTCCAGTTGTCCGCTAGCGCGCCGGAGTTCGTGGGTGGTGTCGTTGTCGGCGGCTTCATCATGCCGAACGTCAGCGGATTCGGCGCCTTCTGCGTGCCAACCTCTCAGAACATTGACGTCCGGCTCGTGGCCCGTAGCGCCTATGGCGTTCAAGCCTCCGGAGATCTGCTTCTGAACCTGCGCGATGGAACGCGCGCGCTCCTGCGTGCGATCAACAATACCGTCCCGCCCGCCGTCACTCCGGTTCCGCCCGCCGCGCCACCGCTCGCCGGACTCACTCCGCGCCTCTTTGTGGATGCCGCCGCCGCTGCCGGAGGCGATGGCTCACAGGCCCGGCCTTTCCGGAGCATCACACAAGCTGTCAACGCCTCCCGCGTGGGCGATACAATTCTCGTGCGCGCCGGCCGCTACTCGCCATCCGGCACCGGTGAAGTAATCCCTATCGGAATTCTGCGGGCGAATCTCCAGTTGATCGGCGAGGGAGCGGCCACCACCATCATTGACGCCGAGAGTAAGATCCAGCCGGATGGCAGCGGCAACGCCGTCGTCGTCGCCGCCAATAACGTCCGCTTCGCCGGATTCACGGTCCGCCGGGCCGCGCAGGCGGGTCTGTATGTCTTCAAAGCGAACGGCGTGGTCATCGAGAACAACGTGTTCGCCTCCAACGTCCGCTTTGGACTCGGCGGCGTGGAGGCTCGCGGACTGATCGTACGGAACAACGTGGCGGATTCGAATCTTGAAACAGGTATCGCGTTCTCGACGAGCGCGCCCCTCGCCACCCCGAACGCTCCCAACAATTGCGACGCGGCCGGGGGCACGTTCGGTGCATACTTCGTCAACAACAACAGCAGCAACAACCGCGCCGACGGTTTCCTGTTCAGTGCGGGAGGTTCCATCTGCGTCGCCAACAACGTGACGGCGAATAACGGATCTTCCGGAATCGAGTTCAACAACCGCACCGAAGGCGCGGCCAACGCGGCGCTCGGCGGCACCGTGATCGCGAACACCATCACGAACAACGGCGGCGTGCAGTTCGGTTTCGCCGGGACCGGCATTCTGATTTCGGAAGGGGCAGATACCGCGCTGATCGCGGACAACCTGCTCACCGCCAACCGTCCCTTTGGCATCGGCATCTTTTTGAACGGACGCGCCGGCACGATCCGCAACAACCGCGTCTCGGGATCGTCGCAGCAGGGCATTCTAGTGCAGCGCGGGTCC
>SHUI01000108.1 GCA_009697455.1 Bryobacterales bacterium
GTTTGTTCAGCGTGGAAGGCGTGTTCCCGACGGCCAACGGGCAGAACTCCCAGGGGTCGTTCTCTTTTCTGGGAGTATCGTTTGACGCTGGCGAGAGGGTTTCACGGGTGCGGATCACCTCGGGCTCGCACGGTATTGACGGCAACTATGTGGGCTCGGAGGACGCGGTCGTAATGGACGATTTCATTTACGCCGAACCTCAGGCCGTCGTGCCGGAACCCATGACGTTCGGTTTGGCGGGGACGGCGCTGGCCGGGCTCGCGTTGTTCCGGCGGCTCAGGAGAGCCTGAAGCAAGTTGATTTCCGGGCGTCGGGAGCTTCGCACAGTAGCTTCCGATGCCCTTCACTCCGCCGAATCTACCGGGATCTGCTCGACGATCTCGATGCCGAATCCCTCTAAAGCCACAATCTTGCGCGGATGGTTCGTCAGAAGGCGAATCTTGTGCAGACCGAGATCGGACAGAATCTGCGCGCCGATTCCGCTCTCGTGCTGGAACTGCTGCTGGCCCGCGGGGCTCGCATAGTGCTGGAAGTCGCGTCCGTGGGAAACGATGGTTTGGGCGCCCGCCTCGTCACGCTGCAAACGGAAACCAGGCCCTGTCTGGTGAAGGTATACGAGCACCCCGGCTCCTTCCTTGACGATCCGGTCGAGCGAGCCGCGAATCAACTTTGCGCAATCGCAGCCGGCCGCGCCGAACACATCGCCGAACAGGCATCGAGAGTGCATGCGCACCACTACCGTTTCTCTTCCGGTGACTTCGCCGTGGATAAGCGCGACGTGCTGTTCGGGGTTGATCGCGCTCGAATAGGCAATCGCGCGAAATTCTCCGAACTCGGTGGTGACGGAACCCTCGGCCACACGGTGGATGTACCGCTCGTGCTTGAGGCGGTAGCGGATCAGTTCGGCGACGGAGACCATCTTCAGGCGGTGCCGCCCACAGAATTCGACAAGCTGCGGAACCCGCGCCATGGATCCGTCGTCGTTCATGATCTCGCAGATGACGCCCGAGGGATTCAAGCCCGCGAGGCGGGCGAGGTCCACCGAAGCTTCCGTCTGCCCGGCGCGGACCAATACGCCGCCATCCTGCGCACGTAACGGAAATACGTGGCCGGGTCTCGCCAGGTCCGGTGGACCGGACGACGGGTCAATGGCCACTTGAATGGTGCGCGTTCGATCGGCTGCGGAAATGCCAGTCGAAACGCCATCGCGGGCATCCACCGATTCGCAGAAGGCGGTGCCGAAATTAGACGTATTGCGCGCGGACATCAGGGGCAGCCGCAGGGCGTCGCAGCGGTCCGCCGTGAGTGCGAGGCAGATCAGTCCGCGCCCATGGGTCGCCATGAAATTGATGATCTCCGGCGTCACCTTTTCCGCGGCGATCGTCAGATCGCCCTCGTTCTCGCGGTCCTCGTCGTCAACCACGACGAGGATACGCCCAGCGCGAATTTCGTCGATCGCCTCAGGCACTCCAACAAAGGGCATGACGTGTCAGAACACCAACTTCAGTCCCAACTGCAGGCGTCGCGGGCTGCCGGCGGAGAGGATACGGCCGAACGTCGGGGAACCAACGAAGATATCGGGCAGATCGAAATTCGCCCGGTCCAGCAGATTGAAAGCTTCGAGACGAAATTGTAATGACGCGCCCTCGGCGAGCCGGGTATTCTTCACGAGCGAGGCGTTAACGGTATGGCTCGAAGGCCCGTTGAGAATATTCCGTCCCGCATTTCCGAAATTGCCTGACGGGGGAACGACAAACGCACCACCATTGAACCAGCGCTCCGCCGAGCGCTCCGAAAGGCGGGGATTACCAGCCAGGTTCGGACGGTCGTTTGCGCCAAAGCCCAACGTCGAACGTCCCGTGTTGCTGTTATCGAAATCGGACAGGAGAGCTACTGTAAAAGGACGGCCGCTCTGGAACGTCAGGATTCCGAAGGTCTGCCATCCCGAGAGAAGTTTCGACTTCCCAAGCGGCAGGTCGTAGGAATAGCTGACGGACAAGCGCTGGCGGACGTCGAAGTTCGATCGTCCGCGTTCAGCGCTCACGTTGTTACTGTCCTGTGGGAAGTTCGGATCTCCAGCGCTCGGGAAAAAATTCGACGCGTCGTCGATCGATTTCGACCACGTGTAGGACGATAGCATCGACAGGCCGGAACTCAAGCGCTGTTGGAATCTCGCCTGCAGCGAGTGATAGATGGAGCTGCCGCGGGATTCAAGCAGACTGATGTCGTCGAACTGCGGCAGTGGGCGCGGATTGCGCGGATTGACACTCGGCCGCGGCTGATTGATGTCGCGGGCATTGAGCAGCCCCGTGCCCTTGGAACCGACGTACCCCACTTCGAGAACGCGCGAATTCCCAAGTTGTTCTTGAATATTGAAATTCCACTGTTGGATATAAGCTGTCCGCAGATTGCGCTGAACGGCGAGCGCCGAAGATGGGGTCGGAAACGGGAAAAACTTCGGGAACGGGTCGGCGAGGCTGATGGGCGGCAATCCGGGTATTGTGAAGAACAATTTGTTCTCGAAGTAGGGCGGACTAAAGTACAAACCTTCGCCCGTGGCGAGAGACGACTGGTCGTAATAGACGCCGTACCCGGCGCGGAGGATGCGTTTGTTCGCGGCATGCGGATTCCATGCAAGTCCAAACCGCGGTCCGAAGTTATTCTTGTCGATATCGTACCCGCCCCGTGGCATTCCATTCTTTCCAACGGGAACAAGCGATCTGGTGGCGGCGTCGAATAGGTTCGCGCGATCGGTCGCGTCGCGGGGCGGTCCGTTCAACTCATAGCGCAGTCCCGCCGTTACCGTGAGATCGGGCCGGGCGCGCCAGGTGTCCTGAACGAACATGCTGGCCGCGCGCGAACGGAGGTGTTGCGGATTGTCGATCTTCGCCGCGCCGGTCACGGACGGAAAATCGGTCAGCATCTCAGCGAGGGAATTTCCGGTGAAGCCAAGAAAGCTGATGAAGCCGCGCGACAGGACGTCGCGGTACGCGTTCTGCTGCAAGAGGCGGAAATCTCCTCCGAACTTAACGAGATGCCGTCCCCGCGCCAAGGTAGCCTGATCGACTAACTGGTACACGTTCGTGACACCGTGCTGTGGGTTGTTGTACTCGTCTCCGATGGGCGAGTAGCCGGTGAGGGAGATGAGCGGGAGACCTAAATCGCGGGGATTCGAGGCATTCGAACCCAGCCCGAGCGTCTGGCTGACGTTGCGCCCCCGGTTCTCCTGAAAAGACCCGTTGGCGACACGGTTGAAGCCGGCTCGAAATTCGTTGAGCAGCGACGGATTGAGCGCGTGAGTTTCCGAAATCGCGGCGTTTTGGGCGCGGCGTGGGATGTCAGTACCGTAGCCGGGAACGGCCGCGAATCCGGAACCGGAAAACGGCTCGTAGAGATTGCGATCGACGAAGCTGTAGCGGACCGAAAGTTCGCCTGCGCTGCCGAGTGCGTGGTCGAGACGTGCGTCGAAGTGATCTTCGGCGTCCCGCAGAGAGGGCGAAGACACGAAGTTTCGACCGGGTGTGGACCGGTTCGGCAAGGGATACAAAGCCGCGATCGCAGTTCCGATCGGGCTCAGACGGTTCTTCGGAATCACGTTGCCGGGAAACGGCGCCTGCGTGAAGAGATCGATCGCGTACACGGAGCTTCGCGAGAAATCCCCCACGCGCTCAAGCGCCGTGGGAACGTTCGTCGTTCGCGTGATGCCTTCGCGGACGCGCCGGCCTTCGTAGTCCCCGAAAAAGAATGTCTTGTCCCTACGTATGGGCCCGCCGAGCGATCCGCCGAACTGATTACGCGCGTTCTGTGGCTTCCCTTCGGAGGGGGAGGCGAAGTAGTTCCGCGCGTCGAGCGAGCGGTTGCGGAAGAATTCATATGCCGTTCCATGGAGGTGGTTTCCACCGGACTTCATGACGACGTTCATCTGCGCTCCTCCGGCGCGGCCGAACGAGGCATCGTAGGTGCTGGTGAGAACTTCGAACTCGCGCACGGCGTCCACGGGAGGCGTCACGCTAACTGAGTTGAGTTTCGGATCGCCGTTGTAAACGCCGTCGAGCAGAAAGGCGTTCGAATCCTCGCGCGAGCCGTTGACGCTGAAGGCGAAGTCGCCGCGGACCGATCCCGCCGAGCCTTGGGCGCTGGGCGCCGCGCCCGGAACCAGGAGGCTGAGTTGCGAGAAATTGCGTCCATCGAGCGGGAGACCGGCGATGGTGTGGCTGTCGATCGCGGCGCCGGTGGACATGGAATCGGCGCGGAGCAGAGGACGCGTGCCTCTTACAGTCACCTCTTCGCGCTGATCCCCCTCAAGGAGGGGAATGTCGAGACTCACTTCCTGATTGACTTCCAGCACAAGAGTTTGCGTGTGCTTCCTCCAGCCCGGAGATTCGACATCAATCCGGTAGGAACCGGGAGCGAGAGCCGCGGCGGTGTAGATCCCATCGGACGCGGTTACGGCCGACCGGCGCTTGTTCGTGTCTTCCTCGGTGAGGACGACCGTGATGCCGGAAAGAGGTTTCTTACCTGAATCGGTAACCAGACCGGCGATGACGCCCCGCAGATTTTGGGCGTGAACGGACACCGCCACAAGCATGATGGCGGAAGGCAGTGATAGATCTCTTGCGTTCAAAATGCCTCTCTGGAACTGAAGGATTCTTCTACTATAGCGGACGCCCGGCCCTGGCAAAAGGTTAGCGCCGCGGGTGCTGTTGTACAGTGATGGAGGAATCGAAATGCCGGAAGAGAGGATTGGACTTATAGGGGCGGGTCTGCTGGGATCCGCGTTGGCGGAGCGCTTCATGGAGTGCGGCTTCGCAATTCTCGGCTTCGATTCAAATCCGGAGCGCCTGGCGGCATTGGAACGGGCGGGCGGCGCGGTGGCCATATCCGCGGCGGACGTGGCCGGGCGATGCGACCGGATCGTGCTCAGCCTGCCCGATTCCAGCGTCGCCGTATCCGTGATTGGGCAGATCGAGACTGAACTCGCTCCAGGCGACATCTTGATCGATACGACCACTGGCGATCCCGAGGTTGGCGCGGCACTTGGTGCGCGACTTGCCGCGATGGGAGTGGCGTATGTAGACGCAACGGTCGGTGGATCGAGCCGTCAAGCCAGGCTTGGAGAGGCGATCGTGATGGCGGGAGCTTCCATGGAAGCCTATGCCCGGTGCGCGGACCTGTTCGCGAGCTTGGGAGGCCGCACGTTTCATGTTGGACCGCCGGGTAGTGGCGGGCGGATGAAGTTGGTGATGAACCTCGTGCTCGGCTTAAACCGTGCCGTGCTTGCAGAAGGACTGGCATTCGCGAAAGCATCCGGCGTGTCTCCGTCCGATGCTTTGGAAGTACTGCGCGCCGGTCCGGCATACTCACGTGCGATGGATGTGAAGGGGCCGAAAATGCTGAGTGGGGATTTTGTGTTGGAGGCGAGGCTCTCGCAGCACTTGAAGGACGTCCGATTGATTCTGGAGACGGCCGTTCGCGTGGGAGCCTTGACGCCGCTTTCGGAAGCGCACCGGTTACTGCTTGAGAAAGCCGAAGCCGCTGGCTTTGGCGGGGCGGATAATAGCGCCGTGATCAAAGCTTACGACTAATCAATTCTGCGCCATTAGTCCGTCGAACTGGACCGGGAGGAGCTTGATACCGCTGCGGATTTCGTGCACTTCCATCCGTAATGGCCTGGCTCTTCGCGCGTCTCCGAGCGAAGAGCGTTCTGTTCGGCGCGCATCGCTTGTTGTGGAGCGGAACACACCGATTTCCCGGTGCATATCGCCCTTGAAAGCTTCCATTTCCTCGCGGATGCCACTTATCCGAGCCGAGCTCACGATCAGGCTGGTCAACCCGCAAACACCGGCACGACGACGGCGAAGTTATTCGTTCGTCGTGAGGATTCAGGTGAATCGCTGCCAGTCGCTGCCAGCAAGATACATTAACGCGACAGAAGCGGCAATGTTGCGCGGCGCGGATTTAACGGTCCACCGTCTATAATGGACCTCATATGGAAGCTGTGAATGTCGGGATCGTGGGCCTCGGGAACGTGGGTTCGGGTACGCTTACGATCCTCGCCGAGAACGCCAGTCGGATTGCGCTGAAGCTCGGTTTTCCCCTCAGCGTGAAGGCGGTATGCAGCCGCGGCGTCGCGAACCGGGAAATTCCTTCATCCCTTGGCGCGGTTCTAAAGACGGCGGATTGGCGCGAGGTGGTTTCACATCCGGAGGTTGATATTGTCGCCGAGTTAGTGGGTGGAACCACGACCGCAGCCGAAATCATTGACGCCGCCATCGCCCACAAGAAATCGGTCGTAACGGCGAACAAGGAACTGATGGCGCTCTCCGGTTGCGAAATATGGGAGCGCGCAATCTCCGCGGGTATCAATCTCGCCATGGAGGCGAGCGTCGCGGGAGGCATCCCGATCCACTCCGTATTGCGCGAGGGGATTTCCGGGGACCGCGTCGTGGCGCTTTACGGAATTCTCAACGGGACGAGTAATTACATTTTGACCGAAATGGAACGGCGTGGCGATTCTCTCGGCACGGTGCTTGCCGAGGCGCAGCGGCTGGGATACGCGGAGGCCGACCCGAGCGCCGACATCGACGGTTTTGATGCGCGCGCCAAGCTGGCGATTCTGGCCGCGCTTGCGTTTGGGGAAAAGATCACCCCGGCGGACATTTTCGTCGAGGGGATCAGGCGTATTTCGCCGATGGATTTCCAGTACGCGCATCAATTGGGCCATACCATCCGGTTGATCTGCGGCGCGCGCCAAACGGCCGAGGGGCTGATCCTCTCGGTGCGCCCGGCGTTGATCCCGTCCTCGACAATTCTCGCAAGCGTGAAAGGCGCATACAACGCCGTTTGGGTGAAGGGCGCGTACGGCGAGGATAGTTTCTACTATGGACGCGGAGCAGGGGCGCGGCCGACGGGCGTCGCCGTGGTGAGCGACCTGATGCGCGTGGCGCGCGAGATCCGGTCCGGAAGTCCTGAACGCGTGTCTCCTTTCGCTCACCCGCGCCTCGGCGAGTATAAGCCGCTCGCGGTGACCGAGCAGCGCCGCGCCTATTACCTTCGATTCCGCGTCGAGGATCGCCCCGGCATCATCGCCGCGCTCGCCGGAATTCTTGCCGAGAAGCACATCAGCCTCGAAGCCGTGTTGCAGGAACCTTGCGAAACGAAAAACGACCTGCCGTTTGTCATCACGGTCGAGACGACCTCAGAGTGGGCCATCCGCGAAGCCGTGAAGACGATGTCGGAACTTGATTTTCTCCTCGAACCACCACTCGCGTTGCCCATGGAGCTACCCTTATGAAGCGGACCGCGTTCATGAAGCTGATTTCGATCGCCGTGCTGATAGCGTTCTCTGTTCCCGCGCAGGTCGCGAAGGACGCGAATTCGGGCTATGTGACAAAGGAAGGCCGCGAACGCGTGGCCTCAACGCTTGACGCGCCGGACCGCGACTCGCGCCAGAAGCCGCAGGAACTGGTGGACGCGATGGGCCTGCGCGCAGGTCAGGTTGTTGCGGACGTGGGAACGGGCGTCGGCTACATGCTGCCGTTCCTGAGCAAGGCGGTGGGACCCTCCGGTAAGGTTCTGGCGGAAGACATCCAGGACGACTTCCTCGACAAGGCGAAAGCCAAGGCGGCGAAGGAAAAAGTCGCGAACGTTTCGTTCGTGAAGGGCTCGGAAACCGACCCGAACCTTCCTGAAGGCGCCGTCGATGTGGAACTCGCGCTCGATTCCTACCATCACTACGATTACCCGGAGAAGATGCTCGCTGCGCTTCACCGGGCTTTGAAACCGGGCGGCCGTCTGGTCATTGTGGAGTACTACAAGCGGCCAGACGCGATGCCGGGAGGGCGCGCGATGACCCACATTCGGCTGGACGAAGCGGACGTGATCAAGGAAATCGAAGCCAACAACTTCAAGCTCGTTTCGAAGCGCGAGCACATCAAGGGTAGCCAGTACATGGCGGTGTTCGAGAAGAAGTAGGGCGGTCGAGAGTCGTGCGCCAGACTGTGGTGCGACACCAACGTCGTGGCGGCGGCTTGGCTTTCCTGCCGTCGAGGCCAGTACGCTACCTCTGCCGGATCCCGTTTGCGTGTTGGATCACGGCAGTCCGTGCGCGTCCCTGATTGCTTTTTCCAGTCCTCTTCAATAAAGTAAGCGAGCGGAGGAAAACATGCTTTCAATTTCCTGGGAACGGCGAAAAGCCAGTTATGAGTTCATCATTATCGGTTCCGGTTACGGAGGTTCAATCACCGGGGCGCGGATCGCCGGGGCGCTGGGGCAACCGCATGCGGTTTGCATCCTCGAACGGGGAAAAGAGTGGGAAGTCGGTGATTTCCCGAGCGATGTCCCGGGAATTCTCTAAAATACCCGCAGCGACGCGAACAAACTCGGGCTGTTTGAATTTCTGAATTATCGCGATATCTCCGTCATCAAGGCCTCCGGTCTGGGCGGCACTTCGCTGATCAACGCGAACGTAGCAATCGTCCCCGATCCCGAAGTGTTTGAGAGCGCCGGCTGGCCCGCAGGAGTCCGGTTTGCGGAAATGCAGCCGTATTACGATCGGGCCCGTGCGACTCTCGCTGCCCGGCCCGTGCCCGACGCGCTCCATCTTCTCAAAGTACAAGCGCTTGAAACGCGCGCGCGGCAACTCGGTCAGCAAGTCGAGCCGCTCGACGTGGCCGTCAATTTTCATATCGACGGGTTGAATCCGTACGGAATGATTCAACGGCCATGCACCAAGTGCGGCGATTGCGTGACCGGCTGCAATTTCTCGGCGAAGAATACTCTGTACATGAACTATCTGCCGCTTGCCGTCCGGAACGGCGCGGATATTTTCACTCAGACCAAAGTCGAGTGGATCGAGAAGCTCGCCGCTGGCGGCTGGAGGATTCACGGGCAGCATTACACCGATGGCCTGTCCCACAGTTCCTTCACGCTCGACGCCCGCAACGTGGTGCTGTCCGCGGGCGCGGTTAACTCCACGGAGATTCTGTTGCGCTCGGAGATGCACGGGCTGAAGGTATCGCCTCTTCTCGGCACCCAATTCAGCGGAAATGGAGACTTCGTTGGTCTCGCGTACAATGGGGACCGCGAGACGGATGTCCTCGGATACGGGAACCGCGTCCCCACGGCGAAGGAAGCGCGCCAGCCCGGACCGTCTATCGTCGGGGCGATTCGCTACAACGCGGCAGCGCCCTTGAAAGATCGCATTACCGTGGAGGATTTTTCGTTCCCGAGCGCCTATGCCCAGGCTGCGAAAGTCGTTTTCGCGGCGCTGCGGGGAGACGACACGACGCTCGGTAACGAGGTGCAGCAAGGCGAGCGCGTCCGCATCGACTTCGATCCGGGTTCGCCAAACTATTCGCCTCATGGCGCGTTGAATCACACCATGCTCTACCTGGTGATGGGACAGGACAACGCGCGCGGGACCATGAAATTTGAAGCGCCCTGGAACGAACCCGACGGGCGCATGACGATCGAGTGGGACCGGGTTGGACAACAGGTCGTCTTCACGCGCATGAATGAAGAACTACGGAGGCATGCACGTGCGCTCGGAGCGTCTTTCATTCAGAATCCCACGTGGAGCGTTTTCCGAGCCCGGCATCTGATCACCGCTCACCCTCTTGGCGGTTGCCCCATGGGGGAGGATTACCTTCATGGCGCGGTAGACCAATTCGGGCGGGTATTCTCCAACGATGGAAGTATCCAGGAAGGGCTCTTTGTATGCGACGGCGCCCTGATTCCCTCGGCGCTGGGCGTGAACCCGTTCCTGACGATTTCGGCGATCTCGGAGCGAATCGCGGAGCGGAAAATCCGGCAGATCCAGGGCGACGCCTACCCGAAGCCGAACACATCGGTCAGCACCTCGGTCATCGATCCGCTGGACGTGCTCGGCCGGAGCGAGGCTGAACTCGAGAAACTCTTCCGACGCTCGACAACACTGCCGATCGAGAGGATCGTGAACCGTGGCGCGGCCCCCCAGATCGACATCGCGTCCAGGACCATTCGAAACGACGTCTACTGGAAAGGCTTTTTCCCGAAGGGCAATTTTTTGGAGACGATGTCATCGGCCATCTTTACCGGTTTCAAGAAGGCTTTTTCGAAAGAAGGCGCCAAGTACACTGGCGTGACAAGCGACACAGATGGCCGCATCCGTGCGCGCAATTCGCTCGAAGAGGTCACCATCACGAAGCAGAAGGGGTCGCTTGAGCCAGGCAGGTATATTCTGCTTCGCTATCTCGACCCGCCGTGGACGGGCTATTACGACACCTTCAAGCTCATCAACGACGATCTTCTGATCGGCCGCGTGTATCTCGGCGATTTCCCCAACGGCATCCGGGTCTTCACGTTCGCCATGACGCGGAAGTATAGCTTCAACGAAATGACCGCAGCGGATCATCATGCGCTATTCGCCGCGGGCGCGGTGCCCGCAAAACAGGAACTCGATGGCGTTTGGCGTATGGACATTATCAGCAACAACAATCATATGGGCTCGGTAGCCTACCTGCGGTTTGAGCTGAAGCCCGATGGGCGGCTGGAGAGCACCTACCAACTGCTCGGACTAATCGAAGGATTCGTCATCCCAAGTTTCACGCAGAACCATTTTCAGTTGAACGATTTTACTCCGTTCCACGACGAAATCCGGAAGGTAGACGCCAATTTCATGGCAGGGCGGTACGTTACCGCCATCCTGCCCGATGTATCCGGCGCGCTCGGCGGCGCTGACCTTGGGATCTTTCACTCTACGCCCGGTTCGCGCGAATTGGGCTTTTATTACACGCTGACTCGAGCGGCCTCCAACACGCTGCCCATAGGACTGCTGCTTCAGCCATTTCTTGACGTCAACCTTCCGGACGGTCTCGGCATGACGTTCGACGAACAGTTGGAGGGTTGGTACTTCGAAGGCGCGCATACCGATGCTCCCGGCCGTGCCGGCGACCTTCCGCTAGCGGAGCGCGTCCCGGCGGCAGGCAATCCCAAAGACGGCGTTCCGTGTGTCTTGCAGGCGCGCATGACCGTGCGCGACATCAACGAGTTCGTGGATGGGTTCGCGCACGAAGCCGCCATGACAGGCAGCATTCGATTCGGCGCGTTGAAGGGTCAGCCCGGTGGAACGTTTGCCGTTGATGGCCAATCGAGCACGTTCAACTACCTGATGGTCAATCCCGCCACCAAAGAAGCCGAGATGCGGTATCACGTCGAGTTCATGACAAGTGCCGGCAAACGGTATGTGCTCGAAGGAAGGAAGTACATGCACCGCACAGGCGCGGGCGGAGTCAATGCGATCCGCGAAGTGTTGTACAACTACACCACCCTCTACTGCCATGTGTTCGAGAGCGAGGGCGGCGCGTTAACCGAGATCGGAACCGCACTTCTGAAGTTTCGAACCTTCGAGGATCTCGCTGCGGTTGGCAGCACGGCGGCCTTCCTCGCTTCATTTACCGTCACGGGAACGAACGATCCGCTGCTGAGGCTGCAAGGACAGATGCGCTTCCTTGCCTTTACGGCTCAATTCGTGCAGAGGGAATACGATCCGCTCTCGCCGGATCTGGGATCTTTGTCGCTCGACGTGCAAGGTGAACTGTTGCGCGGCGCCGTCACGCCCGACTACTTCAGTTCGCGCGCCACCGGCGATCTGCAAACCATCCTTCATGACGCCGTCACGCAGCCGCTCGAGAAGCTCGTAAACACCCGCGCTGTCACCGTTGACGTGGCGAACCGCCGAATCCACCGGGACCTTTTCTGGAAGGGATCGTTCGCCAAGGACAGTCTGCTCGGATTGGAGGAGCGAGTGCGTAATGCAGCGCTTGGGGGAGACGCGGCAAAAGCGGGCGCGCTCTTTACAGCCGGCGCCTTCTGGAAGCGCTTCGATCGCGTGCGGGACGGCGTCGCGACCGGCCGGGTTGTGAATTATGACCTGGACGCGATACCGGGCGATCCCGAGGTCCGGGCGATCTCGTACCCGGACAACAACCGCCGCTATTTTCGAAAGGGCGACAATGTGCTCTTGTTGCGCTACCGCAATGCACCCTATCAGCAGGTTTACGACACGATCAAGATCGTAGACGACAAGAGTGCGATCGGGGTAATGCACCTCGGCGAGTTTCCGAATGGCGTCGAACTGGCGACCTTCGTCATGGAGCGATACAGTTATTCCTTCGAAGACATGTCCATCGAAGATCACCAGATGATCTTCTCAAGCGCGGGCCTGTCCGCGCCCGTTCCCGCGCAACTCACGGGCAACTGGCGGGGTAATTTCATTGTCATCGAGCGGCCGAATACGGCGCTGCTGGCGCGCAAGACTCGGACCCCGCTGCGGCTGGCCGTGGGATCGAACGGGGCGTTTCAGGTGGAACTGGAAGGCGGCGTCAAGACCAATGTCGGAGGCACGCTCGTGCCCGAGGACATGCGCGCGCTTGGGCAGGACACAGTTACCGGCCAGTGGAAGTCCGCGAATCTGAACGCCGCCGCAATCGGTATTTTGCGCGACTATGTCGAGCCGTATTCGGACAGGCTTGTGCTTTACTACGTATTGAGGCGGGCTTAAGCGGAGGCGAAGAAAGATGACATCACCAAAATTAGCGGTCAACCCGTGCGCCATCACAGTCGCGGTGTTCGATGGATCGCGTCAACCCATGGCTGCCGGTCAGCAAGTGCTGTTCACCGTCAGGAACGGCAATCAGAAACAAGTCTACCGGGACTTTCAGCAGGCTTCCAGACTGGCGTTGACAGATCTCCCATTCTTCGATAATTCGGGCGACAACTACACGGTAATTGCGTCGGCCGATGGCTACGAGCAGGCTGGTTTCTTCCCGGTGAAGGCGATCCCAGGTGTCCCGGTGGAAGCGGATTTGATGCTCCTGCGCGGCGACGGCACCTTCAATTTCAGTCAGGCTGGATGGGAGAGGCTGGGGCGGGAAAGGGCCGACATGGCGGAGCTGCTGGCGGCCGGAGCGGCAAGCGCGGTTGCCGCGCGAAACCGGTACGAGGACCTCCTTGAGCGGAAAGCTCCGGTGCTCGCCTGCTACTTCAATCTGATTACGGCGATGTCTCAGATCTTGTTGCCCACGGGCACACCAGTCAATTATCTCAAGGAATTGATCTGGGAGGATATGACCCAGGCCAGGTTCTTTGCCTGGGCCGATCCGGAGATTGTCAATCAGGTCCGCCTCGCCGCCGCGCAAGGCGTATTCGCCCGCGAGCCCGCCGCGGAAAAGTTCCACCCCGGCGCTACGGAGAGTTTCAAACAGGTGCAGTTTGGCGAGGCGAACGTGCAATTGACTTTTCACGAAAATGACCGGCGCATGGTGGATGGCGTCAACTGGGTCAAGGTCGAGCCGGATGTCGATTATTTCAAGGACCCGGTGGCGCACACGCTGCTCGAAGTGTTGCCGAATGCGCTAAAAAGAGGCCAAATGACCGACCCGCGGCAGGTCTACGTTCTGCGCTGGATCGCAGGTAGGCACGCGCAAGGGCCGGAGTTTGACCCGCCCTATACGATTTCGTAGGCGCTCGAAACCCGCGAGATCCACGAACAAGACTGAAGGTTGCGGACATTCTTTCAGTCTGACCCGATTCGTGCGGGCTTTGGCACCGCTGCCGTGCCTCCGCGCCGCGCCTTTGACGGAGACGGGTACCCGGCTCCTGGGCCCCGATCTCACGCCACGGGTCCGAAGCGAGATCAGCAGTGAACCGGAACGGATCGAGCGTTGCTCGCGCAAGTTGTGACGGTCGGGTGACCGCGCGGCGCGGTTGACTCCGGTCCGCGGGCAGTTGTTTATCGAGAGCAAACACGGCTCCGCGAGTTGGCCGAAGTTCCCCGAGTACGTGGAACCGGGGGCTCGCGCCAGCTCGCCAATCCCGACCCTGACTTCGAGGCGGGCGCCGGCGGTTCCGCCGGAAGACGCCGTGGAGCATTGTCGAGTTGCGGGAATGCTGCTCACGCAGGCACGGACGTTGATGCCGAGTCGGACGACAATGGTTTGGATCCACGACGCCCGGGTTGGCGGCCGCGTGCGTGTATCCGGAGTGGGCTGCGACACAAGCCGCGCTGCCCCAGATCTTGCTCGACCACGGATCGAGGATCGACCTGTCATCCGCCGCCCCCAGCGGACAGTGCCTCGTTTAGAGGTTGTTGCGGACGGACAGCGGGAGGCTGCCGAGTTCCTCGCGAGCTAAAGCGCGCGTGCGGATCGGGAAGAGCCGCCGGGTTCGGACGGCTC
>SHUI01000109.1 GCA_009697455.1 Bryobacterales bacterium
AATTCCTGGATCTGCTTCTCGTTTAGCCCTTCGGCGTTCCGCATTTGTATTTGCACCCGGCCGCAGACCGCCTTGCCTCTCCGTTTTCAGGATCATCTTGTATTGGAATCCATTCTCCTTTCAGGATCATCTTGTATTGGATAATTCTCTCGCGCGTCCGAACCCGTCCCACGTAGTAAAATAGAAGTGAGCCATGACATTCCTTCGCAGGTTCCCGTGCTGGTGGCTCGCCTTCTGTCTGGGAACTGCGTTCGCGGTGGACTGGAAAGCGCTCCAGCCGCAGGGCTACGTCAGCGATTTCTCGGGCGTCGTGGACGCCGGCAGCAAAGCCCAGCTCGAACGGTACTGCGCGGCTGTAGAAAAAAGCGCGGGCGTTCAAATCGCACTCGTGACAATCCCGAGCCTTAACGGCGAACCGGTCGACGATGTCGCCAACACCATCTTCCGTGCCTGGGGCGTTGGGGCCAAGGGTAAGAATGAAGGGATCATGCTACTGCTCTCGACTGGAGACCGGCGCACCCGCCTCGAAGTGGGGTACGAAGTCGAACAGTGGATTCCCGACGGTTTCGCCGGCTCCGTACTGCGCGAAATGAGGCCGGCGCTCCGGCAAAATCACTATGGCGAGGCTCTGCTCGCCGCCGCTCAGACTATCGGCTCAAAGGTCGCCGCGGCGAAGAATGTGACGATAGAAGCACCCGTCCGGCGGCGAATCCGGCGCGAGACAAAGGATTCTATTCCATGGCCGCTCCTGCTGGGCGGCGTGTTCCTGGTATTCCTGCTCGCGCGCGGCGGCCGCGGCGGAGGAGGCGGTGGTGGTGGCCTACTCGCCGGGTTGCTTCTGGGAAACCTGCTCAGCCGGGGAGGCGGGTACGGGGGTAGATACGGAGGCGGTGGCGGCGGGTTTGGCGGCTCGGATTCCGGGGGCGGGTTTGGCGGCTTCGGCGGCGGCGATTCCGGCGGTGGCGGGGCTTCGAGCGACTGGTGACAAAATGACTGGTGAAAATATTCAACGCCTGCTGACCGAAGTTGTGGAAAAACTCAAGAAAACGCACGGCGACGCGCTCGTTTCCGTCGTCCTCTACGGATCGGCGGCGGAAGGCGATCATCATGCCGGCTATTCGGACATCAACCTCCTTTGCGTTCTGCGGCAAGTGACTCCACTCGAACTTGCCGCCGCAGAGCCTGTCTTCAAATGGTGGCGTGAAAAAGGCAATCCATCACCTTTGCTATTGAGCCGCCACGAACTCGAGACATCCATGGACTGCTTCCCCATCGAGTTTCACGACATCAAATCGCAAAACAGGATATTGTTTGGGGAAGATGTCGTCAGCGGACTGGCCGTCGAATACCGCTACCACCGGTCGCAAGTGGAGCACGAGCTCCGGGCGAAGCAGTTGCGTTTGCGCCAGAAGGCCGCCGGGGTGCTCTCGGATCAGGACCTTCTTCGCCGCTTATTGGGTGATTCACTGTCCACGTTCTGCGTGCTGTTTCGTCACGCGATCGTCCTCGCGGGCGGAAATGCGCCCATGGACAAACGCGGTGTCATCGCCCGTGCGAAGGATGAGTTCGGCATCCACACGGAGCCTTTCGACCGGTTGCTCGATCTTCGCGAGGGGAAGATCAAACCTCGGGACCTGGAACCGGCGCCTGTATTCGAGCGTTACTTAAGAGAGATCTCAGTCGTGATCGACGCCGTCGATCGTCTGGAAAAATAAGAGGAGACTATGAAAATTCTATTGATTGTACTTGGAGTTCTGTTGTTGGGCGGTTTTCTGATCGGCGGACAGGTTGTCGGCATCAGGAACGGCCTTGTGGTCGAGAAAGAGAGCATCAACGGACAGTGGGCGCAGGTGGATGTCTCGCTGCAACGCCGTTCCGACCTGATTCCGAACCTCGTCGAGACCGTGAAGGGATACGCCAAGCAGGAAAAGGAAGTCATCGCATCGGTAGCCGAGGCTCGAGCCGCGCTCGGGGGCGCACGCACGCCGCAGCAGAAGATCGCCGCCAATGGCATGCTCGACAATGCGCTCTCCCGGTTGCTGGTTGTGGTGGAGCAGTACCCCAATCTGAAGTCGAACGAAAACTTCATGCGGCTGCAAGATGAGTTGGCCGGCACCGAGAACCGTATCGCGGTCGAACGCCGCAAGTACAATGAGATCATTCAGCGGTACAATACGCAGATCGAGCTGTTTCCGAACAATGTTGTCGCGTCGATGACGGGATTTGCCCGCAACGACGCCTATTTCAAGACCGAGGCAGGAGCGCGAGTGTCACCCAAAGTAGCCTTCTAAGAGCGCGCTCAAGGCGATTTCTAAACAATGAGCGTACCTGTATTCAATAACTACATTCGCGGCGAGTGGGTTTCCGCCGGTGCCACTTTCGAGAACCGCAATCCGGCGAATACCGATGAAGTCGTGGGACTGTTCGCGAAGGGTTCGGCCGCGGACATGACCGATGCCGTGGCCGCCGCGACGGAGGCATTCCCCGCCTGGGCGGCGATGAACGCTCCAGCCCGCGGCGCGATCCTCTACAAGGCGGCCGATATTCTAGACCGTACCTTCGATTCCATCGCCGCCGAAATGACGCGCGAAGAGGGGAAGACGCTGCCAGAGGCCAAAGGCGAAGTCCGCCGGGCCATCAACATTTTTCGCTACTTCGCCGCCGAAGGTTCGCGGATGCCCGGCGTTGTCGTGCCGTCCGAGCGCGACCGGGTCCACATGTTCGCGATCCGCAAACCAGTAGGAGTCGTGGGCCTGGTGACCCCGTGGAATTTCCCCATCGCGATTCCGGCGTGGAAGCTCGCGCCCGCGTTGATCTGCGGCAACACGGTCGTCCTCAAGCCCGCCTCGGCCGCGCCGCTCAGCGCCTGGAGACTTGTCGAAGCTCTCCATCAGGCCGGATTGCCGAAAGGCGTGCTCAACTTCGTCGCAGGATCGGGCGGCGAATTGGGCAATGCGCTCATCCAGGCCAAAGGACTCAAGGCCGTCTCCTTCACCGGTTCCTGCGAAATCGGAAACTGGCTGCATGCGGAAGCGTCGAAGCGGCGGCTCCGCATTCAACTCGAAATGGGCGGCAAGAACCCGACCATTGTCCTCGCCGACGCCGACTTCAACTCCGCCGTTGAGAACGTGGTGAACGCCGCGTTCTTCTCCACTGGCCAGAAATGCACCGCAACCAGCCGCGCCATCGTCGAAGACGGCATTTACGACCGCTTCGTCGAAGCGCTCGTCGAGCGCACTAAGAAGCTTAAGGTTGGCGACGGAATGCAGCCGGGCATTGACATCGGGCCCGCAGTCGATCAAGGCCAGCTCGATACGGTGCTCAAGTACATCGAAATCGGCCGCAAGGAAGCGGGCGAGCCTCGCGTAGGCGGCAACCGTCTGACGGCAAATGGCCTGGACAAGGGTTATTTCGTCGAGCCGACGATTTTCGCCGACGTCACCGAGAGCATGACCATTGCTCAGGAAGAGATCTTCGGACCTGTGCTCGCCGTCATGCGCGCGAAGGATTTCGACGATGCCATGCGCATCGCGAACAACACTCCGTTCGGCCTTTCCGCGTCCATCCAGACCACAAGTCTTTCCCGAACGTTCGATTACATCTACAAGATGGAGGCGGGCCTGCTCACCGTCAACCTGCCGAGCGCGGGCGTAGAGTACCAACTGCCGTTCGGCGGTACGAAGGATTCCAGTTTCGGGCCGAAGGAGCAGGGTCCGGCGGCGCTCGAATTCTATAGCGATTACAAGACGATTTACCTCAAATACTAACCATGCGTTTAGGACAAGTAAAGTTAGACGGCGTCGTCACGGCGGCGATATTTGAAGAGGACCTCGCCAGGCCGATACCAGGCCATAAGATGGTGGATCTGATCCGCCGAAGCGAAGCCGAATCGGTTTCGCTGGCTCAATTGGCCGGGAGGATGGCGAGCCATCACCCCGAACCCTTGGCGGCCGTTGTGCCGATTCATCCGCCCGAAGTCTGGGCGTCGGGCTGCACCTACGAAAGGAGCGCCAGCTTTCGCGACGGCGAGCACGGCACGCGCGAAGGCATGTACGCGTACGTCTACCGCGAACCGCGTCCGGAGATTTTCTTCAAGGGCACGGCGCGGGTTTGCGTGGGACCGGGACAGACGATCGGCATCCGCTCCGATTCGAAATTCACGGCGCCCGAGCCTGAACTAGCCGTCGTGCTGGGGAGCAAGGGGCGCATCCTGGGCTATACGCTCGCAAACGACGTGTCGGCGTGGGACATCGAACGCGAGAACGCGTTGTACCTGCCGCAGTCGAAAGTGTACACGGCGTGCTGCGCACTGGGGCCGGTGATCGTCACGGGGGACGAATTGACGGACCCGTATGCGCTCGACATGACGTGCACGATTACGCGCGCCGGACAGACGATTTTTTCCGGCGCGGTCTCGACCTCGAAGCTGCACCGCAAAATAGAAACGATTGTCGAGTACCTGCTGCGCGCGAATCAGGTGCCGGCGGGCAGCGTGCTCTGCACGGGCACTGGCATCATCGTGACTGAGGAAGCGGCGCTCGCTGCCGGCGACATCGTAACGATACGGGTGGCCGGAATCGGCGAGTTGTCAAATGTCGCGGCGATTGTGGAATAGCGGGTTGCGCGGTTGACGGTATTCTGACGGATACCCTGAGGGACCTCTCCCTGGGCTTTTAAGGGCGCAGCCCTTGGTTATAGATAGGCACCCACTTGGGTGCCGCGGGTCGGCATTTTGGTTCTGCGGTTCCCAGATCGTTGCGCGTATCGGAACGTCACGTGTTCGGGCCAGGCGACCGCGGCGGCAGCTCTGGCGTCGGGGTTCGGTGCGAGGGAATAACTTTCACTTGCTCTTTTTCCTTGGCGGTGAAGCCGGCGTAAGGGAAAAACACGGAATCGGTTCCCTCGCCTCAGATCGCGATCCTGGTTTCGATGGCGTCGTAGTCGACCCGCAGAGCCCCGTTCGCAGAGTCCAGAAGCCCGGCACTTGCCAGCGCCCGAACATCCGCATGTACGTTGCTATAGTCGCGGCTGAGCGCCTTCGCCAAAGCTCGGACGCTGGTCACGTTGTGCCGGCGGACGTAGCGCAGCAATTCCATCCGTTTACCGGACAGAATGCGGGCGAGAGCCTCCCAGCTTTCAAAAGCCAGATGGCGTTCATGGAACGTCTCGCCGCGCTCGGCGCGGCGCCAGGCATCGACAAAGCGGCGCGAGGACTCGTCTTCCATCGCGCCACCAACCGTGATCTTCACATTGCTCATTTGTCACCTCGCAGGCTTCGCACGTCCGACCAGAAATCGGCGATCAGTTGCTCAACAGTGCTAAACGCATAGATGGTTTCGACGCCTTGAAAATGCCGATGATCGCCTTTGCCTCGCTCATTGTCGTACCCGACCTCCCGAACTCCTGGACGGCCATAAAACAGCGAGTATTTCAAGCTATGGGCTGATGGTGGTACTGGCGAAGGAACGCGCCAGAGTACCATCTCCACAATCGAGCCATCGTCATAGCCGATGCGCTGCCGGAAAAGCAGGGCAGCCTTCATCTACACGCCCATGATGGCATCATACACCATATGGTGAGGCGGGACTCGGCTAGTTCGCCCACGAGAGGTTGAAAGGGGAACAGTCTGGAAGTCCTGCTAACATTGGGCGGCCATGCGAGTTGCGCAGTGCGCGGAAAGCTTCTTCGCCGAGCCGCGTCCGCCCCACTCGGGATGTTGGGCCCAGCGCGCTTTGGTCTTCTGGTCTGCCCGATGTCCTCCGGATCGGTGCCCGTCGTTCCACCGCCATGAGGCTGGTCATGGTTCAATAGTATGGCATGACCGCAGTGGGAGTTCGGCGGAAATAGACCCGCGACCGGTGAGCGGAAGACATGCGATCTGATTGTTCGCATCATTTTGGAGCACTATCCCACGGCGCAGGTGATCTACCTCCCCGGGACATACGGTACGCCGGGTTAGCGGCCCGATACCGTCGTGGATATTGCGGTGCTCTTGCTCCACGAGCAAGCTCGCCGCCAGCCGCAGTTAATGCTGACTCCCTGCCATTATGCATTGACGGGCACCCTGGCAACGCGTGTCGACTTGCTGAATGCCCGGGAAGTCTCGACCGTGTTTCAAAAGGAGATTATCGAGGCCGGCCGCCCGCTCTATTGCGCTGACGACGAAGCGTTGGCTGAATTCGAGATAACGACGCTTTCCCACTATCAAAAGTTAAAGAAAAGCAGAAAGAAATTATAGAAGCGTTCCGGAAGACGGCTGCGCAGTATGATTTTCGAGTTCGCTTGATCCGGATCGTACTGGCGCGCGACGACAACGATACCACTTGCTTCCGTCCCTCCTTAGCCACCGGCGCGACTGCGGTACGATAAGCGTGATGAACCCATCCGTGGAAGACCCCTCCGCCCGCCGCGCCTTTTTGAAGACGGCCGCCATGGCCGGAATCCCCGCTTTGCTCCGGGGCGCGCCCGATTCAAAGCCTATTAGAGTCGGCCTCGTGGGATGCGGCGGCCGAGGAACCGGAGCAGCCTCCCAGGCGCTTAAGGCAGACGACTTCGCCGAGCTTCACGCGGTCGCCGACATCTCGCACGAACGCATCGATGCCTGTCTCGCTACGCTCAAGAAGGTCGCCGAGCCGAAGGTGAAAGTCGATCCCGACCGGCAGTTCCTCGGGCTCGACGCCTATCAGAAGTTGATCGAAAGCGGCGTCGATGTAGTGCTGCTCGCAACGCCTCCCGGATTCCGGCCGCGGCACGTGCGCGCTGTCGTCGAGGCGGGGAAACACCTGTTCTGTGAGAAGCCCATCGCCACCGATGCGCCGGGCGTCCGCAGCGTCCTCGAATCGGCCGCCATGGCTAAGCAGAAGGGCACATCGCTTGTAACAGGCTTCTGCTGGCGCTACAGTAACTACATCAAGGATACTTTTCAGCAGGTCGCGGACGGCGCGATCGGTTCGATTGTGGCTTACTACGCGACTTACTACACAAGCCCGGTGAAGCCGATGCCGCCCGAAAGCGACCGGCCCGCCGGCATGAGCGATGTGCAGTGGCAGGTCGCGAACTGGTACAACTTCTCCTATCTTTCGGGAGACGGCCTCGTTGAGCAGGCGGTTCACAGCGTAGACAAGGTCGCGTGGGCCATGCGCGACGTTCCGCCACTCAGTTGCGTCGCAACAGGCGGACGCCAGATTCCACAGCCCGGCGGCAACATCTTCGATCACTTTGACGTGAACTACGAGTACGCGAACGGTGTCCGGTGTTTCGTCGGGTGCAGGCAGCAGGTGAACTGCTATAACGAAAATTCGGACTACATTCTTGGAACGAAGGGCGTCTGCACCATCGGCCGCGGGCCGATCCCGCGCATCGCGGGCGAGAAAACCTGGCGCTATGAAGGCACGAAGTACGACATGTATCAGGCCGAGCACGACGCGCTATTCGCCTCCATACGCAAGGGCACTCCGATCAACGACGGCGTGTGGATGGCCACCAGCACGCTGCTCGCCATCATGGGCCGGATGGCGGCTTACACGGGACAGCAGATCACGTGGGAGCAGGCGATGAACTCCCAAGAGAAGCTGTTCCCGGACGACCTCGATTGGAACGGAGCGTTCTCGCCGCCTTCGACGCCGCAGCCGGGTGTAACGAAATTTCTCTAATGCTTTTTTGGGCCGCCTCCCAAGACAGTGACCGCAGGGACCGGCCGCGCTTCCCACGGCAGGCAGGCGGAAGCGCCTGCCCCACAACACAAGCATCACTTCCATCCCTCGTAGTGAGCCGATTGATCCTCCTTCACTTGCTATTGGCCTTCGCAGGAAGCCTTTCGGGTGCGGTGGACTTTGTCCGCGACGTGCGGCCGATCCTCGAAACCACCTGCGTCGCCTGTCATGGCGCGCGCAAGGCGGGCGGAGGCGTGCGGCTCGATCAGCGCGAGTGGGCTCTGAAGGTTCTGACGCCGGGGAAGCCTGAACAAAGTAAACTCTACCAATCGACGCAGATCGCGCCGGGGCGGGTGGGAATCATGCCGCCGGGCGGGCCACCGCTCACGGCGGAGCAAGCCGGAACGTTGCGCGCCTGGATTCTCGAAGGCGCCACTTGGCCAAACGGCGTCACGCTCGGAATGCCGGCCGGCGCGATGCCAGACGACATCGAACTGACGGGTCTTCTTTACAAGAAGATTGCTCCGAGCGCCGAGGCCCCGTTTCAGACATACAAAGTCACGATTCGGGGAAGTGATGCCGCCTTCGAGATGGTGCCAATACAAGGGGGCGATTTCGAGATGGGTTCCGGCGCCGCTGAACGCAATGCCAAAGCCGACGAGCGCCCCCGGCACAAAGTCACGGTCGAGCCTTTCTGGATGGGCAAGACGGAAGTGACCTGGGACGAATACCGCCTCTTCATGAACAGCACGGCAAAGGACGAATTAGTGGACGCCGTAAGCCGTCCCACGCGTCCTTATGTCGAGATGAGCTTCGGCATGGGCATCGACGGCTTTCCCGCTATCAGCATGACGCAGCACGCGGCAAACAAGTACTGCCAGTGGCTCAGCGCAAAGACGGGACATTTCTACCGGCTCCCAACCGAAGCCGAATGGGAGTACGCGTGCCGCGCGGGAACGGGCACGGCCTACTCGTTCGGAGACGATGCCTCAAGGCTTGACGAATATGCATGGCATGACGGGAACAGCAACGGAAAGTATCAGAAGGTGGGCCTGAAGAAGCCGAACCCCTGGGGCCTGTTCGACATGCACGGCAACGTTATGGAGTGGACCCTCGATCAGTACGCGCCGTATGATTCCGCGGCCGTTCATGTGCCGTGGGTTAAGGCCACGAAGCCGTATCCGCACGCGGTGCGCGGCGGGTCCTGGATGGACGCGGCGGAACGGCTGCGGTCGGCGGCGCGTACGGCGTCCAATTCCTCCTGGAAGATGCAGGACCCGCAGTTGCCACGCAGCATTTGGTATCACACGGATGCGCAGGGATTGGGTCTTCGCGTGGTCCGGCCGCGGAAGATTCCGGCGGTGAAGGAGATGCACCATTACTGGAACAGCGGCATGGAACACGAGTAGGCTGCTTTGTTTCACCGCGGCGAGTCTCATGGCGGCGGAGCCATTCGAGTTCACCGAGCCTCATATGGGAACGCTGTTCCGCGTGAAGCTATACGCGGATTCGGCGCAATCGGCGAGGGCGGGCGCGCAAGCGGCATTTCGGCGGGTGCGGGAACTTGACGCGCGGCTTTCCGACTACAAGCCCGACAGCGAATTGAACAGCCTGTCGACGGATCCCCGCCGTTTGAGCGCCGATCTGTTTGCCGTGCTCGAACACGCGCTTCGAGTGGCACGCGAAACGGGGGGTGCCTTCGACGTGACCGCAGGTCCCGTCATTCGTCTGTGGCGGGAAGCGCGGAAAACGGGAGTGCTCCCGTCCGGCCAGCAAGTGGAAGCGGCGATGAGGGTGAGTGGATACCGCAATCTTGGCCTCGACCCGGCCAGCCGTAGCGCGTACCTGCGCGTGAGCGGCATGCAGCTCGATCTCGGAGGCATCGCCAAGGGGTATGCGGCCGATGAAGCGCTACGTGTGCTAGGTGCGCGCGGCATCGCCCGGGCTCTTGTGGCGGCAAGCGGGGATATCGCGATCGGTGACGCGCCGCCGGGAAGCGAAGGCTGGCGGATCGGTATCGACCCGTTCGAAAGAGGTCCGGGATTCGAACGCGTTCTCACGCTGAAGAACCGAGGGGTCTCGACGTCGGGCGACGCGAATCAGTACGCGGAAATCGGGGGCGCACGGTACTCGCACATAGTTGATCCGCGCACTGGCATAGCGCTGACCGGACGCATCGCGGTAACGGTGATCGCGGACAGTTGCATGGCGGCCGACGCGCTGGCAACAGCGGGCAGCGTGTTGCCGGAATATCCGGAGAACGTGCCCGGGGTGAGGGTATTCATCACGCTCGGCGGGGAGTGAGAGCGGTTTATTCGCCGGCTGGGGTGTACGAGGCTTCCTTCAGAATTTCCGGAGTCCGGGCCACGTTGAACAGATACGAGCCGAACCTGAATTTGAGTCCATCGGGCGGTTCGCTGTAGAGCAGGTCCCGCTGGGTGACGATTCGCCCTTCGTTGCCGAGCAGGCGCTCCAATCCGCGGCCACGCGCGAGCAGCCACACTACTTTCGCTCCGGCCGGCAGAGGAATTCGATCCGCTTCAAGTTCGAGTTCCCGTCTCTTGCGGTGGCGGATGATCCATGGGCGCTGCGGGTTAGCGCTTGCCGGATCGCCGTGAAGAATGATCACGGGAATCTCAGGAAAGTAGAAAAGGAGGTGCCGCCACGAAACCGGGTGATCGAGCGCCACGAGCACCAGGGGCTGTGCGGGGCCAATCCTTTCAATTGCCTGGAACGTGGAGCGAGTGACGCGGTCCATATCTTGCACTACCGAATAGGCGCATTTGCTGGCGATGCCTGCCGGAGGCGAGAAGAACAGAAGCGCATTCACCGCAACGGCGGTAGCGACCGCGGCCACTCGCGCCCGATCGAGCCTCGACAGAACGAATCCGCCCAGAACACATAGCGCGGGTACCCCTGTGAGCGTGTGGTCGGGATCTCCGACATGGATGAAGGCGTGGAAGAGGAACGCGGGTACCAACGACAGCACTAGCAGTCCTCCCGCCTCCTTCAGCCGGCCGAGCCGGCGCCACACAAACGGCGCCGCCCAGATCCAGCTCAAGAGGGGCACGGTGTACCACACGAGCGCAGCCGTGAGCATTCCCTTGGCAGGTTCCGCAGCGGATCCCCACGCGAGCGACGTTGGGCTGAATTGTGTATCCGCGTACTGCCTCACAAGCGCCAGATACCGAGCGGGGCCGTTCACGGCGATGAACAATGCAGACAACCAGCTTAGTACGCTGACCGCGAAAATCGCGGCCGCCGTCAACCATTGCCTGGCAGGTCTGCGCGCTCTCACACCAGACCAAACGATCAGCGGAACGAGGAACAGCATTTCCATCGGGCGGAAACCGGCGAAGAATCCCGCGCTCGCGGCCGCAAGATAGAACCAATACGGGTTTACGAAGTCACGCGAGAGCGAGCGCCAGACTGCCAGCATGGTCGCGGCAGTTCCGGCGACGAGGAGCACGCGCACCTGATTCGTCAGGCCGCTGAACCAGAATGCCGGGTGAAAGAGCAACAGTAGAGCGGCGCACAGACCGGCCCGGTCTCCAAACATGTCACGGCCCAACCTCCACACCAGGAACATCCCGGCGAGAGAGCCGAGGATTCCGGTGAGAACCAGCGCCATTTGCGGCGAAGATACAAGCCAGTAGATAACCCGCGAGAGGACGACAAAGAGCGGATATCCCGGCGGTTGGGGTTGGTGCTCCAAGGGATCGAAATCCGTAAGTGCCAACGCGAAGTTCACGCTATCGAAATGGTAAAGATACTTGGGCGCCAGAAACAATCGAGATGCGATCAGAATCGCGGCGATCCCTCCGCCCGCCGCCCACCGGTATTTCGCTCCCCTGGTTATCATTTTCTGGTTCCGATGAGAATGAGACTCTGCCCGGCGGGAAGATTCAATCCCTTCGAAATGAGAAACGATTCAATCGCGAGCGGAACATAGAGCAGCCGGTCGAGCCACCTGGGTACGAGTGAAGTCCCGCTTGCCGGCGGACGCCTCATCAATGGTTCCCAGACCCGGAAGCGGGCCAGCGCCACCGGCATTAGAAGCGAATTGGCATATGTACAGCGTTGAATGTCGAATCCACTCGCGCGCGCGGCATCAATGAGCCGGCTCCTGGTGAAACGCTGCCGCTCGTGAGTAAATATCGAGTGGCGGCTCCGCAGTATGTCCAATGCGGAAACGCGGATTACGAGAAGCCCGCCTGGCTTGACGATGCGCGCGAATTCCTTAAGCGCGCGGACTTCCTCCCCTCGCGGAAAATGCACCAACACATCCAGAGACACTACCGCGTCGAATGCGCCTTCGCGAAAAGGGCATGCGGCGATGTCGCCCTGCACGGGCCATATTCCGCCTCCTCGCGCCGTGCGCGACACGCCCTCCCACGCGAGTTCGGCGGGGAACATGCGCCATCCGTAACGCTGTTGCAGGACTTCGGCCATGTGGCCGGTACCCGATCCGGCTTCCATCACGCGCGATATCCGGCGGCTCGCGTCAAGCGGATCGAGCAACTCAAACAGGATTCGCTCCATGCCCCGGAACCACCACAGTCCACGCTCGGCTTGCGCGAGCGTGGCGAATTCGGCCGGATTCATGGGGCATTCGGCCGGAATCATTGGGTGACCGCTGGGTACTCCAAACGGGCCGCCGTGGGCAATTCCGGTTGTTTCGTGAAACCGAAGTACCGATCCCGATGCTCACGATAATACGCAAGCGTACCTTTGAGACCGGCTTCGAATTCGATGCTGGGTACCCACCCCAATTCGCGCTGCGTTCGCGTCAGATCGGAGAAGTAGCTTCCGATGTCCATTCGGATAAGGTGTTCGGGAAAGGGCAGATGGTGAATCGGGCTCCGTCCGCTCTGGCGGGCTGCCGCCGCCGCGATCTCGTTGAGCGTTACCGGCTGAGGCCCGCCCACATTGAACACGCGGGATTTCAGGTCCGGCGCCAAGCCTGCCCGGAGAAATACTTCGACCACGTCATCCACGTGCACCGGATCCCGCAGCTGCTCGCCGTCGCCGTACACCACGATGGGTTCGCCATTCAACGCGCGGGCTACGTAAACGCCAAGAAAACCCTGCTGGGGCAGGTGTAACGCCATTCGTGGTCCATACACATTGCTCAAGCGGAGCACTCGGCAGTCAAGATCGCCGCGCCTCGCGAGAAGCAGGTGGTATTGAGTGGCCGCGCACTTGTGAACGCCGTTGAAATCGATCGGCTGGACTGGGTGTTGTTCGTCCACGGGCAGGTAAACCGGTTTCCCATAAATCTGGCGCGTGCTCGCGTAGAGGATTCGCGCGCCCGGGCAATTGGCCCGGCAGGCCAGGAGGAATCGCAACTGAGTCACCGTGTTGAGATAGAGGTCCCGCTCTGGATCGTCCATGCTTCGGGAGTGGCTGATCTCGCCCGCAAGATTGAAAATCGCGTCGGCCTCCTTGAGCGCCGAGGCGAACCTCTCGACGTCTCCGATGCAGGACTCAATCAGATCGATACCGGGAACAATTGGCGCAATGTTGAAGAGGTTCGCACCACAGCCCGGCACGCGAGAATCGATGATGGTGACGCTTGCACCGGCCTCTACAAGCCGAATGGCTAGATTACTGCCGATGAATCCCAGGCCGCCGGTGACGATGATCCGCTTGCCACGGTAGTCATTCATACGCCACGTCGTTACAGAAATCAAGTGCATCCGGGTGATTTCGCGCTGTTGGACCCGTGATGAAAACGGCTTCGACCTGCCTCAGTTTGAGAGCGTGCTCACCCACCTGCCGGGAGTACGGAAAGCAACTGGCGTAAATTGGTCCATTGGATCGGCTCGCGGCGCGAATCAGCGCTTCGGTCGGCGCCGCCCGGCTCGCGTACTGGCGGTGCTTCGCGGTCCAAACATATCCTGACTCGTGCAAAATGACGATCGCAGCAGCGAGTGTAAACATCCAACTTCGCTTGTGCGCGACCGACCATTCCCGAAGCGCAAGGATGGCGGCAGCCACTATCAGAGCGATGCCGGCGCTGGCGAAATACGTATGGCGGCTGGGGACGCTCGTCATGTAAGTCAGGAAGCTGTACGGCAGCAGCGTGACGAGTATCCAGGGTCCGGAGATCCACATCAGCTCGCGCCATTTCCGGGCGCGCAGGACGGCGAGAATAATTATCGAAACAAGTCCCCAGACCCACAATAGCCCTCCGGTGCTCCGTACTAGCACGGCCCAGAAAGGGGCACTTAAAGAGAAACTGCCGTCGTTGAAGTGGAGATGATTCTCCTTCGCGAGAACGGCCACTGTGAAGTAGAAGCCAGCGCCGAATACAAAAGGCGCCAATCCCCACAACCGCCTGAGATCCCGATCCTTCTGGGTCAAGACCGCAAGGGCACAAAGCGGCGCCAGCGCCACCGCCGATTCCTTCGACAACAGCGCCAGCACCCAAAAAAACAAAGCCCCGGCGTAGGCGGGAAGTCCATGGCCGCGAGACTGTATCCAATGCACCCAGCACAGGAAACTGGCGATCGAGAACAAGAACACCAGGAGCTCAGGTACCGCGGCATACCAGACGACAG
>SHUI01000110.1 GCA_009697455.1 Bryobacterales bacterium
CATGAACTGCCCGGCCGCTGGCTGATTGACGCCGGCTATGTGGGAAACCGGGGATACAATCTCACTGCAGGCACGAACATTACCGACGCCCTTCCGAAACAGTACCTCTCCACGTCGAACGAGCGCGACCAAACCACTATAGATTCGCTTTCGGCGAACGTCGCGAATCCCTTCCGGAACCTGATTCCGGGCACGGGACTGAACGGCGCCACGACATCGAGAAACCAGTTGCTGCGGCCGCTTCCGCAGTTTACCGGCATTGGAACAAATCGGTTCGATGGGAACAGCACCTACAACTCGTTTCAGATGAAAGTGGAAAAGCGCTTCACTCACGGCTACACGCTGCTCTCTTCCTACACGCTCTCGAAGTTCCGCGAGCGGGCCAGTTTCCTCAACGATCAGGACACCGCATTTGAAGACCGGCTGAACGGCTCAGACCGCCGTCAGCGCCTGGTAATAAGCGGCATTTTCGAACTGCCCTTTGGACGAGGCCGTAAATTCGGCTCCCGCTGGAGCAAGCTGGTGGACGGAGCAATTGGCGGCTGGCAGGCTCAGGGGATTGCGCAGTTCCAGAGCGGCGGGCCGTTGAACTTCGACAATAACTATCTCTTCCGTGGTGACCGGGCAAACGTTCTGATTCCAGCGGAAAGCCGCACCATCGATCGATGGTTCAATACCGACGGTTTCGAAAAGAACCCCGCGCGCACGCTGGGAAGCAATTACCGCACGGCCCCGCGCCAGTTTCCGGGCGTGAAAACGCAGGGATTGCACCTGTGGGATCTTTCGATTATCAAGGCTTTTGCGATTCGCGAGTCGGTGCGCTTGCAGCTCCGAGGCGAGTTCCTGAATGCCTTCAACCACGCGCAGTTCAACGACGCGGACCGGACGCCAACGAATTCGAACTTCGGCAAGAGTACCAGTCAGAACAATCTGCCGCGAAACGTGCAGATCGCTCTGAGGCTGGTTTTCTAGCGCCTTATTGGAGGCGGAAGTTTACCTCGATCGTGGCCGCGACGGTGACGGGTTGCCCATTCCTCTCGCCTGGCTTGAACCGCCATTGCCCGATGGCGTCGATAGCCTGTTCGTCGAGACCGAGACCAAGCCTTTCGACGGCGGTGATGTTCCGGGCCATGCCGTCGGGCCCGATCTCCACGTAGAGTTTCACTCTGCCGGTGAGTTTCGCGGAGCGGGCTTCCTCGCTGTATTCCGGTTCCTTCTTTTGCAGGAGCGAAGGCGGCGTGACGTCTCCGCCGGTCCGGAGGACACCCGGCGCGACCGAACGAGGGTCGACGCGCGACGGGTTCGCCTTCTGTGACGCTACCGCGCGAGATTCCAAGTCGGCCGCTTCTTCCGCCCGGCCCTGCTCCAGCAGGAATCGCGAATAGACCTTGGCGATGCTGGCCGCCTCCGTCGACCGAGGATGCTGTGCGTCCAGCGCGCTTTTGTACAGGGCTTCCGCCTCCTCCGCGCGCTGTTCCGCCTGACGCACCACCGCCATCCACATGCGCGCCAAGCCTGTGTTGGCGGGGTCGATTCTGAGCGCGTGCCCGAAATGGTCAATGGCGTGCCGGAAATCCTTCCGCCGAATCGCGGCGCTTCCCAGATGGATGAGAGCGCGAGCCGCTTCGGGCCGCTCCCCGAGTATCTTCGAGGCCGCTTCGAAGCGGACCTCCGCGGCCTCGTGCATCTTCCTTCTGGCGTTCAGTTCGCCAAGGTTCAGGAGGCTCAAGCCATAAGAGACGCTGTACTCGCCATCCTCCTTCGCGCGCGCCGATGCCGCCGACTCAAGAAGTTGCAGTGCGCCGCCGAATTCGCGGCGCTGTTCCGCCGCTTTGGCTTCGTTTTCGAGAGCCTCGGCTTTGCGGCCATCCTGCGCCTGCACCGCGGCGAACGGGACCGCGATCCCGACCGCTAACAACACCGTCGCAAACACCGTCGCGCTTCCGGATGTCGTGCGGCTGACGCTGTTGTCCAGAATCGCGCGCAGCCGGCCTTCGAGTTGTGAAGGCCTCGCCATTGCGACTGCGGCGCATCCAATATCCCGCGACGTTTGCATGGAACGAGCCACGTCCAACAGGTGGCTCGCATAGTCGGAAGCGCGGGCGCCGGTGCCAAGCACCATGTCGTCGGTAGCTCGCTCGCCCTCCCTCAGGAGTTCGCGCCAAGCGACCCAGGCGAGGGGGTTCCACCAACAGACAGACAGGGAGCCGCGCGCGATCAGATGCGCGAAGACATCGCCTCGCTTAACGTGCGCCAGTTCATGGAGCAGCACCATGCGCCGCCTTTCATCGCTCCATTCCGCGAAGTTGGCGGGCATGAAAACCGCCGGCCGCAGCACGCCGAATGTTATCGGCATGCTTCCCGCTTCGGATTCGAGCAGTTCGACCCGCTGACGAATTCCAAGCGACCCCGGCAACGCCGCGCAGTCATCAAACCCGTCGATGGGTTTGGATGTCCGTCGCGCCCGCCAAAGGAGGGCGCACGCGACGAGCATTCGTCCTAAAATGGCCGCCGTGCCCGCGGCCCATGCGAGCATCAGCCATGTCTTCCAGGCCAGGTGCCAAGGCGTGGATTTGGGATCGGCCGGCGTGCCGCGCTCCGCCGTGCCCGCGGAAACGCTGGCAGCGGACTCGGCCATGCTCGCCGCTGAAAACCAGGCTCCGCCTATCGCGGGTCGAAACGCCGCGGGCGCGGGGAAGGGAAGTTCCGGCGTCAGGGCAGTGAGGAAGGGTAGGGCGAGTGCGCCGGCGGCGGCCGCGGTCCACACAAGATGCCGTGCCGCCGCGGATCGCCGCCTCAGGATCAACGCGGAGAACCACGCCACGCACAGTATCGCCGTGCTCTTGACCGCCACGCCGATGGCGAAGGAAAACCACGCCGCTTCATCGATGAACATTTACTTGCCCTCCCGCTTCGCTTTTTCGATCATCCCGGCCATGCGGTCCAGTTCCTCGGGCTTCAGTTGAGTCGAAGAGACGTCAAGAAGCGCCGCTACAATTTGTTCCGGCGACCCGCCAAAGTAAGTGTCAAGCAAGTGCTTCACGGCAGTGCGCTTCGCCTTCTCGCGCGCGACGACCGGAGAGTAGACATACCGCAGTCCCTTCGCCCGGTGCTTGACGTGCCCTTTCTCTTCGAGCACGCCCAGCAGCGTGCGCACCGCGGAATAGCTTGGCGCGTCCTCCATGGCGAGGCGAACTTCCGAGACGGAGGCGCTGCCGCGTTGGTAGAGAATTTCGAGAATTTGCCGCTCGCGGCGGCTCAGCCCGTCCTGCTTAATGGTTGGCATAATGCCAAAATATTAGCAGGTATCGAAGCGCGTGTCAACAGAAAAGTTTGACTCCTTCGCCGCGACTCTCCGGTTCAGCTACGCCGCCGCCTGAAGGATCTCGGCGGTTGACGGATTCCCGCGCCTGGCGTACAGGATCACCCCGTCGGGTCCGACCAGGTAGACCGTTCGACGGATAATCAGCCCGCCGGATCGATACATGTTCGCAACCTTTCGCCCCGCGTCGACAAGCAACGGGAAGGGCAGTTTCCGGTTCGACCGGAACGCCGAATGACTGGACGCGCCTCGCGGATTCACACCGTAGACCACGGCGTTCCTTGCCTCGAACAGCGTCCAGTTGTCGCGGATCTCGCAGAGTTGTTTGCGGCACACCGGCGTTTCGTCGCCAGGGTAAAACACGAGTACGACATTTCTTCCCCGCAAGGCGGAGAGCGTTACGCCGTTTCCCGCGTCGTCGAAGGCCGTGAATTCGGGAGCAACCGTTCCCACGGGGAGCGGATCGGAGAAAAGCCAGGAGAGCATAGGATTCGACCGGGACGCCGCCCGCGTTTCTGAGATGATAGCGCGTTTCGCACGGCAGCACGCAAGAGCGCGGAGTGAAAAAACGCCACGAACTCCGCGGGACTTCGCAAGGAATCCGGGGGCCCCGGAAATCCGTGACATCCATGCTACATTCTTGGTAGCCGCATCTTCCAGGAGGTTTTGATGTCCTCGACCTTTACCCGCCGCGATGCGTTGCGCTGGGCTTCAAGCGCAAGCATGGCCACTACCTTTCTCCCCATCAGCGGGCGCAACGCTCTCTGGGCGCATCCGGCGGAAAGCAGACTGCTCACCCGCCCGCTTGGGCGCACCGGCCGCGAAGTGACGACGTTCGGTTTGGCCGGCGGTAACAAAGTCATGTGGGATCTTCCCGGCGACGAGGGAGTCGAGATCGTGGTCAAGGCCGTTCGCATGGGCTTAACTTATCTTGAAACCGCGAATAATTACCAACTCAGCCAGCGGAACTATCACAAGGCGTTTCGAATCCTCAATCTGATTCCGGGAGAACCAGGCTACGATCAATCGCTGCGTGGGAGGCTATTTCTGGCCACGAAAACCGGGCTGCGGTCGGCGGTGATCCGCGACGGCTCAAAGCCCGTCGGACGCTCGGCGGGAGGCGGCGCGACTTGCGTCGACGACTTGATGCGGTCGCTGACGCAGTTTTTCGGAGACGCCAAAGGCTACATTCCCGAGGGAGCCTACATTGATCTCATGCAGATCCACTCTCTCACTCAGGAGAGCGAAGTCGACGTCATTTACGAGGGACTAGAAAATCCGGGCGACAAGTCGCTGCCGCGCATCGGCACGATTGCGGGCCTGGCCGATTTCCGGGACGGCACCAACCTCACCGGACTGAACCCGGGACACAAGAAATACATCCGGCACATCGGAATCACCGGCCACGAGAACCCGACCGTCCACATGGCCGCGATCCGGCGCGATTCGCGCAACAATCTCGAAACCCTGCTTGTCGCCATCAACCCCAACGACCGGCATTATTTCTGTCATCAGACAAATTCGGTGCCCGTGGCGGCGGCGAAGGGCATGGGCATCATCGGGATGAAGATCTTCGCGGACGGCGTGATGTATGGTCTGGAAAAGAAGTTTGCGGGGACGCCTGGGCAGAGCGTTCTATCGGTCGGCAAGCCAGGCAAGGTGTCATATGAGGATTTCCTGCAATATTCGCTTTCCGTCGCGGGCGTCAGCACGGTGATTGCCGGAATCGGGCTGATCGATAAGACGGGCGATCCGGGCCGCGACCAACTCATCGCAAACCTGAGTGCTTGCCAGTTGCGGGATCCCATGCCGCAGTCACGGCGCGCCAACATCGAATCGCGGGTTGCGGGCCTGCACGGCACGGACACGAACTTCTTTCAGCGCACGTCGAGCGGCTTCCTGCCGCCGGGATCGGTGACGGTGGAGCGGGCCCCAGACGGCGGGGCGGTGAAGGTCTCGTGGTCGACAGCTTACGCGGCGGGCGATCCAATTGAGAGGTATGAGATCTACCGCCGCGAAGACAGGATCGCAAGTATCCCGTTTGCTCCGCAGACGAGCGATTTACCATTCTCTCTTTCGGACAACGCGGCCCCGGCGGGGTCGTCGGGAGGTTTATATTACAAAGTGCGTGCCGTTGACTCCGCGGGAAAGTTTGTCGATTCCATTTCGGTGAAACCCGCTTGATATACTGGACGTAGGCTTAGATGTAAAGGACTGTCCGTAAACCTATGAGCAGCCGCGCGAAATTGATGGTTGTACTCTCCTCCACCGGACTGGTGGTGTTTCTGTTACTTGGCGCGATGCTCGGCAAAAGCGCGGCCCCGGAAGGCGCATACCGCCACCTCGCGGTCTACACCGAAGTGCTCTCGCGAATCAAGAGCGAGTACGTAGAAGAGCCGGACCTCAAGAGCGTCACTCTAGGCGCGCTGAATGGGCTTCTGGAATCGGTCGATCCGTTTTCAAGCTACTTGAACGCGGACCAGTACAAGGAGTATCAGAAGAAAAAGGACTCGCAAAAGGGAGACGTGGGCCTGGTGCTCTCGAAACGATTTGGGTACGTGGGCGTTGTCGCGTCGGTACCCGGATCTCCGGCGGGCAAGCTCGGTCTCACCACCGGCGACGTGCTTGAGACTATTAAGGGCGTGGCTACGCGCGACATGCCGCTCGCCTACGCCGAACTTCTCCTTCGCGGGGAGCCTGGCACGAGCATCGAAATATCGGTGCTGCGGGTTCGCAAGCCGGAACCGCAGAAAATTACGCTGACGCGGTCGGCGGTCAGCTATCCGCCGGTAAGTTCGAAGATGCTGGCCGATGGTATTGGATACATTCGTTCCGAGACTCTGGCGGCTGGTAAGGTCAAGGAGGTCGCGGCGGCTGTGACCGGACTGGAGCGTCAGGGCGCAAAGAAACTGGTGCTGGACCTTCGAAATTGCGCGGTGGGTGGAGCCGAGGAGGGCATCGCGCTGGCGAACCTTTTCATCGCGAAGGGGAAGATCGGATACTTGCTTGGGCAGCGTTTCGCGCGCCAGGATTTCGAGGCCGACGCCGCGAAAGCGATCACGAAGCTGCCGCTCGCCGTTATCACGAGCCGCGGAACCGCGGGCCCGGCGGAGGTGGCGGCCGCGGCGCTGCTCGACAGTAAGCGCGCCGATCTGGTAGGCGAGCGAACCTACGGCGACGCTGCGGTGCGCAAGCCGGTGACGATGGAAGATGGCGGAGCGGTCATCCTGTCCGTTGCGAAATACTATTCGCCAGCGGGAAAGGCGATCCAGGACGCGGCGGGCGGTGTGACTCCGCAGACGCTTGTTCAGGAACCGGATTCGCAGATCGAACTGGACCAGGACGGGGAGCCCGTGGTGAAGGAAGATGCGGAAAAGAAGCCGGGCGAGGATGTGCTGCTGAAGAAGGCCGTTGAGATTTTGGGAAAGAAAGCATAACCGGAATCCGCGGCGAGACAGGCAGAGGATTATGGCAGTGGTCATGCGGCGCTTGGCGCCGCATGGCAGGCTGTCGGCCGGAATGGAGGCGCAATGCCCGAATGGATTGAGGCCGCTCTTTTTATCGCCGGCTACTTCGCAGTAATTCGGTGGGTTCTGCCGCGCTTCGGCGTTTACACGTGAATGACCCGTCCAAGCGGCGTCGAGTCTCGACGTCATCAGGAAGGCTCCCCGGCAGGCTGCAATAAGGCGACCGAGCCCGTGCGACACTCGCACCCGTAGCGCGAAGAGTACCAGCGGGTAATGGCGGCCCCAAAATGCTCTCTTGAACACTCCGGGCCCAGGAATCGCGGCGGAGAATGAAGGAGCCTCTCGGGACGTTATTCAGGATCCACACCACAACGCCGGACGATATCGAGCGACTGCTCCGGTAATCGGCCTGGCGCAATCGTCGAGGCGCAGCCGGCTGTCACTTTCCAGCGGCATTTGCGTCTCTTGCGCGGAGAGGAAAAAGCCATGGAAGTGAAAGCCGTCTATCTCGACGATTCGAAGTTTGAAGTCGCCGCCCGCACCCATCGCGCGATTTGCGGTCAGCCGCGAGACAACGGCGGGGCGGACGCGGGCATGTCGCCGCCGGAGTTTCTAATGGCATCGCTTGCGTCGTGCGCCGCCTACTACGCGGCTCAGTACTTGAAAACGCGCGGACTTCCCGCGTCCGGTCTGGATGATCGTCACCTGGCCGGCATGCTGCGCGCGGTCAAGATTTGCCGCCGGTACCGTCCGGCCGAACTGCGGGCGCCCATCGGAGAGCAAGCTCGCGAGCAACTCATTGAAGCTTACCGGCGCATGCTCGACGCGCGGCGGGCGCGGGGTGCCTAATAGCCGCCTTGTTCCAGCCTCGCGTGGCGAGTTCTTCAACTGAGCGCCCGTGGGGAGCTAATACCAATCCTCAATCATGAGACCCGGAATTCGTGAGAACTCGATCGTGTTGTGCGTAATCAACGTCGCGCCGTGGGCCAACACGGTGCCGGCGATCAATGTATCCATCGGGCCGATTGCTTCACCCCTCTTTTCGAGATCGAACCGCAATCGCGCGGCACGCTCCGCGGACGGACCGTCGAAAGGAAGCACCGCAAACACCGACAAAAGCCGGCTCAGTTCCCGATGCCGCCGCCCGGGGTTGCCGGATCGCAGCGTGCCAACCTCGATCTCGTAAGCGACGATGGCCGGAACTGCCAGATCGCTCGGATGGACCTGCTCCATCCTCCGGCCGACTTTCCCCAAACCTTTTAGGGCGTGAATGAGCGCGTTCGTGTCGAGTGCAAATGTCAAAGCTCTTCCCTGGGTACATCGCTACCGGATATCGTGCGCAACTCGACCGCGTTCGGAAAGTCCCCGTCTTTCCAGCTTCCGAAGAGGGAAAGAATGTCGGCCGGCCATTCACTTCGCGCGCGTGTCTTCACCGCGTCAGCTATCCACTTGCTGGTCGAAATCCGGGTTCCTTTCACATGGCGCCTGACGAGCTTCTCCGTCTCATCGTCGAGATAGATTGTGATTTGTCCCATATATGTACAATGATATACGAACCGCGTGGGAGCGGCTTTAGCGAGCACCGTCTCCGTTGTGTCCGTGAGGAATTTGCCTTCGTCACGGGTTAACCTAAATTAGGGCAAATTCCGCCACGCGCCGCCGTTTTTGCCAATTGGTCTATACTCGTTTTCGGGGGCCGGACATTATGAAAAAACGTTTTGTGCCACTGTTCATGTTGGCCGCGAGCTCGCTCGCCGCGCAGGTAACGGGACGCATTTCGGGATCCGTCACGGACGCATCGGGGGCCGCGGTTCCAGGCGCTGACGTGAGCCTGTCCCTCGCGGGCGGCCGCGCCGCGATCCTCAAGACGTCCACCACGGCTCAAGGCCTTTTCAACTTCAGCGGAGTTCGTGCGGAGAACTACACGCTCACGGTGGAGGCAAAGGGGTTCGTGACCTACAACCTGCGGCCGGTGAAAGTGGATCCGGCCCGCGAGACGCCGGTTCCCGCGATCAAGCTTGATATCGCTTCCGTAACGACCACCATCGACGTAACGGGCGGCGCACAGAACGTACAAACGGCGAACGCGGAGATTTCGAACACCGTCACTAACGAACAGGTCCGGCTGCTTCCCGTGGTCGACCGCTACGTTCTCGATCTCATTCAGACTCAGGCTGGAGTGAGCAATGGGCGCGGCCCGACGGTGATCAACGGATTGCGGACCACCTACAGCAACGTGTCACTTGACGGAATCAACATTCAGGACAATTTCCTGCGCGAAAACGGCCTCGATTACGTCCCGAACCTGCTCCAGATCGACCAGATCGCGGAAGTTACCGTTTCCACATCCAATACGAACGCCGCGGCGGGAGGCGGGGCGTCCCAGGTGAACTTCGTGAGCCGTTCCGGCACCAACGAATTTCACGGATCGGCGCTTTATTACAACCGCAACAACGCGGTTGCGGCCGGCGATTGGTTCGACAACAAGGACGGCATCAAGAAAGCCTTCCTGAATCTGAACACGTTCGGCGGTTCGCTCGGCGGGCCGGTCAAGAAAGACAAGCTGCTGTTTTACGTGAATTACGAAGCGATCCGCCGACGCGAGAATGCGTCGCAGGATACCACCATTCTGACCGAAGACGCCCGGAAGGGCATCTACACCTACCGCGACACCCAGAATGCCGTCCGAAAAGTGAATATTCTCGGCGCGATGGGGGTGCGCGTGGATCCGGTCATCCAGCAACTGCTCACGCAAGTGCCGGGTGCCGACAGGATCAACAACTTCCGCTCGGGCGACAGTTTGCCCAACCTGCTTCGGAACACGGCGGGCTACTCCTTCGCTGCAAACAGCAACCGCACCCGAGATCACGCCACCGGCAAGCTTGACTACAACCATTCGCCTAAGCATGTATTTGCGGGGAGTTTCTTCTGGAATCGGGACAAGGTCGACCGGCCGGATGCGGGCGTCGACTACGCCGTGGTTCCGAAGGTATTCAACGACGACATAAGCAAGCTTCTCTCCGTTTCGTGGCGCTGGACCCCTGCCGCGACCCTCACGAATGAGCTGCGGGGCGGGTTCAACCTGGCGCCCGGAGTTTTTGAGACCACGGAGAAATTCGGGTCCTTTCTTATTAGCGGGACCGCGTTCACAAACCCGGTAAACGATTTCCGCCGCCAAGGCCGCTACACCAATACTTATGTCCTTCAGGATAATGCGAGCTATTCGCGCGGAAAGCATAACGTTCAGTTTGGCTTCCACGCGCAGTTCGTTCACGCTTCGCCGTTCGACGAAGATGGGATCACGCCGGTATACGGGCTGGGAGTCGGTACGGGCCAGGACGGCCTCACGACGCAGGAGATGCCGGGAGCGCGCGCCGCGGACATCGCCGGCGCCAACGGTCTTCTGGCAACGCTTGGTGGTCTCATTGACGCCTACTCGCAGACCTACAATGTGACCACCCGCACGTCGGGGTTCGTGAACGGAGCGTCGAATCGGCGCCGCTTCGCCTACAATAACTACGCGGGCTATGCGCAGGACACTTGGAAGGCGGCGCGCGGAGTATCCGTCAATCTCGGCGTGCGGTACGACTATTACGGACGCGTGGACGAACGCGACGGGTTGGCGCTGCTGCCGGTGGTCAAAAACAACAACCCCATAGCGACGCTGCTCTCCGACTCGACCCTTGACTTCGCCGGCAAGGCGGCCGGACGCCCGTTTTACGGAAAGGATCTGAACAATTTCGCGCCGAACGGGGGACTTGCGTGGGACGTGTTTGGCAACGGAAAGACGGCGCTTCGAGCCGGTTACTCCATCAATTTCGTCGACGACAACGCGATCGCAACCATCATGAACAGCGCAAGCACCAACCGGGGACTATCGGCGGACGTCACCCGTGAAGGCCTCAGTTGCCGTGTGAGTGCACCATGCAAAATTCCCGTTCCGAAATTCCAGGTGCCGCGGAAGTTCTCCGACAATTTTGCGGAGGACCGCACGAGCGCCTTCGGGTTGCCGGATCCGGGGTTGCGGACGCCCTACGTGCAGCAATTCTCGCTTGGCATTCAGCAGGAGATCAAGGGGCTGATCGTCGAGGCCCGCTATGTGGGCAATCACGCGACGAAGCAGTTGCGCGCGTTCGACTACAATCAGATTGTCATTTCCGAGAACGGCTTCCTGGCCGACTTCAAGCGCGCCAAGAACAACGGAGACCTGGCGCGGCGCGTGTCGGCGGCGGGCGTTTTCGACCCGCGTTTCAATACCAACATTCCGGGCAGCCAGCGTCTCACGGTATTCCCCCTTCTCGAATTGGGAGGCCTGTTGACGAACTCCACCGTACGCAACCTGATCGACCAGAACCAGGTTGGGCAACTGGCGTACATCTATCAAGTGAATGAGTTGAATGGAGACGTTGACTTCTTTCGAAACCAGTTCGCGAATGGCACGAACATGGTGACGAATTTCAGTAACTCGACATATAATTCGCTCCAGGTCGAAGTCCGTCGGCGCATGGGGAAGGCGTTGCAATTCCAGGGCAACTACACGTTTTCGAAAGTCCTCAGCGACGCTGCGGGAGATGCGCAGCTGCGCTTCGAACCGTTTCTGGACATCAACAACGCGAAAATTGAGCGCGCCCGTGCCCCTTTCGACTTGCGCCACGCCATCAAAGGCAACGCCGTTTACTTGCTTCCCATCGGCAAGGGAACGCGGATCAATTACCGTCCGCTGGAGCGGCTGCTGACGGGCTGGTCGACAAGCGGGATATTGATATGGCAGTCTGGCACGCCTTTCTCGATTCTCTCGGGCCGCGGCACGTTGAATCGGGGTTCAAGATCGGGCGTAAATACGGCGATTACGAATCTCGTGGGGGCGCAACTCGACGCGGTGGTGGGGTTCCGAATGACGGGCGACGGTCCCACCATGATCGACGCGAAAGCCATCCGGACGGACGGCCGGGGCGTGGCTGGTGACGGCCAGGCTCCGTTCGCCGGGCAGGCGTTCTTCAACCCAGGTGCGGGAGAACTTGGTTCGCTTCAGCGCCGGCTGTTTTCCGGGCCGTGGGCCTTCAGTTGGGATATGGGCCTGCAGAAGTCGACGCGAATTACCGAGCGCCAAAGTCTCGAGATCCGCGCGGAAGCTTCGAATCTGCCGAATCATCCGGCGTTCCTCGCCGGGGACTCGAACATCAACTCGACCAAATTCGGCGTGATCGGAAGCACATTCAGCGGCAGGCGGCAAATTCAATTTGGGGCGTATTACCGGTTCTGAGAGTGATTTTGGGGACCTTCAGGACGTCCTTCGGGTCACCGTCGATACTCCGGCGACACTGACGCCCGATACGATAATCGCCAATTTCGAGTCCGATTCTTGTCACGTTAGCACGGTCAGTGGCGGTCGTGGCCCTGTTGTCGCCGGCTCCGCGATGCGTTCCGCAGCCAGCGTTTGGCTTGACTGAGGCGAGGAACGGCATCCATTCACGCCGCTCTCAATCTCACCACGGCATTGCGCGCTTCGTGAACTTCCGGCCGATCTCAGCGGCCTCGGCGCTCGCGGGGCCCACCATCACGCCCTCTTTGATCATCTCCACTACGTTGCCCGCGTTCATCGAATTCAAAAAGAAAATCTTGTTGGCCTTGCAGGCCGCAAATATCTTGGCGCGCGCCGCTACCATCGCCGGCGCCATCGGGCCACGCCCTCCACCTCCCCGGACGCCCAGCGAGAGCGCCATGTCTCCCGGACCCCACTCGGCGAATGCCACGCCCGGAACCTTCACGTTCTCTTCCGCGTTCGCGAGCGCGTACTTATCTTCGAGTTTCAATCCCAACAGGAGTTCGCCGTTCGGATTCAGCGGCCAGGCATCCGCCTTGTCCTGGTATTCGTCGACCGAAATTCCCCAGATCTTCGCCGCGTTGGCGGAGCCATGGACGCCCCGGCGTCCCTCGTTGATTCCTTTATCCACGCCTTGCTTATGAGTCGGGAAGCGCACAGACTCCACGAAGGCGCGGATCGCGCCCGGCGTGTCCGCATGGCACAGAAGCACGCCGTGCACGCCTGTTGCCAGCACTTGCTGGAACATCCAGGCGTTCGCACGCACCGCCGCTTCATCCGCGCCCGTGACGGGGATGTTGACGATCACGGTGGGGGTGCGGTGGCCACTCTTCGTTGGCCCACCTTTCGCCAGACCGCGCATGTAGTCGGCCAGACCCTTGACATCGAAGGGGGCGTGCTCCATGTCGTAGCTGATGTAATCGGCGTACGTTTGCGCGTCTTTCACGCCCTGTTCGAAACTGCCCGATGTGCCGTCGTGCGATCCCGTGTAGTAAATGGGCTGCCCCTTTTCGAGAAGCTCGATCGCCCGGTTAATCCGCTTCGGCTTCGGCGCCTGGGCGATCGCGGTTATCGCTCCCAGAGCCGCACCCATTCCCAAAGTTAAATAGAAAAGCCTCTTTCTCACATTCGTCATGGTGTCCTCTTCTTCCTATTGCGGCCGGCCTTGCCGTTGCGGGCCCTGCGGTGGCCGCTGGCTCCTCTTCTGGTACGCTTCGTAGGCCGCCGGACCGATCTTCTGTTTTAGATAGTCCTCGTACTCTTTGATAAGAGCCGGATCCGTCGGGCGCCCGTAAATCTCGCTCGATTTGTATTTGCCCTCGTCGAACTTCCGCTTCGTCCATTCGTCGTGAACGTGCGTGACCTCCGCCTCGTCGAGTATTTCCTGGACCAGGTGCGGCGGAATGAAAAAGACGCCTTCGCGATCGCCCAGCACCACGTCGCCCGGCATTACCGTCGTGTGGCCGATTCGGACGGGAACGTTAAGGCCGCTCACCATTACGTTATTGATGGCGGGGGGCACGGCTCCGCGGTAATATCCGCCCATGCCAAAAGGAGCGATACCGGTCAGGTCGCGGATCGCGCCATCGATGACGAATCCCACTTTGGTTGTCTTCCAGATATAGTAGGCGAGGTTGTCGCCCACCACTCCGCCCGCGTTGAGGTTCCCGAAGGCGTCCACCACAAACACGTCGTTCAACTGGAGCATGTCAAGCGCGGTCTGGTGTGAAAGCCGGCCCAGGCCTTTCGCTTTTCGATCCGCCTGATCGACATCGGCGACATCCGGGCGAAGCGGCATAAGTTGAAGCGTCATCGCCCGCCCTACCATCGTTTTACCAGGGCTGAGAATGCGGAAGCCGTCCACATACTGATTCGCAAATCCACGGCGGGCAATCGAGAGCACCTCTTCCGACGACATCGCCTTGACTTTCTCAAGCAGCGCGTCGGGCACCTTGGGCCTCCCATCCGGGAAGCGCTCATAAGGGTTCTGCGACGTATATTTGATCATTTGCTCCCGGCTGAGCGAGACAATTTGGCCGTGCGCCGGCAACGCGAGAGTAAGG
>SHUI01000111.1 GCA_009697455.1 Bryobacterales bacterium
ACCGCCTACGCAACTCCTCTCGTAAACGCGGGCTGACCAGTGACTCACTTAACCGAGGAGTTCACCAATTTTCGCAGCTTCCCTTATTTTAACGCCTATGCCAGGGGGAGAGAGGTGCCCCCAACATCCACCAAGAGAGTCGCAAGGAGCGCGACGTTCTGCGCCTCGTCGAAGCCATACAAGTTGTTGTCCTGAAACGTATCGTTCCCGACGCTGTTCCACGGGCCGAGCGGGTTCGCGAGTGGGAGAGTCAACTTAAGGAAGTCTCCCCCGGCACTAAGCGCGCTGCCACCAGTGATATTCCCGTCGATGATCGACGCGCCCGCCGGCCCGGCCGTCAGCAGCCGGATAACCGCGAGCGCCGTGAACGTTACGCGACTCTTTCTCATCCGTGGTGTATTCCAGTTAGTTCTCTGAGTTGAGAACTAACGTCAGGGTACCACACTGGTCGCTCTCGTTAATTGAGAAAAATTAATTCAATTCCATTGGACCATTCGGGATCACCGTTATCCGGGCTTGGCACCCCCGGCCGTTTGGCCACTACTTAGCTTCCCTACCCGGGATGATACGTGCGGTGCGCGATGTCCCGCGGATCGCGTCACGGATCGAGGAGAACGATTGGGCGATGCGAAGACGGCAGCCGCTCGCCCGATACTCATAGTGCAACTTGGCCGGGAAGGCTCGCGCGTCGCCAGTTCGCCCGGAATCGACCGTGATGCCGGTGTTGTACCGATTGTGGGAACTCACGTTAGGGATGCACATGGAGGCACTTTTGGGAAACGGTAGATCGCAAACCCCATTCCTGTCTCGTGGCGAGCAGGCTCCGGTGCAAAGCCCTCGACGGCCCTCGCGGCATCTGTTTAGTGGAGTATCCCGCATCGGTACGTCCGAGCGCTGCGAACCGGTCTTCGACTGCAACGCTTCGTCGGCCTGCATACTTCCGGTGAACCGGACTCGCCAACGAGGAGCCGGCGCGCCCGCGGACCAATAGGCAATCTGTTTCAAGGGCGCCGCGCCACGATTTCCAGATTGCTGCCGAGCCTGCGAAGCAGCGGCACACGCGTCAAAACTTCATCCACCGCCCGCGCGGCCAGGTAGCCAAAGCGCCATGACGGGAGCAGCCCCGCGAGCGGGGACGAAATGAAATCGTAGTAGCAGACTTTGCTGGAGAGGCCAGCCTCGCGGAACAGGCGCACGGTTTCCGCGGGATCGAGTTCGCGCTCATCCGGCGTCTGATACTTTCGCATGAGGTTAGGAACGAGCAGGTTTCCGGCCGCGCCGGAGAGCCGGTATCGATTCGGATCGAGTCCGTAGAACGCGGCGCCATCCGCGAGTAACTCGCGGATTCGTCCGGCCGCCGCGCATTGCTCATCGAACGGAAGATGATGCAGAAAGAAGACCCCGATGATGAGATCGAATTCTCCTTCCGCCGACTCGACCGTGCCTTGGCGAAATTCTACGTTGCGCAAGTGCGCTCCGTCGGCGCTGGCCTGACGGATCGCAGCAGGCGATAAATCGATGCCGAGGACGTTCGCCACATGCGGCGCGAGCAGCAGTTCGGTATCGCCGATTCCGCAACCGAGGCTTAGCACGCGGCTCGACTTCCCCGCCCCGGTAACCTGTAAGATGCGCCGGACCATATGCTCGCGTAGCGCACGCACCGCCGGCTTGGCAAAATGCCGCTGCGCGAATCCCGAGTAGAGTCTCTCGTGATATTCGAGTTCGCGGTCGAGATAAGACATCAGAGAAAGGCGCGAAGCAGCCGTTTCTGAACGTCTTTTAGCGATGAATGGGCGGTATCCAGCTCGCCAATCTTCGTTCTTAGATCGCTGAGCAACCGCGCCCGCTCAACGGCGTGATGCAGTACGAGAAGCAGTTGGGCGTTCTCCCAGGGCTTTTCCAGATACTGGAAAAGCCCGACTTCATTGATCGCCTGAATGGCGCTGGCCTTGTCGGCGTGTCCGGTAAGGAGGACGCGAGAAGCCTCGGGACGGAGTTCCTTAGCGCGCGCGAGAAGCTGAATACCCGTCATCTTCGGCATCAGGTAGTCGGAAACCGCCACGTCGACGTGAGTGGTTTCAAGAAGCTTCGCCGCCTCCTCCGGCCGCGTGAAGGCGTGAACTTCATAATCGGTTTCGATCAACAGCAATGCCCGGAGGCTCGTGATCACCATGTCTTCATCGTCCACGAGCAACACAACCGGCTTTGGATTCCCTTCCACGATCAGGCTCCTTTTCTCTTCTGCTCCACGGGAATGCGAATGTGGAACGTCGTTCCCTTACCAACTTCGCTTTCAAAACCGATGGTCCCGCCGTGCCCTTCGGTTACGATCTGTTTCACAATGGAAAGTCCAATACCAGTGCCCACTCCGACCGGTTTCGTGGTGAAGCCGCGGTTCAGAACTTTGGCCTTGTCCTCGTCGTTAATTCCGTGGCCGGTATCGGCGATGGAAATGACAACTTCCTCGCCGTCGAGCCGCGTCGAAACGCGAATCTTCCCCTGCCCGTCGATGGCTTGGCCTGCGTTCATCAGCAGGTTCAGAAACACCTGATTGATCAGATGCGGATGGCACTCCACTTCCGGCAGCACGCCGAATTCGGTCTCGACTTCGATGCGTCCGCGGAACTCCGCCTGTGTCAACTTGAGGGCTCCTTCGATATTTTCGTTCAAGTCGACCTTCGATAGCTCCGGATCGCCCGCGCGCGCAACCGTCTTCAAACTGCGCACGATCGCCGCTATCCGTTCGCAGGCGATGCGGTCGATTGCGGCGAGCGGCTTGATGGCTCCGACGATCTTCTTCGCCCGCGCGACCCCCGGCGCATCGGGACTCTCCCCGAACGCAGCATCGAGTTTTTCGAGCGACTTCATCAGGACCTGATTATTCGAAAGTATGGAGGCCGCGGGCGTGCACACTTCATGCACCACGCCGGCCAACAACTGGCCGAGCGCCGCCATTCGATGAAGTTCCGCGAGACGCTCGTCCGTCATTCTTCCACCATTTTTCTGAATCGCTTGACGATCGTCGAGAAGACGGCTGCGGTAACCTCCACGTTGTCGGAAAGGAGATCGTAAAAATCTTCACGGGAAATGCGCAGCAGTCGCGTGGGTTCGGCCGTCTTCGCGGCTACCGGCATGGGATCGTTGTCGAACAGGGCCCACGCGCCCAGGACTTCATTCTGCCGCGCGACGTGCAATTCAGCGCCGTTCCGGCTCAAGGCGACGCCGCCGTCGAGGACCACGTACAGCCCCATCCATGGGCCGGCCGGGCTCAATTACGGACTTGTCTTGGGCGAAGCTCACCTCTGTTGCGATGGAGGCGATACGCGCCAGTTGATCGGGGGTCAGAGTCTTGAACAACTCGACGGCTTCGAGAGCAATCACCTTTTCAACCAGGTTCAATTCAGACATGTCTTTTTACCTATGCCAACGCTGCCACCGCGTCGCTTGCCACTCTCGCCAGATCCGGCTGGCCTCCGCGTGCCGCTGCCTCGATATCCGCTACCAGCGGTTTCATGCGTAATTGCGCCGCCGCGGCGATTGCGCAGGAACGGAGCCACGGATCCCCCGTACGGATCAGGTCTCGTATCGCGGTCTGCGCGTCCTTTGGATCGACTCCCAGCAGATTCCTCCCGTGCTCCGTAAGCCTTTCGGTGGAATCGAGCAGGGGCATGAGAACGCGCTTTACGTCCCGCTCCACGACGCTATCGAGAAACTCCACGGCGGCCGTCAAATGCTCCTCGTTCCTCTTTCCCGTGTAAATTCCCCGGACTGCAAGAAACGCCGAATAGATATCCTTGGCGGGGTAGCTAAGGCCGAGCAGCCGGAACATCCGGTCGAGCGTGTGATCGAGCCTGTCTCTGATGGTCCGCGCGAGCAGCGAGGCGGCCGTCTGCGGCTGGCCAACGGTTTGAAACGCGGCGAGCGCCGCGTTGAGTTCGAAATAGTGCTTGATCTCGTCAAAGGTCTGCTGCCGGACAGTGGGTCCCGAGAAGCGGAGGCTTGGCGCGTTCTCCCGAAGGCGGTTCAGCGCCTTAAGGACGGCGGCCCGAACAGTCAGGTCCGCGTCTGCAATCGCGCTGAGCAGGACGTCCACCGAACGCTGATCGGGTATGAGTTTGAGGACGCGCGGAATCTGGCGGCGGATGGAGAGCGAAACAGCGTCGTCGGCGAGGATGTCGCCGAGCGATCCCGCGATGCGCGCTCCATAGCAGGCGAGCGATGCGATGGCGATTCCGCGGAGACGCGGATGAGCCAATCCCCGAACGACGGAGTCGAGACAAGCGCGGCTACCTATCACGCCTGCGGCGCGGCAAGCGGCTGCAACCACACGCTCGTCCGGGTCTTCGAGCAGACGAAGCAAGGCAGAGGAATCTTCATCGCCCCGCAGACCAATGGCTGCGGCGGCAAGCGAACGCCGGCGGGCCTCAGCGGAATGGAGAGCGGCTGAGATCCAGTCCGGCGAGAGCCACTGACGGGCCAGATCCCGTTGTCCCGCAAGTGCGTCGATCGCGGCGTCCGCAGTGGACGGCTGTTCGATAAAGCGCTCGAACAAGGCTGCCCGGTCCGGTGAAAGCGCGAGCAGGTAAGCCACTGCTTGCGCTGACGATGCTTCGTCGAGTCGCGCCTCATCCCGAGCTTCGCCGAGCAACCCATCAAACCGGGCAACTCGCGCGAGTTCAAAAACTTTCGAGCGAACTTCGACGCTGGAACTGGCGACGAGCCGTCGGAGCAACGGCGCAAGATCGTAGCCGGCGGCTTCCCCAAGCAGGCCAAGGGCGTAGGTCGCCTGCCTGGCATTGAGTGACATGGCGGCCTGTTCGAGCAGGTTCACCGTAGCGGAATCCGTAACCGTGACGCGCGAATCTTCGAGGTTCAACCGCCGCGATTCAAGGCGCTTTCGAACGGTGATCGCATACTCACGGCTGGCGCGCACGGAAAGTAAAATCCAGATGGCGGCGAATCCGAGAACGATTAACGATATCTGCCGGGGATCGGGGTGCTTTGGATCTTTCACAACGTAATGTGCGAACAACAGGAGGGCGACCGCTCCTAGTCCGCGCCCAAAACGGTCCACGAAAATATCGACGAATGCTTTGGTGCGGTTTTTCAGGTCCATCGGCAGCGGGAGGTACAACAACTCCATGCCGGTCTTATTGAATGAGTATCGGGTGGCAGCTTCAGTGAGTCTGACGGTAGCCGTGGAAAGCAGGCTCGGCGAGAAGATTGTTAGCAAAGAAGTGATGGAAATCGCCACCGGCATTATCTGCAGCGTGCCGCCGACACCGAAGCGGCTCACCACGAACGTGGTCAGGAAGAATTGCAGTACGAATGTGATCAGGTTCAAATAGATGCCGTAGAAGCTCCCGAGAAAGGCTGTGAGCGCAGCCTCCGTCGGGTACGCGGCCTTCGCCATCGCGCTGAACTGGAACTCGACCAGGACGTCGACAATGAACGTCATCGTAATGATGCTCATGATCACCTGGAGGTGACGGTTTGAGCCGATGGCTTTGACGATATCCGCAAATTCGAACTCGGTTTCCTCCTCCTCGGCAGCCTTGGCTCCAGTCAGATTGACGCCCTTCTGGCGGACCACCACGAGAAACATCGCGTACGACAACGCGACCATGGCGGCGCTCGCAAGCAGAATTCCGCGCGGCTCGACGTGCCGCGTCATCCAAGCTGTGAACGATCCGCCGAATGCCGCGCCGATCACGGCTCCGAGACCGAGTATTCCATACACGCGCTTGGCTTCGCGCGCGGTGAAGACGTTCGCCGCAATGAGCCAGCCCTGCGAGACCAGCACTACACTGAAGAGGCTCACCCAGACGTTGAAGACATAAAGCATCCAGGGGAACTTGAACTGGAGCAGCCACCAGATCGCGACTAGACACACGATGGCAATCGCGGTCGTCAAGGTGAGCGCGACCTGGAGCGAAGCCCGAACCGCGACTTTCGTATAGAGGTACGCGAGAACGCCCCCCACGCATGCGATCAGTATGTAAAGGTGGGGCAGCTTATCGATGTCGAACTTGCTGAGGAAAAGAGCTCGGGAAACCGGCTTCAGGATGTAGTAGGCGAAAAGCACGAAGAACAGATACAACGCCATGAACGCCGTTCGGATGAACTCGCCCTCCCGCACATCGAAGACGCTTCGCCAGAGGTTGCGCAGGTGTCTCATGGTCTGAAAGATCGGAACAGACCATGGTACCGCACCGAGGGCTACCTGGGTGATCGCCACCTAGCGGCGTGAGAGGCGTATGTGATAAGGTGCTCTTTGGGAATATCAGTTACAGTAACAGGAGAAACGATGAGCACCAGAACGCGATTCATGATTTCGAGCCTCGCCATGGCCGTTGTAGCGGCCGGAGTGATGGCGCAGGGTGATAAGAAGGCATCAGCCAGAAAAGGTCCGGGAATTCTGCAACCGCAAATGACGGTTGAGGGCGGCAAGCACGACGCTCCCATGGGAAAAATCGGCGAGAAACCGGCCCAGCCGTGGTCGGCGACAACAGTCGGCGCCGCCGTGGACGGCAAGGCCAACGCGGCCGCCGTAGCGACGCTTGTTGGAGAGATTGTCGATTTTTCGTGCTACCTCCAGGTCGGCAAGCACGGAGAAAAGCATCGCGCCTGCGGCCAGAAGTGCTTCACCGCCGGCCAACCCATTGGCCTGATGACGAGCGACGGTTCGCTTTACATGCTTATGGAAGAAGAGCACGACCCACGCCGCGACGGCCTCACGGATTTCAGAAAAGCTGCGATCGACCACGCCGCTCACATCATGGAAGTGAGCGGAACGCTGTCGTCGCATGGAGGCTACAAAGCCCTTTACGTTTCCGGTTTTCTCAAGAAGTAGGAGTTTCGAGAAAATGAGATCTGTTGGATTCCTGGCCGGTGCATTCGCGTCGGCCATTTTTTTACTCGCGCAGAGCGGTCGCCCCGCAAAGGAACCGCTTGGCCTGATGCCCGTGATATGGCCGGCCGACAATCCCTATTCAATCGAAAAGGCTGAACTCGGGCGCCTTCTATACTTCGACACGCGACTCTCGGCCGATAACACCGTCTCCTGTGCGACGTGTCACAGTCCGAAGTTCGCGTTCACTGACGGCGCGCCGGTGTCAACCGGCATTCGCGGGCAGAAGGGCGGACGCAGCGCGCCGACCGTAATCAACCGGGCTTACAGCCTGGCGCAGTTCTGGGATGGGCGCGCGCCGACGCTCGAAGCGCAGGCCGTGGGCCCGATCGCGAATCCGATCGAGATGGGAATGACGCACGATGCGGCCGTGGCGAATCTCAGGAAGATCACAGGATATCGCGACTTGTTCGCCAAAGCGTTCGGCACGCAGGATTTCACGATCGATCACGTGGCAAAGGCCATCACCACGTTCGAGCGGACCATTCTTTCCGGGAACGCGCCGTACGATAAGTACAAGGCGAGGAACAAGAAGGCGATGTCGCCGTCGCAGATCCGAGGAATGGGAGTCTATCTTGACAAGGCGAAGTGCGATCAATGCCACGAGGGCATCAATTTCACGAGCAATATGTACGCGAACCTTGGCGTGGGCTCGGACAAACCCAATCCGGACGTGGGACGGTTCGCCGTTACCAAGAACGAAAAGGACTGGGGACATTTTAAGACGCCGACGCTTCGAGAGATCCAGCACACCGGGCCATACATGCATGACGGAAGTTTCAAGACGCTCGAAGAGGTTGTGGACTTCTACGACAAGGGCGGCACGCCGAACAAGAATTTGGACGACCGCATGAAGAAGCTGAACCTGACCGCGCAAGACAAGACGGATCTGGTGGCATTTCTCAAGGCCCTCAGCGGGGAAGGCTGGCAACAGATCAAAGCGCCGGAGAAGTTCCCGCAGTGAAGCGCGTAGCGGCGTGCGCCCTGCTAATGTTGGCGTTGGGCGGATGCAACCGCGAGACGAAGAAGCGAATCGCGGTAATTCCGAAGGGTCAGGCGCACCTGTTCTGGCAATCCGTCCACGCCGGGGCTGTGAAGGCGGCGCGCGAGGCCTCGGTCGAAATCGTCTGGAATGGTCCGGTAACCGAAACGGATTATAGCGCTCAGCAGAGGATCGTCGAGACATTCATCACGCAGCATGTGGATGCAATCGTTCTCGCGCCAATCGACAAAACCGCTATGGTGGGCGTTGTCGATCGCGCGTCCGCGGCCGGTATTCCCGTGGTAATTTTCGACTCCGGCGTGGACACGCCGAATTTCGTCTCACAGGTGGCGACGGACAATTTCGCCGCCGGAAAGATGGGCGCGGAACGGATGGGGAAAATTCTCGGCGGCAAGGGGAAGGTGGCGATGGTCGCTGTACAACCGGGCGCGGCCTCGACGATGTTGCGGGAGCAGGGATTCGAGGACGCGATCAAGCAAAACTTTCCCGGCATCCAGATCGTCGACAAGCGTTTCGGAATGGCGGATTTCGCGAAGTCGCTGGGCGTAGCGGAGAACATGCTTACGGCGTACCCGGATCTTGACGCCTTTTTCGCATCGAATGAATCAAGCACCGTGGGCGCGACGCAGGCGCTGAAGGGCCGCAAGAGCAAAGTGAAGCTGGTTGGTTTCGACTGGAGCCCCACGTTGCTCGAAGATCTGGAAAAAGGCGCAATCGATTCTCTAATAGCGCAGGACCCGTTCCGTATGGGATATGAGTCGGTGCAGGCGGCGGTGAAGAAGCTTGCGGGTGGAACGCCGGAGAAGATCAACAATCTGCCGCCGCTGGTGGTTACCAGGGAGAACCTGAAAGATCCGGCGGTTCAGCTTCAGCTACACCCTGACCTCGACAAATATCTGAAGTAGCCTTCTCTCGCCCACTGCCTGAGAATCGGCCTGCCCGCAACAGCGCTCTTCCTGATCGTGGGTAGTATTCTGGCCTACCTGTCTCCCGCGCCGCCTAACGGACTCCCCGTCCTTTTCAGGCTTTTGAACCAGAGCAAGTTTCCCGCGTCGTAGCTTTTCCTGTCGTAGCTCTTTCCTGATGATGACGCTCGGTCCCGTGATCGCGCTGCTGCCCTTTGCGGGAAGCGCGTGGAGCGAGGTCATGAGAGTGCTCGCAACTTTCGGCCGCGTCTGATTTTCTACTATCTCCTCACATCACGGTGATTCACGCGGCCGCGCTTGCCTTGAACTTTCCGAGAGAAGGCAGCGTCCACGCGGAGTGGCATGCCGCGGCACCCTACGCGCAGGTGCCCCCGGAGCACAGGTGGGGGCTGCGGCTTCTACCTGGTGTTCGCGATTGTCGTCGCGGCGCTTCACCCCTCTGCCGTTGGTTTGCCGGCGTCAAGTCTCGCCGGCGCGACGGCTGGCTTGGTTTCATCTGACATCAGGTCGAGCCATTCCTCCATCCGCTTTCGAAGGCCGATGTTCGTGTAGGGTACGGGCAGTAGGGCGGAGATGACGGCCACCGAATCGGCGCCGGCTGCGAGCACGTCGCGCGCATTCTCAAGCGTAATGCCGCCGATCGCGACGAGCGGTTGCTCGACGAGCGCGCGGATACGCGTGAGTTCAGCGGTACCGGTCACGGGATCCGGATTCTCCTTCGAGGCGGTCGGAAATATTGGACCGAAGGCGACGTAGCTGACTGGCGCTCCTCCCGCGGCCGAGAGTTGGGCGGCGTTGTGCGTGGAGAAGCCGAGGATTGCGTCGGGTCCGATGAGCCGACGGGCGTCGCGTGGCGGGAGGTCGTCCTGCCCGATATGGAGGCCGGCGTCGAGGAGCATGGCGATGTCGGCCCGGTCGTTGACAATAAGAATGGCGCCGGCTTCGCGCGCGAGGCGCGCGACGAGTTCCGCCTCGGCGAACACGTCCCTTGACCAGTGCGCCTTGTGGCGGATCTGGAGAATCCCCGCGCCGGCATCGAGAAAGGCGTCGGCGGCAATCGAAAGGCTTGAGGACCGCCGCGCAAGCGATTCAGTGTCGAGGATGGGATAGACGCGAGGAAAGATCATAGGAGTCAAGATAGGCGCGTCGATTCAGGACGTGGCGCAGGCACTCGTGTCTGCGCCAGGTCCTGAACGCCGATGCAAGGAAGGCTCATGTGTACCAGGCGCCGCAGCACCGTCTCAGCCGCGCGAAGGCACGATGGTAACCTTGCGCAGCATGTCGAGTTGCCGCCGCGCCACCTGCGCCCAGGAGCTCGACGAATCGATCTTCAGGTACGCCGACCAGTGCCGTACTGCCTGCATGAATTCGCCCTTCTTTTCCAGCAGCAACGCGAGATTGTAATGCGCGTCCCCGTAGTTCGCGTTGAGTTCAATGGCTCGCACATAGTGTTCGCGGGCCTCGTCAAGGATGCCTTTCTCGTGAAACAGGTTGCCGAGATTGAAATGAGCGAGCGAATAGCCCGGCTCCACTTCAATCGCGCGCCGGTACTGCTTCTCGGATTCGTCGAACCGCTTTAGGTGGTAGAGAATCGTGCCCAGGTTTACCATTGCACCCGCGGCGGCGGGGTTGGACTCGATCGCCTTTTCGTACGCCTCCATGCAATCGGCCGCGGGCAGGCCGGATTCTTCCATATCGAGGCCTCTCTGAAACCAGTAGTCGGAAATCCGCTTGCTCGACGCACGGTCGGACTTCGGCTCCTTTGGAAACGACTTCAGATTGTCGATCTCCGCCGTATCGAAATCGAAAAGCATCTGGCCGGTCATCGCTTCCATTCTTTGCCCGGCGACGTGGACTTCGATGGTCTTTCCATCCGAGGTGATTTTCAGTTCCGCGAGAGGGTGCTGGACCCCTCCAAGCTTGCTCTTGAGCGAGGCGATGGCCTTGGCGATCCGCCGGGGCGCCACGTTCCGATCGAGCAAGGCCTGCAAGCTTCGCAGGGCGATCAGATCGGAAAAGGTGAATGAACGCGTGGCCGCCACAAACCCTTGGCGCCGCCAACCCGAGAGCTGCCGGGTGGTTACGCCGAGCATGCGGCGAACGTCAGCGATGGAGTACTCGAGCTTTGCGCCGTTGCCGAGCACAGAGAAATTTTAGCATGTTGGCAGGGTGAGAAGATTCTCACACCGGCTTTACCAGATCCCTGTGCAACGACTTCGCTTTGAAGCCCGCCTTTGCCAGATTCGTGCGCACCTGATCGGCGATCATTACCGAGCGGTGATGGCCGCCCGTGCATCCAAACGCAATGGTGAGGTAAGACTTGCCTTCCTTGATGTAATGCGGCAGCAGATACGTAAGAAGGGCGGTTATCTTCTCGATGAATTCGCCGGTCTGCGGAAAGGACCGTATGTACTTTGCCACGCCGGGGTCGCGGCCGGTCAACTTCTTGAATCGCGGGATGTAGTTCGGATTCGGCAGGAACCGGACGTCGAAAACCAGGTCGCTGTCCGCCGGAATCCCGTGCCGGTAGCCGAAGCTCACCACGCTGATTCGTACTTTGGACTCTTCCCGGGCGCCGCGAAAGGTGTCGCCAATCATCGCGCGCAGTTCGTGCACATTATAGTGCGAGGTGTTGATGATCACGTCCGCCAAGGCCCGAATCGGCGCCATGTGGCGGCGTTCTGTCCTGAGGCTCTTCGAAACCGAATTTTCGGTTCCAAGCGGATGAGGCCTCCGCGTCTCGCTGAAGCGCTGCACAAGGGCATCGTCACCGGCCTCGAGAAAAAGCAGCCGCGTCGAAACCATGTGTCTGATGCGTGCGTAGATTGCGGGGAAACGCTTCAGACTCTCCCCCTCCCGGATGTCCACAACCAGCGCAGCCGCGCGGATAGTGGGCGAATCGCGCGTGAGTTCCGCGAACTTCGGGATCAGGTCGATCGGGAGGTTATCAACGGCGTAGTAGCCCAGATCTTCGAGCGCCCGCAGAGTCGACCCCTTGCCCGACCCGCTGAGGCCCGTAATGATGACCAGTTCCGCGGGCGGGCGAGGCGTCTTCGATTCGGCTTTCGCGGCAGGCATTCGCGCAACTAGCTTTCGACCAGGTCGAAGTGGCCATCGCGGCGGCGAAGCAGTACAGAGAGCCCGCCGGTGTTCGCGTCGCGATACACCAGATAGTCGCGGCTTCGGTCCATCTCGATCACCGCTTCGTCCACCGTCATCGGCTTGCGGCCAAGCGTGTGATCGACGCGGAAAACCCGGCGAGAGGCGTCATCCAAGTCCTCGGCTACGGCGGCAGCCGGCGGCAATGCGGCCGCCTTCGCTCCGGAACCGCGCTTCGATTCCCGCCACTTACCCTTCACCTTGATCGCCTGCGTCTCCAATTTCTTCATGGCAGCGTGCAGCGAAGCAAACATGTTGGCTTCGGTGGCGATGCCAACTAGCGGGTGATCGTGATAGTGCGTGGTCACTTCCGCGGTGTGGCGGCCGCGCTCAAGCGATAGAGTTACGTGCGCCTCCTGTTGTTCTTTTCCGTCAAGCAGTTTGGATAACTTGGCGAACTGCACTTCGATCTTCTTTACTTGCGCCGGCGTCAATTCGACTTGCCGGCCTGTATAAGTGATCTTCATATTTGGCTCCGTGTCCTTCGCGTTGCCTCGTCCGTTTGTTACTCCCGATTCCTTCTCAAATGGCTCGGTGGTATCTTCAGATCTTCGCGATATTTCGCAACCGTGCGCCGGGTCACCTGAATGCCCTGCTCCTGAAGCAGCAAGGCGATTTGGTCGTCCGTTTGCGGATGATTCCGGTCTTCCTCTTCTATCATCTTCTTCACTTTGCGCTTCAGAACCGAAAGCGGCATCGAGCTGCCGGCATGTCCCTGAACAGCTTCCGAAAAAAAGTAACGTAATTCGAAGACGCCCTGCGGCGTGTGCATGTACTTGCCCGCGACGGCACGGCTGACGGTTGAAGCGTGGACGCCGACTTCGTCCGCGACGTCCTTGATCATCATCGGACGAAGACGGTCGATGCCGTCGCTCAGGAACTCCATCTGCCGCTTGACGATGGCCTCGCAGACGCGCAGGATGGTCTGCTTGCGCTGTTCGATGCTCTTCATCAACTGGATCGCCGAGGTGAACCGCTCTTTGACGTAGTTGCGAATTTCCTTCGAGTTGTCCTTGTCCAGCATGCGCCGGTACTGCGCGTTCAGGCGGAGCTGCGGCAGCCCTTCGTCGTTCATCTGAATGATGTAGTCCTCAGCGTCCTTGGTCACGTAAACGTCGGGTTCGATCAGGCGAGCGCCGGGACCGTTATACCGGAGGCCGGGCCGCCCGTCGAGATGCCGGATCAGATCGACGGCGATCTCGATGTGTTCCTGCGGACGCCCCAACACCCGGGCCAGTTCCTTGAACTGCTTGGTCTCAAGCAATTTCAGGTGATTCGCCACGATCTGCCAAGCCACTCCGTCGCGTCCGTTGCGGCTTTCGATCTGGAGCAGCAGACATTCGCGGAGGTCGCGCGCTCCAACACCGGCGGGGTCAAGGGATTGGATGATCGCGAGCGCCCGCTCCAGTTCCTCGCGCGTGTGATCTCCCTGCTCGGCGATCTCGTCGATCGAAGCGGAAAGATAGCCGTCTTCGTTCAGATTCCCGATGATGAACTCGGCCGCGTCCCTAAGGCTGTCGGAAACCAGCGAAATGCTCAACTGCGAGCGAAGGTGGTCGCAGAGCATTACGGGCGAGGAAAGGAACGTTTCGAAAGACGGCTTTTCAATCGATTCCGAAGCGGGGCTCTTGAAGCCCGGCTCCATCCATTCGTCGAAAGTTGGCCCAAGGTCCGTTTCTTCGAAGGAGTCCGGGGCCGCAGGCGGTTCAGGAGCTTCGGCTGCCTCCGCCAGCCCGGCGGGGGACAAGTCGATCTCCTCGCGGTAAAGCTCCGGGTTAAGCGATTTCTCACCGGAGACACCGTCGATCAGGTTGGAATCCACCAGGATTCCCTCCTCGGCGGGATCCATGTGACGCTCGCCTTCCAGAAGCGGGGCGAGTTCCTCGGGCGTCAGTTCACCATCGTCGTCCGTCGATTCCTCAAGTACAGGATTTTCCACCACTTCCTGATTGAGCATGTCCTTCAGCTCCATCCGGTTTAGCTGGAGGACCTTCACCATTTGCAAAAGGCTTGGGGTCAGGATCTGCGTCTGCGAAACCTTGACTTGAAGCCGTTGCGAGAGCATTCCCATTCGTCTTCATTATAGGGCATCAGTTCCGCGAGGCGTTCAAACTCATCTTCTACAGTGCTAAATCGTAAGTGATTCATTAACGGAGGG
>SHUI01000112.1 GCA_009697455.1 Bryobacterales bacterium
CCGCCCTGGCCGAGCTTGCCTGTTATGCGGTAGTGCGCAATGGTTTCGGGATTCATCGGCCTTATGACTGCAACGCCACGATTGTAACCCGACCAAGGGCTAAGAACGCGTTGAGGTAGAATGAACGCCGTGACGAGAATAGATCTCAGCATTAACCCGAACATCAACCGCAGGGAATTCCTGAGCCTGAGCGCGGCGGCAACCGCCGGTCTCGCCGGAGCCATGCAGAATCCAAAGCGGAAGCCGAACTTCCTTGTCATCCTGGCTGACGACATGGGCTACTCCGACGCCGGCTGCTACGGCGGCGATATCGATACGCCCAATCTGGACAGGCTCGCCGCGCAGGGACTGCGCTTCGCGCAGGGCTATTCGACGGCGCGGTGCGGTCCGTCGCGCAGTTGCATTCTCACGGGACAGTACGCGCAACAGACGGCCTGCGACGTGATGACCCCGGGGCTTGTCCCGGACTGGACCCGGTTCACGCCGCAACATCTGAAGCCGCTCGGGTACCGCGCCTATCATTCGGGCAAGTGGCACATTCGCTTCAAGCCGCTTGCGGCCACGGGCTTCGACCACTCCTACACGCTGCTCGATCAGGACCGGTTCTTCTCGCCCCGAGCAAGCCTGCTTGACGATCAGCGTCTGCCAGCCGTCAAGCTGAGCGATAACTACTACGCCACGACGGCGATTTCGGACCGCGCCATCCGGTTTCTGAAAGGCCACGCTCAGGAACATCGCGACGATCCTTTCTACTTCTACCTCGCCTTTACTTCGCCGCACTTCCCCCTGCACGCGCTGAGCGAGGACATCGAAAAATACAAAGACCGCTTCAGCGAAGGTTGGGACGAAGCCCGGCTGAAACGCTATGCGCGCATGCGGCAGATGGGCCTTGTGAATTGTTCGCTCGCGCCGATGGATACGGGAATCTGGCCTGGCTGGAATTTGCCGACCGAGGAGTTGACGGCGCGAATCGGAGCGGGAGAGGTCACGCGCGCCGTGCCGTGGCGGAGCCTGACCACGGAGCAGAAGAAGTTCCAGCGTACGAAGATGGCGATTCACGCCGCCATGATCGATCGCATGGACCGGGAAATCGGCCGCGTGATCGATCAGTTGAAAGCGATGAACGCCTTCGACGATACCGTGATCTCGTTCGTGTCGGACAACGGCGCAAGCGCTGAACAGTTGATCCGCGCCGATGGCCACGACCCGGCGGCCGCGCCCGGCTCCGCCCTGTCGCATCTTTGTCTCGGCCCGGGGTGGTCGAGTTCATCGAACACTCCGTTCCGGCTGCACAAATCCTGGGTGCATGAGGGCGGGATTTCGTCGCCATGGATCATGCATTGGCCGAAAGGCATCCAGGATCGCGGAAAGCTGCGCCATTCGCCGTGCCACCTGGTGGACCTGCTGCCGACAATGCTCGAACTGGCGGGCGGCTCGCCGTTGCCGGTGCCGGGCGCGCAGCCTCTGTCGGGCCGCAGTCTCGCTCCGGCGCTTGCGAAGGATACGCCGGTCGAACGGGATTATCTCTACTTCAATCACAACAAGAACCGGGCGTTGCGGGTTGGGGACCACAAACTCGTGGCCATCGGCGAGAACGGATCGTGGGAACTGTACGATCTGGCGAAGGACCGGAGCGAGCAGAAAAATCTTGTGGGCAGCGAACCGGAACGGGTTAAGAAGATGGCGGAGCAGTGGAAACGGGTGGACGATGCTCTTGTGAGCACGCGCGAGGCCTCTACTCCAACGACGATAGCCCGCGTGAATCCGGTCTAGTTCAAGTAGGGGAGCCGCTACACCTGTGAGCGTGTTCGCGTGGCCGGCGAAAGCGAAATCCTGTTCTGACTTTGGAGGAAGGCCGGCCGTGAAGCGGCGCCGGCGTCCGCCAGGCCTTCAGACTGCCAAGAAAGGATTTTCGATGCGAACACCGCCCAATACTGCGCCGTGTTGAAGGTCTTCAGTGTAGAGAAGCTCCGCACCCGCCAAACGCGCCGCGTGAACGATCATCGCATCCCAAAACGAAATTCGATTCAGCCGGTGCAACTCGATGGCCGCTATCAAATCGCCTTCCACAAAGCGAACGACTCGGGCACGCGTGAGCAGTTGAACTTTTTGTTGCGCAGTTTCAGGATCAACGCCCAATTTCCTGGTTACCGCCGCAAAGTATTCCTGCAACACCTGAATCGAAACAATCAGCAGCCCGGCCCGCCGATAGCCGGTGATAAGCTGAATTGCGCGCGCTTGCCTGGCGGGCGCGGAAGCGTCGTCGGCGTAAATGAAAACGTTCGTATCGAAAAATGCCGGCCGATTCACGACCGCTCGTGAAGTTCGTCTCTGTTGAACTTCCACCCGCGGGAATCGCCGCGAGCAAGCTTTGAGAGGCGCTCAAACTCCGCAGCGTCTTCATTTGGATCCGACTTTCCCGCCAGTTGTTCGAGATATTCACGAACAAGCTGATTGACACTTGTTCCAAGAACCTCTGCTCGGCGGCGTGCGCGAAGAATCACTTCGTCATCGACGGAAAGAGTGACATTCATATGCACATATTACGTGCGCACGTACTACGTGTTAACAAGGAGGCGGGGTAAGGGGTGTCCCGGGGTGTGACGGGGAGGCTTCGAAGGGTTCCAGTCTAGAGAATGATATGATGAGGCGCATGGCGCGTTCGAGAGCGATTCATGTGGCCGGCGAACACGAAATACATCCGTGATGCCGGCGGAAGCCCGGCCCTCCGGCGGCGGTTGGCAGCCGTCCTCTTCGGAGCCCTAGTCGCGGCGATTTACACCGCGACCCTTCAAATCTCCCCTGCCCCTGCTCAGACCTCGCCTCCCCGGCCGGCTTCCCAAGACTCAGCGTACGTAGCCCCGGAAACCTGCGCCGTCTGTCATCGCAGCATATGGGAAACCTACCGCCAAACGGGCATGGGGCGATCCTTCTATCGCCCCTCGGCCGCGAACACGGTAGGAAACGGGGCCTCGAGCACGTTCTACCACAAGCCGTCGGACAGCTACTTCACCACGCTCGAACGCAATGGGAAATACTTTCAGCGGCGTCACCAGATCGCTCCCGGCGGCCGCCAGATCAACGTGATGGAGAAGCAGATCGATTTCATCATGGGGTCCGGAAACCACGCGCGCGCCTACCTGCACCGCAGCGCCCGCAATACGCTCGTCGAGCTGCCGCTCGGCTGGTACGCCGAGAAGGGCGGCTACTGGGCCATGAACCCGGGATACGACCGCCCCGATCACGAAGGCTTCCGCCGCAAGATCCCATATGACTGCATGTTCTGCCACAACGGATATCCGAAGATCCCGGCGGGGCACGACCGGCCGTTTTCCGAGTCCCTATATGTGGATCCGTTGCCGGAAGGCATCGATTGCCAGCGGTGCCACGGCCCTGGACTCAAACATGCGCAGTTGGCGAAAACAGCCGGGGCCAGGCCGGACGACATCCGTAAAGCCATCGTCAACCCGTCACGGCTCAGCGCGGAACTCCGGGAGGAGGTGTGCATCCAGTGCCATCTCGAAACCACGAGCTTCCCCTTGCCGAACTCCATCCAACGTTATGGCCGGGGCCCGTTCGAGTACCGGCCCGGCCAGCCACTGAGTGCGTATTGGCTTTTTTTTGACCACGCCCCGGACACCGGGCGCGACGACAAGTTCGAGATCGTAAATGCTGTCTACCGCATCCGGCGCTCGAAATGCTTCCTGCAAAGCAACGGCGCACTTCATTGCACCAGCTGCCACAATCCGCACGACGTTCCGCGCGGGGCCCAGGCGACACGGTATTACGACGCGGCATGCCGCAAGTGCCACGCTTCCGCCTTCGATGGGATCGTGGCGGCGGGTAAGCACCCGGGCACAGCCGGTTGCGCCGATTGCCATATGCCGAAACGGCGCACGGAGGACGTAGTACACTCGGTCGCGACCGACCACTACATCCAGCGGCGCAAGCCCGCGGGCGATCTGCTGGCGGAAATGGCGGAGAGGCACGAGACAGGCGGCAATGCCTATCGCGGCGAGGTCGTGCCGTACTATCCGGCGAAGTTGCCGCCGGCGCCCGAAAGCGATCTCTATCTCGCCCTCGCCCAAGTGGTGGACAAGAGTAATATGAGCCGCGGGATCACCCGGCTCGCGGAGGCCATCGGGCGCCACCCCCCCGAGCGAGCGGAGTTTTACCTGGGACTCGCCGAAGCGTGGCGAAACGTAGGGCAACCGGCAAAAGCCTTGCCGATTTACCAGGAAGCAGTCCGCCGGAACCCCAAGTCCTCGTTCGCGCTATGGAAACTCGGATCCGCCCTCCGGCACTCCGGACAATACGCGGAGGCCGCCGACGCCCTGAAACGGGCTGCCGCCGTGGCCCCAAATGACGCCGCCACCTGGCACGAACTGGGGCTAACCTATCGGACGCAAGGCAGAATGCCGGATGCGATCGCCAACCTCCAAAAGGCCGTTGCGCTCGATCCGGATCTACCCGAACCGCACAGTAACCTCGGTATCGTCTGGCTGGCCCAGGGAGAGCGGCCGCGGGCCGAGGCGGCCTTCCGCGAGGCCATCCGCATCCAGCCGGACTACGTGGACGCGCACAACAATCTGGGCAATCTACTCTCCGGAACCGGTGACTTCACGCAGGCGCGTTACCACTTCGAGATCGCGCTCCGGCTCCGGCCGGACGACGCTGCCACCCGCTACAACTTCGCCATGGCGCTCGGCAAAGCGCGTCACTTCGACGAGGCGCAAAACCAGTTGGAGGAGTCCCTGCGAGTGGATCCCGAACTCGCCGATGCCCACCGGCTTCTGGCTGGACTGCTGATGGCCAAGGGGGAGGCGCAAGCTGCGCTCCCGCACTACCGTGAATGGGTCCGGATCCAGCCCGAATCCGCGAGCGCGCAGTTGGGCCTGGGCTCGGCGCTTGCGATGACTGGCGATCGCGCCGGTGCGGTTCCTCACCTGCGAAAGGCAGTTGCCGGTTCCGACCCCGCAGCGCGCGAAGACGCGGCTCAACTATTGCGGCAGTTGGGAAACGGCCAATAGAAAAGGCCGCACTCCGCACGGCTGGCAAAACGGAAGCGTCTGCCCCACCCGATCAGAACGACAGCCGGGCCGTGAACTGGATCTGGCGAGGCGTCCGGAAGGACGTCTGCAAACTCTGGATGCCGTCTGACCTGTTCGGGTTGACGAGGCCCTACTGGTTGAACGCGTTGAAGGCATCCAGGTTAATCCTCAATTTCACGCTCTCGGTACCTGAAAGATCTTGCAGAGCGAAGCGTCCGCCTGGTAGTTGAATGGCCCAAGCAGCGCGGCTTGCGAAAAAGCGTGAGCGCCTGCCGGTCCGGGATTGAAGCCGGTGTTGACCGAAGTCCCGTTGCGGAGCGGCACGCTCACGTTGTTGTTGCCGAAATCCGAGGTGCCGGGGGTATTGTTGATCGGCGCCGGCGGTCCCGATGTCTGCCTCACAGGGACAGCCGCGCTGTCCCGCCAAGCCAACACTACAGCCCGGATCTGCAACTGAACGTGTAACGGCTGAACGCTAATAGCTTGCGTCGAAGGCGCGCTGTGGAACCAGAAGCTGGAGAGTAGCGTCCGCCCGCGCCTGACTCCCTTGACTTGCGCACGGGAACCCCGCCGGCAGCGAGAACCTGAAGGCCGCTAAGCAAGGCCTTCCCGGCGGAGGCGGAACGCCATTCCGGTGTACAATAACCCTGGAAGAACTATGACTCTCGACAGCTCCTTCAATCGACGGGATTTCGTAAAAACGGGCGCGACCGGCTTGAGCGCCGCCCTCGTTGTGGCGGGGAAAGCCTTTGGCGCGAGGCCAGCCCGGGCGGCCGGTGGACGTGTACTCGGCGCGAACGACAAGATCAATATCGGCGTCGTCGGCGTCGGGGGCCGCGGGTCTTACCTTGCGCGTGAATTTAACGGCATTGCCGAACGTGACAACGACTGTAAGATCGTCGCCGTCTGCGACGTCTGGGAAAAGCGCAAACGCGAGCACGCCGAACGCTACAAATGCGACGGCTACCTCGATCATCGCGAGGTTACGAGCCGGAAGGATATCGACGCGGTCCTGATCGCCACACCCGATCACTGGCATGCGAAAATCGCTCTCGATGCGATGGATCAGGGCAAGGACGTCTACCTTGAGAAGCCGATGTGCCATACCATCGAGGAGGCAAAGCAACTTTCGCACACGGTAAGAGAGACGAAGCGTGTGCTGCAAGTAGGCTCACAGACCACTTCCGCCGACCAATGGCACAAGGCGAAGAAGGCCATCGCCGACGGGATGATTGGCCAGATGATCCAAAGCCAAGGCTCGTACCACCGCAACTCGGTGGAGGGCGAATGGAACTGGAAGATCGATCCGGCTGCGGGACCCGATGGCAAAGGCGACAACTACATTGACTGGAAGACCTGGCTCGGTCCAGCGCCGAAGCGCGCATGGGACGCTGATCGTTACTTCCGGTTCCGCAAATATTGGGATTACTCGGGAGGCATTGCAACGGACCTCTTCTTCCATGTGGTCGCGCCGCTGAACGTTTGCTGGAGCGAACCCCAATTTCCGCAGAAAGTGATGGCATCGGGCGGGATCTATGTAATGAAAGACCGCGAGGTGCCGGACACCTTCAACGTGATGGCCGATTTCGCGAAGGGTCACACGCTGGTGCTTAGTTCGTCGATGGCGAATTCACGCCACATTCCGGGACTTATCCGGGGGAATGAAGGAAGTATTGTGATGGTGGAGCATGGCGAGTTCGAGGGCAAGACGGACTTCATCACCGTGTATCCGGAAAAGCGCGTGATCGGGGACGCTTACAAGTCCAAGTTTGGGGCCGATGAGATCAGGATCCCGGTGGAAGCGAAGCCACGGTGGGCACACATGCGAAATTTCCTCGATTGCGTCCGCAGCCGCCAGAAGCCGACGCTCGACGTCGAGACGGCTTTTCGCGCCCAGGTCACGATTTCGATGGCCGTGCAGTCGTATCGCGAAGGCCGCGTGCTGTACTGGGATGAGAAGAATCTGAAGGTGATGACGAAAGCGCCCAAAGCGTAGGCCGCGGGGACGGCAATAGTGGAACCCCGCCAGAAGTGCCGCAGGGGCAGGCCAACGCGGTTTGTAGCCTGTCATTTCCAACGGAAGACTTGCAGGCGGTAAAAAACGATCGCCTGCCCACCGGCTGCCAATTGCAACCGTTGTTTCATGACGGCTCTAACCAAGACCGGAAGCAGAACTTCATGCTCAGGTTGCCGGGCGCATCGCAAATCAGGCGCAATCACCTCCAATCGGATAGAATGGGCTGAACTCTTCGCATGCCCCTATCCGTTGGCTCCAAACTTGCCCATTATGAGATCCTCGCGCTGATCGGCGAAGGCGGCATGGGCCAGGTGTACAGAGCGAGAGATACCAAGCTTGATCGCCAAGTCGCCATAAAGATACTGCCCGACGCGGTAGCCGGCGATCCGGAGAGACTGGCGCGATTCGCGCGCGAGGCCAAGGCTCTGGCCGCGCTCAACCATCCCCGCATCGCGCAGATTTACGGCGTTGAGGACCGGGCCCTGGTGATGGAACTGGTTGAGGGTGCGACGCTCCGCGGGCCGCTGCCTTTGGACACCGCGCTCGACTATGCCAGGCAGATCGCCGAGGCTTTGGAAGCCGCGCACGACAAGGGAATCATCCATCGCGATCTGAAGCCCGCGAACATCATGGTCACCGAGGGTGCGATCAAAGTGCTCGACTTCGGTTTGGCGAAGTCCGTGGAAGAGCCGGGGCGCGCTGGAGATCCTGAACACTCTCCCACCCTCACGCTGCCGGCGACGCGGGCGGGCGTCATCATGGGCACCGCCGCGTACATGAGCCCGGAGCAGGCGCGCGGCGTCGATGCCGACCGGCGCGCCGACATCTGGTCGTTCGGGGCCGTGCTCTACGAGATGCTGACCGGAACGCGTCCGTTTGTGGGCGAATCCACATCAGACACGCTGGCGGCGGTGCTGAAGTCGGATCCGGACTGGAGCGCGCTACCCTCCAGCACTCCGCCGCATATCGCGCAACTCATCAAGCGCTGCCTTACGCGGGATCGCAAGCTCCGCCTCCAAGCCATCGGCGAAGCCCGGATCGCGATCGACTCGCCCTCGCCAGGTCCGGCAGCTCCCCTTCCCGCGGTTCGCCAAAAATCGGGAACGCTCCCTTGGGTAGTTGCCGCCGCCGCTCTCGCTTTCGCGGCGGTCTTCGCCTTCCGCAACTTCCAACTGGCACCACCCATCCTCTCTCCTGCCGCACGGTTCGTCTTGACCAATGAGTCAATCCGGTCGATCTCAGAGCCATCGGTTTCTCCGGACGGACGCTACATCGCATTCTTCGGCGTGCCTGAAGGAAAAGACCAGCGGCGCGCGCTGTTCCTCCGTCCGCTCGATTCGTTGACGGCCCGCCCAATCTTCGAATCGGACAATGCCACCACGTTATTCTGGTCGCCCGACAGCCGCGCAGTCGCCTTTGTCGCCGGGAATAAGTTAAGACGAATGTCAACTGAAGGCCCGGCTAGCGCCGAAACCTTAGCAAGCGTCGACATTGACTACTCCGTCGGCGGTACGTGGAGCGTGGCCGGCGGCATCTTGATCGGCACGGGGCGCGGCATAGTCCGCGTGAATCCGAAAACGGGCACGGTTGCCTCGGCAACCAAGGCTGTAAGAGCAGGCACCGCTCATCTTGCGCCAGTGTTCCTTCCCGGCGGGAAACTCTTCCTGTACAGTGAGCGGAGCTTTATGACGAGCGTCACAAAAGTTTACCTGGGCGATCTCGACTCCGGTGAGCCAACGTACCTGTTCGACGGCGAGACAACTTTCAACGCTTATGTTCCGGACCATCAGCCGGGCATGGGATTCGTCATTGGCGTGCGCGAAGCTGCGCTGGTAGCCCAGATGTTGGATTCCCGAACCCGTAAACTGCGGGGAAGGCCTTTCGTGCTGGACCCCACCGAGGGAAACTGGGGCGAGATTTCCGCATCTGGTAACGGTGTCGTTGTCGCGAGAAGTCAGCGACCGGCATCGCCGACCCAACTGAAGTGGCTGGATCGCAAGGGAGGGCAGATTGGCGCCGCCGGCGAACCGGGCGTCTGGGGCGAAGTTCAACTGACGCGCAATGCAAGCCACGCCGTCTTGAGCTTGCTTGGACCACCCCGAAGGATGCGTGTGCTCGATCTCGCGCGAGGCGTCACGAGCCCGCTCAATCCGGGCGCCTCAGATCTCGCGGCCGACTACGCCATGGCAGTGTCCCCGGACGGCCGCATTGCATTTACGGGAGTCAACGCCGAGAAACGGATGGACATCTATCTGAAGCCGCTCAACGCCGCCGGCGCCGCACCCGAACTTCTTTATGCATCGGCCAATACCAAGCATCCAAACGATTGGTCTTACGACGGCCGATTCGTGGTCTACGACGATCACCACAGCGTCAACTATCAGGACCTCTGGATTTTACCGCTCGAAGGGGACCGCAAACCGTATCCGTTTCTGGCGACGGCAACCGATGAGAGCCTGGCCCAGTTCTCTCCGGATAACAAGTGGATCGCCTATCAGTCTAACGAATCGGGGCGCTCCGAGATCTATGTTCAAGCCTTTTCGCCGGGCCCGGCCGCTGCTCGCTCTGCCGCCAAGTGGCAGATTTCCAATGGTGGCGGCGTTCAGCCGCGGTGGCGCCGGGACGGTAGGGAAATTTACTACTTCAACAACCGGGATTCAAAAATGATGGTGGTTCCAATCCAGCCCGGCGTCTCGTTCAGCCCCGGCACACCCGCTCCGCTGTTCGACGTCGGGCTCCTGACAACTGGCGGCTTTTCCTACGATGTAGTAGCCGATGGCTCGCGGTTTCTCGTCAATCGCAAAGAAAATGAAATCGCCGTAAGCAGCATGACAGTGCTTACTAACGTGCTCCCGAAGTTAACGCGACAGACGCCGGAATGATCTGGTTGCGGACTATTCGGACCGTGCCAGAAGTTCCTGTCGAGTGCCTCGCCGGGATTGCGTGCACGCACACGGATTTCGAGTTGCGTATTGAGAATGTTTGACGCATCCTTCGGCGCGGTGCCGTGCCCAGGCTGTTCAGACCACGTCCGCGCCCCGGTCCGCCAGAAGCTGCCGCAACACGGACCGGTGGCAGCGGCTCTCGTCGTCGCAATAGCAACCGAGCGACAGATTCGTCTGACGCGACAGTGCCGCAAGCAGATCCAGTTCCCGGCTCCGATCGGGTTCGCTCATCTCGCGCCGGAATTTCCGGCTGAATGCGGCCCACGCTTGCGGATCCACCGCTCCCAGCGCTTCTTTCACAAGGCCGGCGCTGGGCGACAAGTTTAGGAACCAGACGTCATAGTAGTCGAGCCGGGCGAAGCCGGACTTCGGAACGCCACGGAGAGGCCGCCGTACCGTTCCGAGTCGCAAGCCTTCGCTAGGTTTTCGAGGTGTACCGAGTTGAACGATAAAGATCGACATAGGCCTCCAACGCCAGTGTGCCACATGCCGCACCCCGTTATTGTCGAGAACTCAAATCGCCGCAAGGAGAGAAGGATCAAGTCAACTCGCGGTTGACCGGCGAATCCGGAAGTTGAGCTATCATCGACGGTCGTCTGGCGCCTCAACCTTCCGATGTACCGCCATTCAAGAGCCGTGCTCGAAGTTCGAACACTACTTCACTTCGTCTGGTCGACCGCGACCCCTCCATGACCTACGCAACAAAGGGGTCATCGGCCGCTCCCAAGCGATTGCCGGGTGCTGCGGTGAGTGGCTGTCGATCCGCCCCTGCAAGCGCGCGCACTCGTGGCGGGTGGTAAAATTCGAGCATGGTCAAACGGTTGTGTACGTTGGTCGTTCTCGCCGTATCCGGCTTGGCCCAGCAAACCGCCCCAAAGAAGGACACCGCTCCCGAGAAGAAGGAACCTGCTCCCTTGTTCGAAGGCAAGCTTGGTATCCGATCCTCCCAGAAAACAAAAGAGTCCGCGACGCTCGGTTTCAACGGGATCGACCCGTCGGGTAGGGTTGATGCGAAGATGCTTGCGGCAGCACCTGGAGCAGCCGAGGAAGAGAAGGTAAAGCAGATGGGTGTCACCCGTCCCCTTCCCGAAGAACTAAAAACGTTTCTTGCCGAAGGAGGGCTGAAGGCAAAATGAAATTCGCGGCCGTGTTGCTTCTTCTCATTACCGCGCTGGCACGCGCTCAGTTCGGCAATGTCCTCAATCGCGCCAAGGAACGCGTCGATAAAGCGCGCGAGCAGGCGAAGCCAGTGGCCACCCGGGCCGAGCGCGCGGCAACGACTTTCCAGCCATGGAGCGCCGTAGATGAAGAGAAAATCGGTCATGCCACTGCGGCCAAAATGATAGCGATGTTCGGGTTGGTCGACAACCCAGGTCTAGCGCGTTACGTCAACCTTGTCGGACAATCCGTGGCCCAGTTCGCGGCGCGGCAGGTAGCCTACCGTTTTGGCATTCTCGACAGCCCGATTGTCGGCGCGTACGCGCTTCCAGGCGGATTCATTTTCATCACGCGCGGTGCTCTCGAAGGTATGAGCACCGAAGCCGAACTCGCGGGTGCGCTCGGACACGAAGTGATTCATGTCGCCGAGCGGCACCTCGAGCGGGAAGTCCGCGCAAGGAACACGTCAAGCTGGGCCACTGAGGAAGCCAGCGCCCGCGCTGGAACGCAGTCTTCGATCATACGCGACGCCCTGATTAAGGACCTCTTCAATACAAAATTGAGCCGCGACAAGGAAGACGGCGCGGATCGTGACGGTTCTTCTCTCGCAACACAGGCTGGGTACGCGGGGACTGGGTTGCTCGAATTCCTGAAGACCCTCGAAGCAGCAAATTCCAAGCAGGAAAACAGCCAGGCCTTCGGACAGTTGCTGACCACACACCCACCTTTTGCCGAGCGCATCGCGCGTCTGGCGGCTGTCTCGGAAAGATCTCCCGGCGGCGTCACTCTCGCGGCCCGCTTCGAAGCCGCGATGGCGGCCGCGAGGTAGCCAAACGTCCAGCGCCCGCACCCGGCGGAAACTTCGCAGAGGCGTTGCTACGCTTACTGCCCTGCTCGTGATTCTGTTGTGCGGTCTTTCCTTGGGCGGTGAACTCCATTGGCTTGAAAACCGCACGGCCGACTGGCGAGTGGTTCACAGTGCGGATGCATCGCGCGCCGATCCCGCCATCGTTCTCATCGACATCGATAACGCCAGCTTCCGCACTCTTACCGCCAAGCTCGGCCGTTGGCCATGGACGAGGCGCGTCTGGACGGAACTAATCCGGTACCTAACCACCGCCAAGGCCCGCGTCATTCTGTTCGACGCCATCTTCAGCGGCGAGGAAGAGGGAGCGGACGAAGACTTTGCAGCGGTCATGCGGTCGGCGGGGAACGTCGTGCTGCCCTTCGCGTTCGTCTCCGGCAAAATGGAGGCTGGCGAAAATCCCGGCTCGCCTTCAGGGCTGCCGGAATCCGCTGGTCTTCGAAGCCGCGCCATTCCAGCGTCCCTTGAACTCAATCCCGCCGAATGGTCGATCAACGCCCCCGGACCTCTTTTGGCTGGCTCCGCGGCTGCCGGCGCAAATCTGTGGACTCCTGACGCGGACGGCATCACGCGGCGCGTTCCGCTTGCCATCCGTTACGGCGGCCGTTCCTGGGCAACCGTGTGGCTTGCCGCGGCCGAGCGCGCAGGAATCCGATCGTCCCCTCCGCCTCTCGACGCGGCCGGCAACCTGGTGCTGAGGTGGCACGCCAGCCCATTGCTGGCATACCCACAAGTTCCGCTGTGGGAAATGATTTGTTCGATCTACCCTTCGCAATGCGAGGCAGGCGTCCGCCGGCACAAGCCGGAGGAATTCAGGGACAAGATCGTGATCATCGGGGCGAGTGCCGCCGGTAGCTACGAAGTGCGTCCCACGGCCGTTTCCGAAACGGCGCCGGGCTTCTTCATCCTCGCGACCGCCGTTGATAATCTGATTCATGGCGACGGGATTCGGCAGACTCCCATGTGGCTCGCACTGGTCTCTATCGCCCTTCTCGCCGCCATTCCAGCGTGGACAGTGGCCCGCTACCGCTCGATTGCCGTCCCACTTGCCGTGACAGCCTGCGTGCTTGTAATCTATGCCGCCGCCAGTTGGAAGCTTTACTCGCAAATGTTTTGGCTTCCAATGGCGGCGCCCATGCTGGCAGCCGCGATTTCTTTCAGCGGCAATACCGTCGTTCGCTATTTAACAGTGGATCGCGAATTGGCCCGCACGCGCGATACCCTCGAACGTTACGTCTCGCCCCAACTGGTCCGCTATGTAATCGACAACCTCGATTCCTTTCGCTTCGACGGCGAAAAGCGCAAACTAACGATTTTCTTCTCCGACGTCCGCAGCTTCACCACCCTCACCGAAAAGTCCGACCCTGTCCGCCTTTTGAAGCAATTGAACGAGTATCTCGAAGCCATGACGGACATCGTCTTTCGGTATGAAGGTATCGTCGATAAATTCATCGGTGACGGCATCATGGCGCACTGGGGCGCATTCACGCCGGACCGCCCAAACGCCATGCTCGCCGCCCGCGCGTCACTCGACATGATGCATCGCCTCCACGAACTGAACGCCGGTTGGGCAAAAACAGGTTTTCCGCCTCTCGATATCGGCATCGGACTGAACACGGCTGAGGTCATCTTCGGCAACGTGGGGACCGGCAAGAAGGTGGATTTCACCGTAATCGGCGACGGCGTCAATCTTGCCGCGCGCCTGGAAAGCGCGAACAAGGAATTCAAGACCCACATTATCATCAGCGACGCCACCAAGCGCGAATTGGAAGGCCCGGAAGTGCGTCCGCTAGGCTCGATCGTCGTTAAGGGCAAGACCGAGGGTGTGGAGATCTACGAACTGTTGGGCCTCACGCCACCCGGGCTTCCGTAACGCGGCCCGTTTAGCCGCGATATCTGAAAGACGTGGCGTGGTTTGAGGTTCCAAACCGCGGCGATCCATTGTCTGCACCTGCCTGACAGCTTCGAAAGAGTTTCCATCGGTCGCCTGGCTTACCGGCTGCCTCTCCCTGGGATTCCAATGGGCGCAGCCCTTGGTTATGAATAGCTCACTCGGCCCAGAACCACGGCGCGTCTCGCGCCTGTTGCGGACGGCAAATTACCT
>SHUI01000113.1 GCA_009697455.1 Bryobacterales bacterium
GGAAAAGTGGGAGGAGGCGACCGAGATCGCGCGGCGTCAGGTTCGCAATGGCGCGCACATCATCGATGTCTGCCTTCAGAGCACGGACCGCGAAGAGATGAAAGACATCCCGCTCTTCTACGAATTCCTGATTCGGAAGATCAAGGCTCCGGTCATGATCGACACGACGGACCCGAAAGCCGTCGAGCTGTCGCTCACCTATTGCCAAGGCAAAGCTCTCATTAACTCGATCAACCTGGAAGACGGTGAGGAGAAATTCGAGCAGCTCTGCCCTATTGCGAAAGCGTACGGCGCGGCTCTTGTAGTAGGGTCGATCGATGAAGACAAGCTTCAGGCCCAGGCCTTCACGCGAGAGAGGAAGCTCTCAATTGCCGAGCGTTCCTACAAGTTGCTGACCGAGAAGTACGGCATTCCGCCGGAAGACATCGTCTTTGACCCGCTGGTATTTCCCTGCGCCACAGGCGATGCGAACTATATCGGCGGCGCGGTCGAAACCATCGAGGGCATCAGGCTCATCAAGGAGAACATACCCTATTCGAAGACGGTGCTGGGCATCTCGAACATCTCCTTTGGACTTCCGGCGAACGCGCGCGAAGTGGTCAACTCGGTCTTCCTTTACTACTGCACGAAGGCGGGGCTCGATCTTGCCATCGTGAACGCGGAGAAGCTGGAACGGTTCGCCTCGATCCCAGCCGACGAGCGCCGCCTCGCCGAACAGTTGCTCTTCAACACACCTCCGCCCGATGGAGACGAGAAACTGCGCGCCGCGCCCGAAGATTGGCGCGAGCAAACCCAGGAACAGAAGGCCGCGATCAACCAGTTCCACATCGCCGCCATCGCCGAGTATTTCCGCCGCGCCGCTCCGAAGAAGAAGGCTAAGGCCGCCGACCTTCCACTCGACCAGCGCCTCGGCAACTACATCATCGAAGGCACGAAAGACGGTCTGGTCGAAGATCTCGAACGGAAACGGCAGGAAGGGGCCGCGCCGCTCGACATCATCAACGGACCTCTGATGGCGGGGATGTCCGAAGTCGGACGCCTCTTCAACAACAACGAGCTAATTGTCGCCGAAGTCCTGCAATCGGCGGAAGCGATGAAGGCGGCTGTGGGGTATCTCGAACAGTTCATGGCGAAGGCGGATACGGCCGCGCGCGGCAAGATCGTGCTCGCGACCGTCAAAGGCGACGTGCACGACATCGGGAAGAATCTGGTCGAGATTATCCTCGGCAACAACGGTTACAACGTGGTGAATCTAGGCATCAAGGTACCGCCGGAGACACTGATACAGGCATACCGCGATCACAAACCCGATGCCATCGGTCTTTCCGGCTTGCTTGTGAAGAGCGCGCAGCAGATGGTGATCACGGCGGGGGATCTGCGCGAGCATGGCATCCAGGTACCGATGCTAGTGGGCGGCGCCGCGCTCTCGGACAAGTTTACGAGAGGTAAGATCGCGCCGAGCTATGGCGAGGCGGTCTGCTACGCGAAGGACGCCATGACGGGGCTGCGGCTGATGAACGAGATCATGGATCCGGCGACGCGCGAGGCGACGCTTCGCGCGCACCGGCATTCCGAGGCCGTTCCGGATGCCGCGCCGCAAGCCGAACCAGTCGTGTGGTCCGAGCGGCGGAGCGCCAAGGTGCGCCTGGATATTCCGATTCCCGCCGCTCCGAGTCTCGACCGCAAGGTGCGAGACATCAAGCATCTGACCGAGGTCTGGAGCTACATCAATCCGTTCATGCTCTATGGGCGCCATCTGGGATACAAAGGCAATTTCGACAAGGCGCTCGCGGAGCACGAAGAGAAGGCGGTGAACCTCTATCACCAGATGGAGGAGATCAAGCGCCACGCCGCCCAGTTCATGCAGGTGAAGGCGGTGTGGCAGTTCTTCGAGGCTGAGCGCGACGGGAACTCGGTGAACCTGTTTTCGCCGGGCGGCGAAAGCCCCATCCATACGTTCCGTTTCGGCCGCCAGCCTCGCGAAGAGGGCCTTTGCCTGAGCGATTACCTGCTCGAAGGCGACGAGGGCAAGCGCGATCACTTGGCGATGTTCGTCGTGACGGCGGGCGCCGGGATCCGGGAGAAGTCGGAAGAATTGAAGCAGCGGGGCGAGTATCTGAGCGCGCACGGCGTTCAGGCGCTCGCGATAGAGACGGCGGAGGGAGCGGCGGAATGGCTACACCGGCGTATCCGCGAAGATTGGGGTTTCCCCGACGCTCCCACTACCACGATGCATGACCGCTTCACATCGAAATACCGAGGTAAGCGGTATAGTTTCGGGTATCCGGCGTGTCCGAATCTGGACGACCAACAGGGCATGTGGAAGCTGCTGCGGCCCGAGGACATCGGGGTGGAACTCACCGAAGGCATGATGATGGAGCCCGAAGCGAGCGTGAGCGCGCTCGTGTTTCACCATCCGGACTGCGCCTACTTCACAGCCAGCGAGATTGAGGAACCGGCGCTCGTATAAAGGTTGACGCCAAAAGTGGCGCCTCGGGACAGAACCGTCGACGGCACTTTGGCTATACTGTCGTCTTATGGAATTCAGGTCACGGTTCGCGGTCCTTCTGCTCGCTGTAGGAACGTGCTTAGCCCAAAGCTACGATGTGGTCGTGCGAAACGGCCGGGTCCTCGATCCGGAATCGGGACTCGACGCGGTCCGCGACGTGGGTATTACAGGAGGCCGAATCGCCGCCTTGAGCGCGACGCCGCTAAAGGGCAAGTCAACAATCGACGCCACAGGTCTGGCCGTTGCGCCCGGCTTCATCGACCTTCACGCGCACGGGCAGGACACGGAGAACCATCGCTATCAGGCGATGGACGGCGTAACCACTGCTCTCGAACTCGAAATCGGGACGGCCGATGTGGATGCCTGGTACACCAGCCGCGCTCCGGGCCAGCTTATCAACTATGGAGTGACCGTAGGCCACGTGCCGAACCGCATGCAGGTGATGAAGGACCCAAACCGGGGCCTTGTCCCAAGTGGCGACGCCGCCAACCGGGCTGCGACCGACGAAGAGATCGGGGCCATCAAAGCGCGTATCGATAAGGGCCTGAAGGCGGGCGCACTGGGAGTCGGTTTTGGCGTTCAATACACTCCCGCGGCGTCGCGCTGGGAGATTCTCGAGATGTTCCGAATCGCAGGACGGTATCGCGTCCCGGCCTTCGTACATATCCGGCATATGGGGGATCGTGAACCCGCGAACGCGTTGAACGCTCTTGAGGAAGTGCTTGCGGCCTCGGCGATTTCGGGCGCTCCGCTGCACGTGGTGCACATAACGAGCAGCGGACTCAAACAAACGCCGCAGTTGTTGCAGACAATCGGCGAGGCGCGTGCGCGCGGCATGGACGTGACCACCGAATGCTATCCCTACAACGCGGCCATGACCGAGTTGCAATCGGCAATTTTTGCCGAAGGCTGGCAGAAAGTACTGGGAGTCAGCTACGGGGCGATCGAATGGATTCTCACCGGAGAGCGGCTGACCGCGGAAACCTTCGCAAGCTACCGCAAGGCCGGGGGGATGGTGATTATGCACATGATCGGGGATTCGGCGGTCACGGCCGCTATGGCAAGCCCGTTCGCGATGGTGGCGAGCGACGGCGTCATCGAAAACGGCAAGGGCCATCCGCGCGGCGCGGGAACGTTCACGCGGGCGCTGGGCTACTACGCGCGGCAGACAGGAACGCTGTCTTTGATGGACGCGGTGCGGAAGATGACCTTGATGCCGGCCGACCGGCTGAAGCTCAGCGGCAAGGGCCGTGTGCGAGTAGGCGCGGATGCGGATCTGGCGATTTTCGACGCTGCGCGCGTGATTGACCGCGCGACGTTCCGCGAGCCAACGCTTCCTCCGGCAGGCATGCGTCACGTACTGGTGAGCGGAGTTGCCGTCGTCAGCGACGGAACATTGGTCGACGGCGCGAGACCCGGACGCGCGGTACGGCGGACTCCCTGAGGGCCTTTGCAGCCGGCGCTTATCCGCGCCGCACGTGCCGTTTCCAAATCCTCGCAAATATCCTCAAAGCTTCCGGCTCCCGCCGTCCGGCGATGATGCGGCCAATTTCCACTGCCGCCCAAACGTAATACAGCACGGTCACGTACCAGTGGATATTGCGAACAATAAGGCCCCACAATCCGGCGCCAGGAGTCAGAGTGGACAATCCAAACTGAACTGCCCATAGTACAAAGAGCGCCGCGGCTTCCCACCACGCCAGTTGCATGTTCACCAGGAAGAGCGTCGCGACAAACGACTGGCCGAGCGTCATCAACAGCTCTACCGTCTGTTGTTCGTCGAAGGGTATCGTCGAAGGTGTGCCGCGGCTGAGCGAATATACGAGCGACAGCATGGCCGTCAGCAGCGTCCACTGATTGATGTTGCTTGAGACCATGTTCATTAGAGCCATCGGCGCGTGCTTCACGGTCCGCGCCCAATTGATAGCCGATACCTTCTCGGGGAATTCGGAAACGAACGGCGCCACCCACTGCACGAAGAAAAAGCTCGACATTCCCAAAGCAGACGAGGCTGCCAGCAGGCTTCCGAGAAACGGTTCGGCCATGAAATAGATGAGCGCGCCTCCACCAAGAAACAGACCCGAGATAGCCGCAATGCGAACCGGGCGTGACGCCTGCACAATCGCGCGCGGAATGAATTCCAGGTCCTCGATTCCCTCCGCAGCTTTTGGAGGAATGCGGCTGAGGATCAGCAGATACGCGATGTATATCAGCAGAAGTATTACGGCATCCACCGGCGCAAGGGCGCGCTTCCAACAGATGACGGCGATATAAGCCATACACCCGATCAGCGCCACAACTTCAACGGAGTGCTCTTCTTCAAGGCGAATTGCGCGGAGCGGACGGCGCTCCCGCTTGCGATAGAAGTAAGCGGCTGTCACATAGATCAGCGGCCAGCCTAGGCCAGTGAGAAGCCGCAGAGCGCCTGTAAGATTCGCGAGCAGTAGCGGTACCTGCTGCTTCCACGCAAGAACGGCTTCGACCGCGAACTCAGGCAGCGTTTGCAGCCAGGCGAGTATGGCCAGCGCGAACCCTTGGGAAATGTAGTACTGCGCCGATTCCGCGGCCCAGGCGATGAGCATCGCGGCCGCCATGATCAGGGGTGCGGTCCAGAGTACCGCCCACGGACCGGCATCCTGGATCGGAACGGCGGCCAGTATCAGCAGAGCGAAAACGGGGGCGGACACTTGCCGCAGCGTAACGGATTTGGATTTCATCGTTGAAGCACCGATTCTAGCATCGCAAAGTGGTACAACTTTCTTATGCCTTCCTTTGCGGTGTCCGCGCCGCAACGCACCTACCATGCGATTGTCGAGCGCGGCATCCTTACCCGCGCGGCCGACTACGTTCCCGCCGGAGCCGGAAAGCTCTTCGTGGTCACGACCGGGGATGTCTGGCGTTACCAGGGTGAAACGCTGACAAGAGGGCTGGGGAGCCGTGTTTTCGAAACGCTACTCCTGCCCGGAGGAGAGGAGACAAAGCGCCTCGCGCCGCTCGAAGCCCTCGCCGAAGAGATGGTCCTCAAAGGCGCGGACCGGACGTCTGTAATTATCGCTTTCGGCGGTGGCATCGTCACGGACATGGCTGGTTTCCTGGCGGCGATGTTCATGCGCGGTATCGAGGTCCTGCAGATTCCCACAACGCTGCTCGCGCAGGTGGACGCGGCGATCGGTGGCAAGACCGGCGTGAATCTGGTGGCGGGCAAGAACCTGATCGGAGCGTTTCATCAGCCGCTGGCGGTGCTGATCGACCCGGAGGTCCTTGCCACTCTTCCGGAGCGGGAATACCGCGCCGGGCTCTTTGAAGTACTAAAGTACGGCATTATTTCGAGCCCGTCGTTATTCTGGCTTCTCACCACACGCCAGCCCGAGGTACTGGCTTGCGCGCGGGAAGTTGTCGACGAAATCGTGGCGGAATCCGTGAGAATCAAGGCCGAGGTCGTTTCCGCCGATGAGCGCGAAGGCGGCATTCGAAAGATTCTGAACTACGGTCACACGATCGGGCACGCGCTCGAAGCGGAAACAGCCTACTCGCGATTCCTCCATGGAGAAGCGGTGGCGTTTGGGATGCTCGCCGCCACGCACCTTGGAACGGCGACCGGCCATCTTTCCGAAGATCGGGAGGCGATGCTCGATTGCATCGCCGCCTATGGCCCGATTCCCTCGCTTGCAGGCATCGCCGCGGACCGGCTGCTCGCCCGTCTTGCCCGCGACAAGAAGACCATTCAGGGCAGGGTTCACTTCGTATTGCCCCGGCGCATCGGCGAAGTGGAAGTGGTCACCAGAATACCCGCCGATACCGTGCTTCGAGCGATTGAGGCCGCGCTCGCGTGAGCGGAGCCATTCGAGACGCAAACTGGGTGCGCGGAATGTTCGGGCGCATCGCGCCGCGATACGACCTTGCCAACCACCTGCTCTCTTTCGGCATCGACCGGTATTGGCGCGCGAGAACGGTCCGCGCCGTGAGTCACATGATGCGACGTCCGGAGGCGCGCGTGCTCGATCTGTGCTGCGGAACCGGTGATTTGGCGCTCGCGCTCGCGGCGGCAGACAGAGGGATTCCAGCGCGCGTGTTCGGGAGCGATTTTTGCCACCCGATGCTCACACGCGCGAGAGAGAAAGGCTGCCCTTTCGTCTTCGAGTCCGATGCGCTGCAATTGCCGCTTCCCGACGCGTGCCTGGACATTGTGACAGTCGCGTTCGGCTTCCGGAACCTTGCCGATTACGATGCCGGGCTGCGGGAAATGCGACGGATTCTGCGGCCTGGTGGAATGGCCGCGATTCTCGAATTCTCACAACCGCCGAATGCGGCATTCGCCGCGCTGTACGCCTTCTACTCGCGCCACATTCTTCCGGTGATCGGCGGCGCGGTGTCCGGGTCGAAGGACGCCTATTCCTACCTGCCGGCGTCCGTAAGCAAGTTTCCCTCCGCGGATGATCTCGCGCGCCGCATGGGTGACGCGGGTTTCAGGCAAGTGCGCTTTGATCTCATGACGGGCGGCATCGCCGCTCTGCACACAGGCTTGGCTTCGTGACCGGCGCGAACCTGTCAACTCGCGGCTTCGATCGCCCGTTCGAGCCGCCGCTCCAGTTCCTCCTTGCCGAGGACGGTGCTGACAAACAGCTCCTGGCGCGCGCCCGCGCTAAGCGCGATCGCCTTCCATCCGTTCTGAACCGGGACGGTTACGCGCACTTTTATTTGCCCGCGCGCGTCGCGAACGGGCCGGATCACGCCGGGGATAACCGAACGGATCTCCGGATTTCCCGTCAGGAGCTTGTCCAAAACCGCGCGCAGGTCACCGATGATGCTATGTTCGATTTTCAGTTTCCCCTGGTTCGCTCTCAACCGCATGGACATGCGTTAAGTGTACCGGAACATTGTGCTTGCGCCTCTCGCCGCCCCAGCCTACAATTAAGTTTGTATCCCGCAGTTATCGTTGAAAGGGAATCATCGACATGTCAATAACCGCAGCTGGACTCGAGGGTGTGGTCGCCGGCGAATCCGAGATTTGTTACATCGACGGCCACCAGGGAATTCTCAGTTACCGCGGTTACAACATCAACGTTCTGGCTCAGAACGCGACGTTCGAGGAGGTTGTGTACCTGCTCTGGACGGGCCGCCTTCCGAAGCAGGTCGAACTTGACCAACTGAAAGCGGAACTTGTCTCGCACCGGGCCATTCCCGCGCGAGTAGCGGAGTTTCTGAAGGGTGTGTCGAGCGCTCCACCCATGGATGTACTGCGCACCGCCGTTTCCATGCTGAGCCTGGACGATCCTCTGGCGCGCGACAACTCCGCGGCCGCGAATGCCGTGAAGGCGTCCAAACTGATGGCGCGGACCGCGACCATCGTGACAACCTACCACCGTCTGCGAACCGGCCAGACTCTGATTGAAGGCGATCCCAGCCTGGGTCTCGCAGCCAACTTCCTGTACACGCTGACGGGCAAGCATCCAGACGAGCTAATGGAGCGCGCCTTCGACGTTGCGCTCACGCTTCACGCCGACCACGAGTTGAACGCGTCCACTTTCGCCGCGCGCGTCACGGCCGCCACGCTGTCGGACATCTACTCGGCCGTCACTTCCGCGATAGGGGCGCTTAAAGGCCCGCTGCATGGAGGCGCGAACGAAGACGTGATCCGCATGCTGCTCGAAGTCGGCGATCCGGAAAGAGCCGTGGAGCGGGTGCTGGACATGCTTGCGCGCAAGGTCAAGATTCCTGGCTTCGGCCACCGCGTTTACCGCACAGACGATCCTCGGGCCACGCATCTTCGCATGATGAGCGAAGAACTGGGCAGGCGGACCGGCCATCAGGCGCTGTTCCTGATGTCCGAACGCGTGGAGCAGACGGTGCGTAAGGAAAAGCAATTGAATCCAAACGTCGACTTCTATTCGGCGTCCACGTATTACTCGCTCGGCATTCCCATCGATTTGTTCACGCCCGTGTTCGCCGTAAGCCGCATGTCCGGCTGGACGGCGCACGTACTTGAGCAGTACCGGAATAATCGCCTGATTCGCCCGCGCGCGGAATACCTGGGCAACCCGGACGGGATGCCGTGGATTCCGATGGATGCACGATAAGCCGGCACTCGAAGATCCGAGAACCGATAGAATCCGGGCGAAACGCGATCCACTCCCGCTACGTACCAAAAGGGAAGCATGCCGGTGCCGTGCCGCCTCCTACTTGCCGCTCTGGTTGTTCTTGCGCTCCGTGCCCAAGTCCCGCCAAGGATCCCCCACGTCACGCGAAGTCCGCAACTTGAAGACTTCGCCGGCGCGGGTCAGCCTCGCGAAGCGGAGCTGCGGGTTACGGACTTCGTCCAGTTCAGACCGAACGACGGCAAGCCCGCGTCTTCCAACACGACTGCTTATATGTCCTACGACGACCGCAACCTCTACGTCGTCGCGGTCTGCAAGGACGACCCAAAGCTGGTCCGGGCGCGAATGTCGAAACGCGAGGACATCGGAGGCGACGATCTCATCGTTGTCTTTCTCGATACGTTTCACGACCGCCGCCGCGCCTACGAGTTCGTTGTCAACCCGCTCGGTGTTCAGCTAGATCTGATTTTGACCGAAGGCCAGGGCGAAGACTCGAGCTTCGACACGCTTTGGAAATCGGGCGGCCGCATCACCGACGACGGCTACGTCGTCTGGATGGCGATCCCGTTCAAAAGCCTCCGGTTCAAGAACGCGGCGGCCCAAACATGGGGTGTCGGCGTGTGCCGTGTCACGATCCGCGCGAGCGAACTTTTCTGCTGGCCTGGCATCACCCAGAAAATCGACGGCTTTGTGCAGCAACTGGCCACGGTGGAGGGAATGGAGAGTATCTCTCCAGGGCGGAATTTGCAGTTGATCCCCTATGGCGCCTTCGCCGGATCGCGCTTTCTCGCGGCGAACACACCGGGGTTCGTCCGGGCGAACGAGGCGCGCGCGGGGCTCGACGCCAAATTGGTGCTGCACGATTCGCTCTCGCTTGACGTGGCTTTGAATCCCGACTTCAGTCAAGTGGAATCGGACGAGCCGCAGGTCACGGTCAATCAGCGCTTCGAAGTCTTCTTCCCGGAACGCCGGCCCTTCTTCATCGAGAACGCGAGCTTCTTTCAAACTCCGGAAAACCTCTTCTTTTCGCGGCGCATCGTGAATCCCGAGTACGGCGCGCGGCTAACGGGAAAGATCGGACACTGGGCTCTCGGGTTCCTTGGAATCGACGACCGCAACCCAGGCCGTCGCGCGGTGGAAAGCGACGCCGGTTTCGGTCACCGTACGGGCGCTGTTGTTGGCCGCGTGCAAAGGGAGTTTCTAAAGCAATCGAGCGCCGGAGCGATGGTCACAAGCCGCGAATTCGCGGGGAATACAAACCGGGTTTACTCACTCGACACGCGCATTAAATTAAGTTCGAACTGGACCGTGACGGCGCAGGCGATGCGGAGCGACACGCGCGCCGCCGATGGCGCGCGCCGCTCCGGACCGGCCTACTACGGGGAGGTTCTTCACAGTGGGTCGCATCTTTCCTTCTTCAACCAATACAGGGATCGCAGCCCGGATTTCCACACGGACCTCGGTTACCTGCCCCGTGTAGATATCCGTCAGAACGAGCAGTTCATCAACTACCGCTGGAAACCCACGGGACGCTCCATCCTGAGCTTCGGACCCACTTTATCCACGACCCTGAACTGGGACCGCGAGGGCCGCAATCAAGACTGGGCCGTCGCGCCCGGTTTCGGTTTCGAGATCAAGGGGGTGACGTTCGTGAACGTTTCGCGGCGGGAAGCTTTCGAGCTTTACAACGCGGCGGGTTTCCGCAAAGCCAGGACCGAGTTGTTCCTTTACTCCGAGCGATGGAAGCGTGTGGGCATGCAGGCGTCGTTCGCCCACGGGGACGGGATCAACTACAACCCCGCAGCCGGTTTGGCTCCGTTTCTTGCCCGGGCGGCGGACGGCAACGTCAAACTTACGATACGTCCTTCCCCACGGCTGAAACTCGAGGAGACATACATTTGGAGCCGCCTTCGCACGGAACGCGAAACCATTTTCAACAACCATATCGCGCGCTCGAAGTTGAACTATCAGTTCAGCCGGGAGTTCTCGCTTCGATTCATTCTGGACTACAATGCGGTTCTCTCGAACCCCTTGCTGGTGGACCAGCAACGCGCAAAACGATTCACGCGCGATGTGCTGCTGACGTACTTGCTCCATCCCGGCACTGCGGTGTACGCGGGCTATTCAGACGGAAGGGAGAACTATGCGTTGCATGGCGGCGCACTGACGCGAATCCGCCCGCCGTCGCTCGTTACCAGCCGGCAGGTGTTTGTGAAGTTGAGTTACCTGTTGAGGCTGTAGGATGCGGCGCTCCCCGCGGGCTGCCTCGCTCAGCCCGTGCTGCTAGTCCAGCCTAGAACTTGTACACCGTCAAACCGGACAGCAGCTTCGGATAGAAGTCAGTCGACTTTTGCGGCATGACGCCGCCGCCGAACGAAACTTCCGCCACCTGATCGAGAGAGGTCGCCTTGAGGAGAAACCCGATCTGCGCGATACCGGACCGCACTTCTTCATGCGCGGCATCGAGACCTCGAACATAGTGAATGTTCTTCTGCTCTCGCACCTCTTCGGCCGTCACGCCGAGAGCGCCCTGAATCAGCGATTCGTGCAAAACGCTCACGTCAAGCCGCCCGGCCGCCGGGCCCCCATCCAACATGTACAGCTTCCGCCCGCTCGCAACCCCGATAATCACCCGGCCTTCGCCTTCTTCCCATGCGCGTTTCAAATGGTCCAGGCCCGCGAGTTCCGTGACCGCAAACCCCTCAACGCGCGCCAGAAATGCATCCAGGTCGAATGCTGGAAGGCCACTCATCACACGGTGTGTGGCTAAAATCCTCAACCCGGGCGAGTGCATGTTGACCAGCGTCATCACGACGCGATCAGCGCCCGCTAGGTCCGCATGCTCCTTCGCGAAGGCCAAAGCCGTCTCGTAGCGGTGATGGCCGTCCGCGATAATCAGCTTCTTATCGGACATCAGCGTCTGAATTCGCCCGACCGCGGCCGCATCGGAAACCCGCCAAAGGCTGTGACGCGCGCCGTATTCGTCCGTAACGGCCAACTCGGGCGCGCCGGCGGAAGCTTCATCGAGCATGCGATCGACATCGCCCGCCTCATCCTGATAAATCAGGAACAACTGTTCAAGATGCGCCCGGGTGTGGCGCAGCAACTCCATACGGTCCTTCTTCGGACCCGAAAGCGTCTGCTCGTGCCGGTAGACCACCCCGTTCGCGTACTCTTCGAGAGCGCCCAACGCGATGAGACCTTTTCGGGTCACCCACTCGCCCGTGCCCGGAACCTCGAATTCCTGATAGTAGGCGAACATGCTGGGCTCGGCGTCCTGCGCGAGCGCTCCGTCCGCGATCCAGCTATCCAGGTAGCCCGCCGCGCGCGTGTAAACGTTGTGCGATTCCGAATCGCCTACGTGCGTTTCGCCGAGTACGATGCGAACCAAATTGTACGGACTCACCGCGAGATAACGGTCGCGCATAGCCGGATAAATCTTGTCGTAAGGCTGCGTCACCAGATTCGCGGGGTCACCCGCCTTCGGGGTGTACCGATAGGCCTGAAAAGGGAATACTTTCGCCATAGGGTGGGAAGTTTCAGGATAGCAGGCGGTTCCTACCGAAGCCACTCGTCGAGGTGCTCCCGCACGAACGCGTCGTCGTTCAGATGAGGATAGGCGCGGTACACGCGATCGATCTCGTCCATCTGGCCCGCCGACAAATCCTCCGCCGGATTAAGACACCACCGCCCCGCGAGCAGCCCTTGCCGCCGCAGGACCTCATGAATGCCGGCGATGCAGCCTTGAAATCCGTTTGCCGCGTCGAACAAGGCGGCGTTCGAATCCGTAACTTCCGTGGCAAGCGTCAGCCACTCCGCCGAAGCGCTCTCGGCCGCCAACGCTCGGGCGGACAACTCCACCGAGCGTTTCGTCCACGCCGCCCAGTGCCCCAGCAACCCGCCCTTCATCCGCACCGACACGCCTCCGAACCGGAATGGCGTCAGCAGATCCATCACAATGTTGTCGTCGTTTCCGGTATAGACGTCGACCTTTTCCGCGCGGCCGGACTCGGCCAGAGCGCGGATCACGTCGATCGTCTGATAGCGGTTGAACGGCGCGATCTTAACGGCAACCACTCCCTCGATCTCAAAAAACGCGCGCCAGAATTCGTACGGAAGAATGCGGCCGCCGACGGCTGGTTGCAGATAGAATCCAAAAACTGGAATCACCTCCGCCACCGCGCGCGCGTGTGCAATCAACTCGGCGACCGGCGCCGTGCGCAACGCGCCGAGACTCAGCAGGCCCGCGTCATAGCCGCAATCGCGCGCGAATCGCGCTTCCGCCAGCGCCTGTGCGCGCGGCCCCGCGATGCCCGCAACAGTTTTCACTCCTCGCCCGCGCATCTCTTCCATTGCGAGCGCAAGCACCGGTTCGTACAGTCCAAAGCGTGGTTCACGGATCTCGAATTGCGTGGTGTGGACTCCAACCGCCACGCCCCCCGCGCCCGCCGCAAGATAGTACCGCGTAAGCGCGCGCTGCCTGCGCTCGTCGAGCTTCCGCTCCGCCGTCAGCGCCAGCGGGTGCGCCGGAATCACCATCAGAATTTTCCGTCACGCGTTTCAAAATGCGTGGGTTTGTTGAGCGTCGCGCGGCCCATGCCGATCCAATCGGCCACCCACTCGATCATTTCTTCCACACCGACGGTGGGATACCCAAACAAGCGGTGGCACCGCGCGGCATTGTTGAGCAACGCCGTCTCCGCCTCTTCGCCCTCGAACTCCGGCTCGATGCCGAAGCGCTCACCGAAGCGCCGCGCGACCCACCGGATTGATATCGTTTCCGGCCCCGTCAGATTCAACACGAAGGGCGGTGACTGGGCGAAGGCAAACGAACGGAGGCAGATCGAATTCGCGTCACCCTGCCAGATCACGTTCGCGTGCCCCATCGCAAGGTTTACCGGACGCCGGTCAAATACCTTCTGCCCCACGTCCAACAGAACACCGTATCTCAGATCGATCGCGTAGTTCAGCCGCAGGATCGTGACCAGCGTCCCGTTGGCCCTCGAGAAATGTTCGAATATCCTCTCGCGGCCGAGCGCCGTTACTCCGTACTCGCCGACGGGGGCCATCGGCGTGGATTCCACCGGACCGCCCTGCCTCAAGAGAGAAAACGGATAGACGTTGCCCGACGAAAACGCCACGATGCGTGAATGGCTGAACCGCTCCGCCACGCGTCCCGGCAGATAGCAGTTCATCGCCCACGTGAGATATTCACTGCCGCCCGAAGATCCAAACTTCCGCGCCGCCATGTGGACGACGTTCTCAAAATCGGGCAGCGCCGCGAGCGCCTCGGGTTCGAGCAAATCCGCGGCGATGGTCTCCACGCCCCAGTCTTCCAACTGCCGCCGCGCGCCGGGATTTGAAAACCTCGCAACACCCACAATGCGTTTCGACACGCCCGCCGCCTCGCATGCCCGCCGCGCCCTGCGCGCGAGACTTGGCCCCATCTTCCCCGCCACGCCCAGTAACAGCAGGTCTCCATGCATCGCGGCCATTGCCGCA
>SHUI01000114.1 GCA_009697455.1 Bryobacterales bacterium
GCTTGCCTGTGAGCTTGGTGAACGTGGTCTGGAACGAGTGCTGGTTGTTCAGTTCCTCCTGGTAGTTACTGCCAAGGGTCATCATGCGCTCTCCGATGTTGAACGTAGGCCAGCCGGAGATGGTTTGGTTGGCGAGGACGATCTGAGGCAGATTGAGCGGACTGGGGTCGTAGCCGACGCCGCCCCGCAGATTCAATTGGACCTTGCGGACGAATCCATAGCGGAACGAAACCAGGAAACTTGGAGAGAGAGTATAGGTATCGTCCAGACCGATGTTATAGAAGCGGCGCGGATTCTCGCGCGCCAGCCCGCCCGTGCCGTCCGGGTCCACCGAGTACTGGCCTCGCATCAGCTCATCGTTGGTCTGCTTGAGGCGCAGCATGCCGTACCGGCCGAAGATGCGCTGTTTCGTGCTGATCTGGTGGTCGACGCGAAAGCTGATTTGCGTTTGCGGCAGGACGGTCGCGCCTGTGCCGATCCAGTTGAGGGCTTCGAGCGCCGGCGAGGTGGCAACATTGGGTTCGGGGTACAGTTTCATCCACGCGGCGCCTGTCGCGGTGATGAGCGAGCCTGGAATCCGGTTGCCCGCGAACGGCTGCCGGGTGGCCCGTCCGCCGGTAACCACCGTGGTATTCGGATCGTAGAGGGTGAACGGGCCACCCCGCCGGTTCAGCGTTTGTGAGAAGTCGCCCGCTTTCTCCGCGCTGGTTGGAGTGCGGGCGCGGCGGGTCAATTGCACCGAATCCCTGTCCTTCTCGAGCGTGGTCGCGAAGAAGGTCCGGTTGCGGCCGTCGTAGATTCCCGGGATCGTGATCGGGCCGCCGATGAAATAGCCGAATTGATAATAGTCGGTGGGCGGCTTCGGCAACCCGGCCGTGTTGTTCGTCCAGCTATTGGCGTTGAGGTCTGACCAACGCTTGTAGACGTAGGTGCTGCCGTGGAGTTGGTTGGTGCCGCCCCGGGTCGTGATGTTGATCGCGCCGCCGTTGGAGTGTCCATACTGCGCGTCGAACATGGTGGTGTGGACTTTTATCTCCTCCACCGCGTCGATTGAGGGAATAAAGACGACACCGCCGGCGTTGTGGGCGGTTGTGTTGGGAATGCCATCAACGAGGAACTCGATGCGCCCGGTGGTGGATCCGCCTCCGGCGATGCTGAACGATCCGGAGTTATTGCCGGTGACGGTGGCGCCGCCGCCCGTCACGCCCGGCGTGAGACGAACGGCGTTCAGCACGTTGCGCGTAAGATTAACCGTGATCGAACTCAGGTAGTTCTTTTCCACCACCTGGCCCAGGTCCGCGCTGGCCGTATTCAGCAGCGGCGTGCTGGCGACGACATTGACCGTCTCCGTGGCCGTCCCGAGTTCCAGCGCCAAGTTCAGTGTCACCTGGGTGTTGGTCGCGACGCGGACCCCCGCGCGCTCGATGCGCTTGAATCCGGAATGACCCACCAGGACTGTGTAATTTCCCGGTACCAGGAACGGGATCTGGTAGTTTCCGGCATCGTTCGAAGTGGAGCCGATCTTGATACCGGTCTCCACGTTGAGAGCTTCAATCGAAGAGCCCGCAACCGGCGCTCCGCTCGGATCGGTGATGCGGCCTAGAATAGTGCCGCGAAACTCCTGAGCGCCCGCGGGCGCGAATAGGACCATCAAAGTGATTGCCATGCGGCGGAACGGTTGCATCTCTGTAGACCTCCTGAATCGGAATCGTCCTGCTCACTCCCGGTCGCCGGATAGTATACACCGAACTACCGCGGGCCGGCATCGCGCTGGATGAATGTCAGTTGTTGCCCGTTGGTCAACGGTACGCCGTCAGCGGCGTCAGCGAGGGTCTACCGGCTACCCGCTTCTGCCCGCCGCGCCTTGCAGGATCTGTCTCATTGCAGCCGTTCTGGCCGCCAGGATCGGAGTACACCCTTTGCTTCCTTTCGACCCGGCATTCGCGCCCCTGGCTAAGAGCATTGCAGCCCGTCCGGTCTTGTTACAGTTGACCGCGCGTCTGAGCGGCGTATCGCCAAGACTATCGCGCGCCTCAATGTTGGCGCCGTGATCGAGCAGTGCCCCGGCAACCTCCACGTTGCCTCGCCGCGCAGCCATGTGAAGAGGCGTACACTGTTTTACGCCATGGTGGGCATCCACGTCGCCGCCTGCCTCCACCAAGGCGTGAACCACACTGCCGCCCCCCGGCGGCACACTCATTGCCCACGGAATATAGGGGCGTGTGTCCGCCTCCGTCCTGGGCGTTTGGATCCGCGCCGAGACTCAACAGCAGTTCCACGGTGGCCAACCTTCCCGCCGCGGCGGCTTCGTGTAATAGAGTGCGTCCGGCGTAGCGCTCCCGGGTGAGCGCCGGATCGCGAGTCAGCCTCCCGTTGACGTAGTCGAGCATGGTCCGTTGCCCACATCGAACCATCGATGAGAGTAGGCCGGTCAGTACAGACCGGCCGCAAAGTTGAAGGTCCGGACTTTCAGCCAACGCGATGGCGCGGCCAGCGTCGCCGCTACGAATGGCGGTCACCGCCTCATCGAGCAGGGTGTGTGCCTCCCATCGGCGCGAGATTTCGGCGTGCGCGCCGTGATGATGGATACTACCGCGATCCTGATTGACCGAGCCCGCCACTCCCCGGTTAACGATATGAGCGGACGCTCGTTCAAAAAAGCCAAGGAGTTCGCCCCGCATTGGCTCCTCAACCTGGACGTCGTCGAAAGCTTGCACCATAATCGCAATCCAAGCCTCCCGCTCTTTCGGGCCGATCTCAAAGCGCGCGTGCGACTCGCGGAGACTCAGCCACCACCGGCGCTGAGAATCCTCGCTTGGTCCGCCAAGGAATTGAGTCAGAAAAGCGGTGAACTCCTCGATCGCGCACGTAAACGACTTTCCAGGAAAGAGGGGCCGGAGGATAGGATCCCGCTCAACACGGGCATAGAATGCTACCGATAACCGGCAAGCGGGCGTCCCTCCAAAGGCTTCGCGCAGGCCGGACTTGTGAGTCGCATCCATGACAACATTTCCCGCGGCTTCCCGATCAGCATGGGCGCGAGAAATCGCGCGAAAGGGCTCCCGTCATTAGTCTCATCTTGCGGTCTGGCCGGTCCATCACCGCCGGGTCGCCGCGTGTAGCTCTCTTAGAGAAGGTACACCACTTCCCCAGTTGCCGCCGCCTTCTTCACGGCCAATGTCGTTTCGAGCGTCCGTGCGGCACCCCATAAATCCAGAAGTGGCTTGGCAGTGCCTCTCACCACCTCGCAAAAGTGACGCATCTGGTTCGTCAGCGGATCGCTTCGCGACTGCGGGGTGGCCGGATCCTGATCGGGCACAAAGCTCTTCTCCACGTGGATCGGCGACCACCAATTCCCGTCTTTTCCGTGATGCCAGACTTCCAACCGCGGGACTGAGAGCGATCCCTGCTGCCCCGCGATCAGGTAGCAGAACTGGTCCGTATGCGGATATGCTTTGTTCTCACCGGAGGTTAACTCCCAGCTCCACGGCCCCGCGGCCACGTCCGAAATGGAGAGTGTACCGAGGGCGCCATTGCGGAATTCCAGGATAGCGCCCGCGGTATCCTCCACCGGCAAGCCCCGAGCAGCATTGGATACACCCGCGCGCACGCTGACAACATCGCCGCAAAGATTGCGCAGGTCGTCGATCATGTGGATGAGGTTGATCATTACGACACCGCCCCCAGGTTCGCGACGCCACGAGTTTCGGCCCTCAAAGTAGTCCGGCGGCTTGAGCCACCAACACATCCCGTTGACGGCCGTGATCTTGCCCAGACGGCCGGATTCAATTATCTGCTTTGCCCGTTGGATCAACGGACTGTGCCGCCGATGGTGCCCTACTAGGACGGGTACCCCGGCCCTGTCCGCTGACTCGGCGAGTTGCACGGCCTCTTCCACGGTGTCGCAAACCGGTTTTTCCATCAGTGTCGCCACACCAGCATGGATTGCAGCTTTGCCTGCCGGGAAATGGAATTGGTTGGGCAGCGCGATAACGATGCCATCGGGCTTGACCCTGTCCAGCATGGCGTCAACAGTCGTCGCCCATTCCACACCCAGAGTGGCGGCCTGTTCTCCAAATTTGGGATCGGTGTCGACGATGCCGGCCAGCTCAGCCTCTGGTTCGTCCAGAATCCGTTGGATGTGTGCCTGTCCGATCATGCCGGCGCCCGCAACTACGATGCGTATTCGTCTCGCAGCTTTTGTGGCCATCTCAATCAGCTACCTTCAGGATCTCACGCGTGCAACCCGCCGGATGAAGGAAGCCGGCCTCGCAACGACTCCACCAAGGCGGAGGCAGCGCCCCGAATACCGGGATCCGGCCGAAGCGCGTAAACGGGCCTTTTCGCCGCGGCGTAAGATAGGAGTATGGAGAAGACCGTCCGGATCTTCAACAGCTTTGAGGAAGCCGACGCGGCGGATTCACAAGCCCGCGCGCAGATGACCCCGCAGCAACGGGTGGACATTTTCTGCGAACTTCGGGAGCGAGCCAACGCAGATGCCTTTAAGCAAGGGTTTGCGAGAGTTTATCGAGTGCTTGAACTCGAACGAAGTTGAGTATCTGGTGGTGGGCGCGCTGGCAGTATCCTGGCACGGCTTTCCCCGATGCTCCGGGGACATCGATTTCCTTCTCCGTCCCGCGCCCGAAAACGCGGCGCGCGTTCTGCGGGCGATCGCACAGGTTGGCTTTGGAAGCCTCGACATTTCGCTCGCCGATCTGACGACGCCGGGGAGAGTCATCCAGTTGGGCTGCGAGCCGAACCGCATCGACCTCATGTCATCGCTGAGGGGCGTCACGTTTGAGGGTGCCTGGCCGGAGCGGGTTTCCGGGCGCCTTGACGGGGTGCAGGTGAACTTCATCGGCAGGGCCGCACTGCTTCGCAACAAGGACGCAACGGGACGCCCGAAGGATTTGATCGATGCCGCGGAACTTCGCAAACAGGGCCCGCTGAAGTAGCCGGGTGCCCGACGGCGGGCAGCGCTGCTCTATTGCCGTGTTTCGAGCGGCCTCTTTGATTTCTCGAAGAACTCGTTCTGGAGTTTGAGGCTGTTCTGGTCCGATTTGATTGCGCGGATCGCGGTGGCAATACTCGATATGGAAGCCTTCATGTCGAACTCGCCGAGTTCCTTCGTGGCCACGGCACCGTCCCCGGCATAGTGTTCCGGATATTTTCCGTACCACCCGATGCCGGTGTAGACGCTCGACGGGAGGTCGATGCGGTTCCGGTCCGCACCCGACTGCAGGCCGGCCTGATCGAGCTTCACCAGGTCCGGCCGCGAGATCAGAGTGTGAGAAGTCTCCGATTCGCCGGCGTGACCGTCGGCCTTGGAGCGCATCGGCGGCCGTCCCGGCGGGTAGGGCGCGCGAGAGAAAACGTACACGACGTAATCTTTCGGCGAATCGAGCTGCGCCTGTGCGAAGTAGGGCAAAAGGTGATTGTTACCGCCGTGGCCGTTGACGATAAGGATCTTCTTGCATCCGTTGCGCGCCATTTCGCTCGTGGTCTCCTGGAGCAGTTCGAGTTGGAGGCGGGCGCTGTAGGCAACCGTGCCGGGCTCGTGTTTCGCTTCGAAAATCTGGCCGAAATAGTATTCCGGGAAGACCACGGCGTATTCCTGCTCCGAGGCGTGAAGGGAAAGATAGCGCACGTTGATCAGATCCGTTCCCATCGGCAGGTGCGGGCCGTGCTTTTCAATAATGCCGATAGGCAGCACGCACGTGCCCTGAGACCGCTCAATGGCTTTCACAAAATCGATGGCGTTCAGTTCCTCCCACTTGACGGAAAGTTGGGCGGCCGCGGTGAAGGCGCAGATTGCCGCGAGAACGGTGGCGCGAAGGACGGAGATTTTCATGGAAGCATCCGATCGAATCCCATTCTACTGCGTTCCCGTTGTCAGGGGCAGCCACGGCAGCGGCGAAGCGCCGAAACAATTCTCGAAGGCCGGCCTACTTCTTCGCCGCGGGTGGAGCAGCCGCCTTTTTTGCGGCTGGAGCCGCGGACTTCTTCGCGGCCGGAGCTGCGGGCTTCTTCGCGGCCGGGGCTGCGGGCTTCGGCGGATTCGGATCCGGTCCGAAGCGCTTGATCGTCACCGTACGCATTCGCACCGCGGTCCTTGGCCGGTCGGAGCTGTCGCGCGGGGTCGCCGCGATCTTGTCCACGACGTCCTGCCCTTCGATCACCTGCGCGAAAATGGTATGCAGGCCGTTGAGGTGAGGCGTGGAGGCTTCCGTAATGAAGAACTGGCAATCTCCGGTCTTCGGTCCCTTATTGGCCATGGCAAGGCGGCCGGGTTTGTCGAACTTCAAGTCGGGATGAAACTCGTCGGGGATGACGAAGCCGCAATCGCCTGCGCCCGTGCCCGTGGGATCGCCGCCCTGAATCATGAAGCCGGGAATGACGCGATGAAACACGGTGCCGGCGTAAAGCGGACGGCGCACCATCTGGCCCGTCTTCGGGTCCCGCCATGCTTTTGTCCCGCGTGCGAGACCAGTGAAGTTCCGCACCGTAATCGGCGATTCCTTTTCGTGGAGCTTGACCACAATGACGCCCATGGTGGTGGTGATGGTGGCGTAGAGGCCCGTCTCGCGCTCGACTTCGGGAACCGCGGGAACGGCGGGCGCGGCCGCGGCCTTGGGCTTGGCTGGAACGGGGGGTTTCGGCTTCGCCGGTTGCGCGGGCGGCTGTGCGAGGAGCGCGCCGGCCATGAGGATCGAGAGAAAGAGTCGAGTTGTGAAAGAGAGACGATACATGCATGAGATTATACTGAAATGGCCTCGATGATGACCACTGGCCGCGTGCCCGTTCCGCTCGTTCTCTCGCTTCTTGCAGCCGCATCGCTTCATGCCGGGAGCGTGTCGATCGTGGTCCTCGCCACTACCGACCTTCACGGGAATCTTTACCCGGTGGATTATTTCACCGCCCAGCCGGCCGCGCGCGGACTGGCGAAGGTTGCGACCCTCATCGAGGCCGAGCGCGCCAGGCAGCCAAACACAATACTCATCGACTGTGGCGACACGATACAGGGAACACCGCTCGAATACGTCTACCAGAAGTCCAATCCGCTTCACGAAGACCCCATGATGCTGGCCATGAATCGTATCGGATACGATGCGATGACGCTCGGAAATCACGAATTCAACTTCGGTCTCGAAAACCTCCAGCGGGCGCGCTCGAACGCGCGCTTCCCGTGGCTCTCGGCCAATACGAAGCTCGAGCCGAGGTCGAAGGCGCGGGCATTCGATGGCTATTTGCTCAAGACGGTGGGCGGCGTGAAGGTCGCCGTCATTGGAATCACAACACCCGCCGTGCCCACCTGGGAGAAGCCTGAAAACTACGCCGGATACCGCTTCGAAGGTGGCGTCGAGGCCGTTAAGAGAGCGGTAACGAGTCTCGCGCGGGAGCATCCGGACCTGGTTATAGTGGCCGCGCACGCGGGCCTGGGCGAGGGATCATCGGAAGATGAAAACATGGTACGAGCGATCGCGGCCGTGCCCGGGATCGACGCCATCGTTTTCGGACACACGCACCAGGAGCTGGCGGAGCAGCGGATCGGCGGTGTACTGATAACGCAGCCGAAGAACTGGGGCATGTCGCTTGCGCGGCTGGCATTCACGCTCGAAGGCGAATCAGGGAAGCCTTGGCGCGTTGTGGAGAAGAAGAGCAGCCTGGTGAAGGTGACGGACCAGACGCCCGCCGATCCAGGGATATTGGAGATTGCCAAGCCGTTTCACGAGGCCGCCGAGCGCTACCTTTCGACGGAGGTCGCGCGTTCGCCCGCGCCCCTCGACGGTATTTTGGGAAGGGCCGGGGATAGCGCCTTGGTTGACGCCATTCATGAAGTTCAACTGCACTACGCCAAGGCCGAAGTTTCGTTTGCCTCGCTGTTCAATTCCCGCGTGAGCGTACCCACGGGACCGGTGACGGTGAGACAGATCGCGTCGCTGTACATCTACGACAACGAACTGTACGCGATTGAAGGCGATGGACGAATGGTGAAGGACGCGCTTGAAAATGCCGCCAGATACTTTGTGTCCTGCGCCGGGGAGGTCTGCGGCAAGGGCCCGCTCACGAACAAGAACGTTTTTGGCTTTAATTACGACATGGCTCAGGGCGTGAGTTATGAAATAGACATTTCGAAGCCTGAAGGCAGCCGTATCGTGAACCTGACTTTCAAGGGTACGCCGCTGGCGCCGGACCGGAAACTTCGAATCGCGGTCAACAATTACCGCGCGGGAGGAAGCGCAGGCTACTCGATGTTCCGCGGCGCGAAAGTCGTTTGGCGGTCGGCGGAGGACATCCGGCAACTCATGATCGCTTACTTCACCGAGCGTGGAGAGCTGCCGGCTAAAGCTGACGGGAACTGGCGCATCCTTCCGGAGTTGGCGCGCAAAACGCTCGAACGGGACGCGCGTGCGGAAGCTGCTCGATCCGGCCTGTTCTGACCTGGAAACGCGGCCCTGGAGAAAGAATGACGAACGTGTTATTGGCGATACCGCTCTTCGCAACGGCGCTATCGGGAGCCGACGTGGTTGGCCGGTGGACGGGTACGATCGACGTGCCGGATACCGGCAGTGGGACCGTAATCAGTACCCAGGTGGAAGCGTCGTTCGAGAGGAGGAGCGGCAAGCTGGAGGGCAAGATCGGACGGAGGGCCGATGCGAATGGCGAGTCTGTCCGTCATGCCGTTTTGGACGGGAAGACACTGACCTTCGAGGTGCTTTCGCCCGAGACGGCGTCGGCCATGCGGTTCACGCTTTCAGTTGAGGGCGATCGGATAGCAGGTGAAATGAAGGGCAAGGTCGATGGCGCGGGCGACATCGTGGGCAGGGTCGCGCTTGTCCGGGCGGCGGCTCAAGGCGGGTCCGCACCGAAGCCGAATATCGTACTGGTCCGCACCGGCGATTCGGGGCTGCGGCTCCGCCAGATGCTACGCACCCCGGACATCGCGACGCCTACAAGAACCGGCCGGGGCGCTAATCCGATTTGAGGCACCTGCCTTGCATCGGGGCTTGACACCGATAGGACACAATCGCCGGAGTTTTGATCGCTTGCGCATATGGATCCCGCGACTCACATCACCTTCAGAGTCTCTGCGTGTTCCGGCTCCGTCCGGCTTGCAAGCTCGCCGCGATGAATCCGCGAAACCGACGCCTTCCGCGTCCCGTTTACCGCGAAGCCAAGCCGTGATCCTACCCGGGTCCGACTGTCGGCGTCAATCGAGGATCCAGCGGATTCGATTCGGTAAATCGCGCCGTCGTTCGCTAAGACTCGAACATTCCCTCAAACAGCGGGCTTGTCAGATATCGTTCGCCGGAATCGGGCAGAATTACCACTATCGTACGCCTGGCGAACTCCTCCAGCCTCGCCAGGCGTAATGCGACGGCCAAAGCGGCTCCGCAGGAAATGCCGCAAAGAATGCCCTCCTCGCGCGCCAACCGCCGCGCCGTGTCAATCGATTCCTCGTTGGTCACGAGTTCGACGCGGTCCACCATCGTCAGGTCCAGCGTGCCAGGAATGAACCCCGCGCCAATTCCCTGAATCTTGTGCGGTCCCGGCTTCAAGGGCTGCCGGTTGAGCGTCTGCGTAATGACGGGACTGCCCGAGGGTTCGACGCCGACCGACAGGATCTTCTTTCCTTTTATCGTCTTGATGTAGCGCGAGACGCCCGATATGGTGCCGCCCGTGCCGACGCCGGCAACCAGCACGTCGATTTCGCCGCCGGTGTCTTCCCAAATCTCCGGCCCGGTGGTTTTCACGTGAATTTCGGGGTTCGCCGGATTGTTGAATTGCTGGAGAAGAACGTAGCGGTCGGGGTCGGAAGCCACTATCGCTTCCGCCTTGGCGATGGCGCCGGCCATTCCAGCTGCTCCTTCGGTCAGAACAAGTTTCGCGCCGAACGCCTTGAGCACCTTGCGGCGTTCAATCGACATGGTTTCGGGCATTGTCAGGGTGATTGGGTAACCCCTCGCCGCCGCTACGAAGGCGAGCGCGATTCCGGTGTTTCCGCTGGTCGGTTCGATTAATTCTTTGCCCGGACGGAGAACTCCGCGGGTCTCGGCGTCCCAAATCATGGAAGCGCCGATCCGGCACTTGACCGAATAGGCCGGATTCCTGCCTTCGATCTTGCCGTACATTGTGACCGGCGAGCCGCCGAGGATTCGATTGAGGCGCACCAAAGGCGTGCGGCCAATGCTCAAAGAGTTATCGTTGAAAGTCAAACTAGATCTCCCAATTCGGCACAAAATTCGACTGCTTTTCGCTCCAGGACCGCCGCAGGTCCCCGAACGTTGTCTGATCCACCACATCGGAGACAGCCTGATCGACCCGCGACCAGAGTTCCGAAAACGGGGACTCGCCCGCGCCCTTGGGACGCGCCTTGCCCGGGCCCTTCGCTTCGACGAAACGAAGGACCTGTCCGATGGTGATGTCGTCGGCTGTCCGCGACAACAGGTAGCCGCCTTCGGCGCCTCGCTTCGATTCCACGAACCCACCCTGCTTCAGACCCGCGAGGATCAATTCCAGGAACTTCTGAGGAATCTGCTGACGCCGGGCAATCTCGCCGATCTTGATCGGATGGCCGTTGCTGTGGAGCGACAGATCGAACAAGGCTTCGAGCGCGTACTTTCCTTTGACGGAGATGTTCATTGAGGGAGGAGCGGGAACCGCCCGTTACCAACTAGAGATTAGACGAAAGGTAGGACGGGAGTCAAGGTATGGGAGGAATCGAAAGGAATCGAGATCGCCGGACGGAGGGGAGGGAGAAGCCGAGGGGAAAAACCAGACAACCCGGATCGCCGCGCAGGTACTCATCGAATGGACGCTGCGCGGCTACCCAAAGTTTGAAGCGAACTAGCGCTCCTTCTTCTCGCCCTTCTTCTTCTTGCCCTTCTTCTTCCCATCTTCCGCTTTCTTCTCGTCGGCGGCGAACGTAACGGCTACGGAGCCGATCGCGAGCGACAGGCCAAGCATCAGGGTCATCAATTTCTTCATGTAGTTCATTCTCCTTTATGGTACGGCGAAAGCGCCGTTCATCAATGATCTTCGCAGAGCGACATGAAAAGCATCTTAACTCCTCATTAAAATTGCTTCATCAATGGAATTGGCGGCGTCGGCGTCGGTCCGGCGGTCAGCGCCTCCTCGCTTGCCACCCGCTATTTACAAGCGCTGTATTATCAATTATTTGAGGGCATTGCCCAGCCTGAAGGTTGACCGGGCCGGCTTTCTTAGAGACCACGCACGCCCAACCGAGGAGGCGTTTCAGACGGCAAGCGCGATCATTCCCGGGTCGTAAACGCTAACGGCGTGAACCGTGGAATCTTGGTGAAACCATGGGACGAGGAAGTAGGCTTAACGCTAACCCACATTAGGGACGAGTGGTGTTGCAATTTTCTACTTGACAAGACCGCTGGGACGGGCGATAGTAGAACCAAACCTGGAGGCTTTGAATCCGGCACGGACCATTGTGCTCCAGTATGCTGCTAAACAAGGGGTCTGAATGAAAACTCGAACGTTCCTGATTCTGTCCGCCTTGGCGGTTATTTCCGCGGGGCTCGCTCTGGGCCAGCTTCTTTATGGAAATCTCGTAGGCAACGTGACCGATCCGCAGCAGGGGTCGGTGGTCGGCGCTAACGTCACGTTAAAGAACAATGCCACGGGTTTCAGCGCCGAAACCAAGACCGACGACCGTGGCGCGTACGACGCGCGCAACCTTCCACCGGGCGTCTATGATATCAAGATCATAGCGGCTGGCTTCACGCAGTTTGAAGCCAAGAATATCGCCATCGCCGCCAACAACATCGCGCGCATCGACGCCGCGCTCAAAGTCGGCAGCGTGAGTGAAACGATCACGATTGGGGCGGAAGCGGTTCAGCTTCAGTCCGACAAGTCCGATCTGCACACCGACATCAGTTCCAAGGAACTGACGCAGATCTCGGTCGGCGGTTACCGGAATTTTCAATCCCTTCTCGATCTGGTGCCTGGAACGACGCCAGGCCAGTTTCAGAACGCCTCCACCGACTCGCCGGCTCGCGCTTTGACCACCAACGTCAACGGCACGGCCCGCAACTCGAACAACACTCGCATTGACGGGGCCGCCAGCGTTTTCACCTGGCTCCCGCACCATGCGCTCTACATTCCGCCGATTGAATCGATCGACACGGTCAACATCGCGACCAACAATTTCGACGCCGAGCAGGGCATGTCGGGCGGCGCGGCCGTTTCCGTGATCACGAAATCGGGCACAAACGCGTACCGCGGTGTCGTTTTCCTCTATCACTCGAACCACGCCTGGGGTGCCAAGAATCTTTTCTTCAACCCGAACACGCCGTCTGGATCGGGCATTCCCCAGCGCATCGACAATCAGTTTGGCGGAACTTTCGGCGGAGCCATCAAGAAGGACAAACTCTTCTTCTTTACGTCCTGGGAAGAAAGCACCACGGCGGAACGCGGCAACGGCCTCCTTTCGGTTCCGACGGCGCAAGTGAAGAGCGGGAATTTCGCAGGGCTGACCACCGTGTACGATCCCGCTACGGGAAACAATCTTGGTCAGAACCGCACCCCGTTTCCGGATAATGTGGTTCCGCAGGCGCGATGGAGTTCCGCGGCCCGTACGATTCAGGATCTGATTCCGTTGCCTAATACCGGGAGTGGGCAAACCAATAACTACTTCGCTTCGGTGCCGTATTACTTCAAGCGTAATCTGGTGGACGGCAAGTTGAACTGGACGCCGAATAGCAAGGTTAACGCTTTCGGAAAATATAGTGTGATGCTTTCGCCGGTTTCAGGCGCGGCCCCGCTCGGGAAAGCCCTCGGAGGCTATCCTGGCGGCGCAGCCGGAGCCGCCGGCATTGGCACCGGCAACAACCACACGGACGTGTTCGGTGGGGGCGTCAGCTACACCATTACGCCTACGCTTCTGTTCGACGCCAACTTCGGCGGCACACTGATGCACCATGACACAACAGGGCCGGATTACGGCACGAACATCGGGCTCGATTTATTGAAGATACCGGGGACGAATGGACCTGATCCCCGGCAAAGCGGTTTTCCGGTCTTCAACATCAGCGGTTACGCGTCGGTCGGCAACGTCAACACCTGGAGCCCGGTCGTGCGGAACGATCGCGTATACACGTACGTCGCGAATTTGGCGTGGTCTCGGGGCGCGCACAACCTTCGCGCCGGCTTCGACATGATTCAGCATCAGATGAATCACTGGCAGCCTGAGCTGGGGGGCTGGAGCCCGCGTGGCGGCTTCAATTTCGTCAACGGGGTCACGGCACTCAATGGCGGCCCGGCCGCAAACAACTTCAATGCTTACGGTTCGTTCCTCCTGGGCCTTCCGGGATCACTGGGCAAGGCTTACCAGTTCTACGATCCCATGAAGACGCGTGAGTTCCAGCAGGGATACTTTATTCGCGACAACTGGCAGGCTACCCGCCGGCTAAGCGTTAACATCGGCATGCGTTTCGAGCACTTCCCGATCATGAGCCGGGGCGAGTTCGGAATCGAGCGCTACGACCTCGAAACCAACAAGGTCTTGATCGGAGGGCGCGGAAACGTCCCAAGAAACGCCGGAACCACGGCGGCTGCGGTGATGTTCGCGCCGCGTATCGGCATGGCATACCGAATGGGTGAAAAGACGGTCTTCCGTGCCGGATTTGGCATCACGAATGATCCGTATCCGGTAAGTCGGCCTTTGCGCAGCCCCTATCCGGCGGTGATCGTGGACGAGTACCAGCCTCTCAACTCGTTCGTGGCCGGTGGGACGCTCGCGACGGGCATTCCGGCGGTAAAGTTCCCGGATGTGTCGAGCGGGGTCCTTGACATCCCCAACACCATTGCAACCAACTCCTTGCAGGCCGGAAAGCTCCGCCGCGGTTACATCGAGTCCTACAACCTGACGGTGCAGCGGGAACTTGGCGCCGGGTTTGTGTTGCAGACAGGTTACGTCGGCACGCGATCCATCCGCCAGGGTGTCACGTACTTCGACGCGACCGCCGGTCTGATCCCCGGAGCTGGAGCCAACGGCCGGCCTCTGTTTG
>SHUI01000115.1 GCA_009697455.1 Bryobacterales bacterium
CGGGGTTTACGTCAAGCCGCCGAACTGGAATCCGAAGCCGATTGCGCTCGAACCGGGTCAGATGTTTCTCCGGGCGCTCGATATCGAAACAGGAAAGCGCGTGTGGGAGGTTCCACAGATCGGGTCCGCCGATAGCTGGGGCGGCGTGCTTTCCACAGCGGGCGGCGTCGTGTTTTTCGGCGAGGACAGCGGTGCGTTCGCGGCGGTGGACGCAAAGACGGGGAGGGATCTCTGGCACGTCCAGACGAACGCCTCGGCCGAGTTGGGCGACGGCCATAGCTGGCGCGCCTCGCCCATGACATTTGCGGCGGGCGGGAAGCAGTTCGTCGCCGTGGCGGCTGGGCCGAATATATTGTGCTTCGGGTTGAAGTAGAGCCAAAGGGGGCGGTGTAGCTGAGCTACGCGAACCTCCGCAATCTTGTAGACGCGGCCGAGCGTCGAAAGCGCAGGACCGGTGGCCCTATTTCCGGATGGAACGAGCGCGACAGAATGATTACTCACATTCGGCCGCGTTTTACGAGGTCCGCTTTGGTCTCTTCGAGCGGTATTCTTTTTTTTCGAGGCGCGATTCCGAAATGAGGTTATCCCAGAACTCCTCTAGCCTAGTATCGCGGCGTATTTTTCAGATCGATTTGAACGGCCACCTTACGGCCCTTCTCATCGGTTTTCATCGGTTACAATCTGGATTCCGGTCATGCGCGTGCCCCATCAAGCCGTGTTGGAAGCTGCTTTCACCCTAACAACGCCACCTGTACCCTGTACCCGTCAATCAAATAGCCCGGCATGGCGGGCCACTTGGGCCAATTCCTGCGACTCCAGACAGCAACATACAGTGCTATAATACGCACGAATCAGAACCGTCTCCCAGAGGCTTTTATGATTGAAGCCGGACAGCTTCTCACGCTAGACTCGCTCAAGACCTACGGCGGCCTGTCGATGGCCGTGATTGCGGTAACGAATTCACTGTCGATGGCTTTTGGGTGGAAGCCCAAATGGCTCGGGCTTGTGGTGTCACTTGCGATTTGCATCTCCCTTCAGGCGCTGATGTCGAATCAGGCGAGCGGGCTCGTGTTTTTCCTGGCAAGCCTCAACGCCTTCTTGATCTACTTCACTGCGATCGGAGGAAATGCTGTGGCCGGAGCAGCCGTATCAACTGGGGCAGCGGTACGTCAGGCTGAAGTCGGCGGCACTCAGTCAGCGGTCGGAAAGCTGCGAACCACTGACTACAGGTCACGAGGGATGCGCTTTTTTCAGCCGTGGCTGTAGCGTCCAAGAGGAATCGTCGTGGCGCGCCCCGGTACATCTTTGTCACCCTCGCCGTTCAAAATGCCTTTTTCCTTTTCGGTCGCCGTACTTGCCTGGGCAGTTGTCTTCTCGGTGGTCATTTTTGCCTTCGGTGTTCTCTACACTACGTTCCTCGTCTATGGGGTATCAAGCTTTATCGAAGCCAGCGGTGGCGACACAAAGAAGTGGGCCTTTCCGCTCATAATGACGTTGACCGGTGGGTTTTTGCTCCTCGTCCTGATCAAGGCGACATTCGAGCGTCCAAGAATCGACGGCGTACCCTTAGCCCCCGATGTACTTGGTCAGTTTCAAGAACTCGTGCAACAGTGCGCTCGCGACGCCGGCGTTCCGGCACCGGACGCAATACTCCTCACGCCCACGGTATGCTGCGAAGCTTACAGTTCGGGGCCACTGGAGCCAGCCACGGGGTTTCGCAGCGCTCTACGTATCGGGACACCTTTGCTAGCGTTGGCTTCAGAGACAGACCTCACAAGCGTCATCTTTCACGAGTTTGCCCACCTGACAATGCGACGACAGCTATGGGCTACCAGCATAAGCTATAAGCTGTGGCAGTTCTGTTCTCGCTTCGTCTCTGCTCACCGAGGTGTCGGCTGCTGGACCTGGGTACTGACGATTCCTCCACTCTTGGTCACAGTTGCACTGTTCAAAGCGTTCGCGCTCACAATGGCCGGATTTCGTCGGCGGGAGGAGTATCTCGCAGACTCCTTCGCTGCCAACTACATTGGAAACGCACAGTTCTGCCACAGCCTCGTCGCCGTTGCGGGCCTGATGCACTCTCTAGAGTCGAAGGATGGTCGCGAACCTGCCCTGTCCGCGCTGATTAACGCAGAGTTCCACGCCAAATTGCTCAGCCCCGAGAGTGCAACCACGACACCTAACTGGTTCGCGACCGCACGGGATGCTATCGGGAAACATTGGCCTACACTCGTTCGGCGCTTCCGCAACATTATTGTTTACTACGAGGTGGAGCGCCAGTCCGTGACCGACACTCACCCACCACTCCGGGATCGCGTTAGACGCCTGCAGGGATTCATAGGCGAAGCTCAAGACTACCTGCCCGATCTAGATCGTACTGTATACCTTCCAGAGCCAGCAGAACGAATCTTGTCTGACCACCTTACGCGGCTGCATCGACACGACTTCTATGAAGCGAAGCGGGAGGCCGGCATGAATCCCCTGGAAGGCGTCGGCACGACATTTCATACCGCATTTGCCTGTACGTACACGCCATGCCCTCGATGTGGGCAATACGAGCTAACGTTGACTGATGAGTTGCTGACCGCATATACAGACGATGGAGAGCTTCGTCTCCCGTGGTCAGATATCAAAAGCATCGGTATCGACGATGCTGCTTCGTTCACCAATTTGTTTATAGATCTGATGCGGCCGTTTTGGCGCTTCTTGCGCGATCGGCCTGATGAACGCACATTGACTGTCAATACTCAAAGTGGACTCACTGTAACACTGCAACATTGGCATTGCGTTGCTGATACTGCGGAGATTGAAGCACTACTTAAGCTCCTTTCGACGACTTCACCTGGAACACGGAGATTCAATGAGAATGCGACGCGCTCGGACCGTGAAGCCGCCGCTCCGATGGCCGCACAGATCCCTCGTAGCAAGCGCCCATTCTTCTACCGACCCGTCGGCTGCATTCTCGTCGTTACAGCCTGTTTTGCCGCGAATATTCTAGGGATGTTTGTGCTGCACACAATGGTGGGAAATGACAAAGTCGCGAGCACGGTTCAAACACTGACCATCGTCGCAATGATCTCCTACACCTTCCAGTATTTCCGCCGCAAGGGATAGCGTTGGGCAGGGCAAAGTTGTCGACGCCTCCCGGTCTGCCGTCCGTCGAAGGAGGTTTGCTGGAGTTGGTGGAAATCCTTCTGGTAAGCCGCCAACTGGTGCTCCAGGTCGGCGATCTTCTTTTGATCCTCGGCGAGATGCTTTTCCGCGTCAGCGATCTTGCGCTGGAACTCATAGGTCTGCCTGCGCAGATCCTGATTCTGCCGGCGCAGGTGCTCCAGTTCCCTGTGGCTACGTGTTCAGCACTTTCTTCTGGGGGGTGAATTGTTACACCGCCGCCGATGGATCAGGCGTGGAATTCCACAACCACGAGCGTGATATCGTCGGCCTGCTCGGCGCCTCCGGTGAAGGACTCAAGCCGTTCCAAAATCTTGCCGTGCATCATCTCACAGGATTCCCCGGCACACTCGGAAATCGCCTCCAGCAACCGGCTCATTCCGAAGAATTCGCCCGTCTGGTCATGCGCCTCCGTAACGCCGTCGCTGTAAATTACCATTTTCGAGCCGGGCAAAAGAGTCTTTTCCGCCACGTCCCAAGTGGCTTCGGGTATAAGGCCGACCGGCATTCCGGTAGTTTCCAGTTCTTCAAGCCGGCCGTCCGGATGTACCAATACCGGCGCGCAATGGGCCGCGTTCACGTAACTGAGCGTGCCTCCGCGGCTGAGTGTGGCGTAGAGTACGGTGGCGTATTTCTCGCCCTGCGTCCGGCCGGCCAGGAATTGGTTGAGACGTTCGAACCGGCGGCCGATCGCGGCGCCTGAGTCGGACACGATCAGAAATGCGCCCTGAAGCAGGCTGGCGAGCAGCGCGGAGCTGACTCCCTTACCTGAAACGTCCGCGACCACGACGGCCCAATTGTCGCCGTCGATTGGGGCCACGTCGAAGTAGTCGCCACCCACCTGATGCGTTGGCAGACTGCTGCCGTTCGCGCGGAACCACCCCGTAGATGGTAACTCGCGCGGCAACAGGCCCTGCTGAATCTGCCGTGCAATCGTTAGTTCCTCTTCAAGCTTGACGGAGGCGCGCTGTTCCGTCAGAAGACGCGCGTTCTCGAGAATCGTGGAGGCTTCTAGCGCGAGCGTCTGGATGAGTTCGCGGTTTCCGGAGGAGAGGTCCTGCGAGCCGGCGCGCGAATCGAGATAGAGGACTCCGAGAGTGTCGTTCTCGGCCGACATGATCGTGGTTTCTCGCTCTTCTCCCGTGCGAATTTTCACCAGCGGAACGCAAACCACGCTCCGGAGTTCGAGATCGGCGATACTTCGCTCAGCGCCCGCACCTTGCGACTCAAGAGGATCGAAATTCATCGACAGCAACTCACGCCGCTGCCGGAGCGCGCGGTGGATCAGGCTGCGGGGAACGCGCAAGTCGTTCTCCGCGAGAACCGAGCCGTGGCGATCGCGCGCCACCACCATGTCGAGACCATCGCCTTTTCGGAGCAGCAGGAAACCGCGCTCGGCGCCGGTGATAGAAAGGGCCGCGCCTACCACGGAGGTCAGGACCTCGTTCGTCGAGAGCGACGCTTCAAGAGCCCGAGCCACTTCGAGGACAGCGCGCAACTTGGCCAGGCTGCTCGCGGGTCCGGGGGCTCCGGCAATGCCTTCGAACTTGGCCATTTGCTCGGCGCCAGGGAACTGCTCGAGCATCTTTGCGGCCTCCGGCGATTCCGTCGAGAAGTGCAATTGGTAGGAATCGCTGAAACCGAACTCGATACGGTCGTGATTCTTCAACGTGTGGCGCGCCACTTTTGCGCCGTTGACGTAAACTCCGTGACGGCTGTTGGTATCCTCCACCACGTAGCCGCCATCCTCGCGCACGATCTGGGCGTGATTGCGGGAAGACCGGCTGTCGCGGAGCACAAAGTGGTTATCCGCCTGCCTTCCAATCTTGAAAGGGAAATCGTTGAGCGCCACGCGCGCGCGGTGCCCATTAGGATCGATTACGAGCAATGAAACCGGGACGGGTTCGCCCGAAATCGCGGTGGCCATTTAGACGGCGCGTTTGGCGCGCGCACGGCCAGTTGCGGGCGGGGATGGGAGCGCAGCCGCGGCCGCCTGCTCCATTTCTCTCGCACGGAGAGCCTGGCAATGCGAACAGTAGCCCCCGACTTCGGTGCGCGCCAGTACGATCTGAAATCCGAAATGGGCCTCAATCTGGCGGCGCAGCCGATGCAGCGGCTCGCCAAAAAACTCCTCCACTTTTCCGCAGCGAAGGCAGATCACGTGAGCGTGCTCCTGCTTCATGCGCGTTTCGTAGTAGTGCTGGTCGCCCCCGTAATGCATCAGGTCGAGTTCATCGACCAAGCCGCCGGCCTTGAGCAGTTTCAGCGTGCGGTAGACGGTGACCCGGTTGAGTTTGGGATCCTTCTCCTTGGCAAGTTGAAACAGGCGCTCCGCGTCGAGGTGCTGGCCGGACTTGTCTATCAGTTCCAGGAGGATCCCGCGCTGGCGGGTGAGTCGTACTCCCTTATCCCGAAGCGAACCCCTGATCGTGTCGACCGCCATAATGACTTCCTATTCTACCAGCATCCCCTGGTTTGCCTGCCCGGTGATTTCCTGGACTGCCCGGAACCAATTGCGCCGCATGACATAATCGGAATTCAGCCTCCCGATGGATCTCCGTGAAAAAGTTGGACAACTGCCCCTATCTCCCGGCGTCTATCTATATAAGGATGCCGCCGGCCGGGTAATCTATGTCGGCAAGGCAAAAAGTCTGCGCGCCCGCGTGCGCAGTTACTTTTCCGACGAGCGGTTGAGCGATTCGAAAACGGGAACCCTGATTTCCGAAGCGCGCGACATCGACTTCATCCTGGTCGATAACGAAAAGGAAGCTCTCGCGCTTGAGAACAACCTGATCAAGCAGTGGAAGCCTCGCTTCAATGTCCTTCTTCGTGACGACAAGACATATCCGTACATCAAATTGACCGCGGAAAAGTACCCGCGCGTCTACGTCACCCGCCGTTTGAAAAAAGACGGCTCGTCCTATTTCGGTCCGTACTTTCCGGCGAACCTCGCTCACCGCCTGGTGCACTTTATCCACCGGCACTTTCTGGTGCCTTCCTGCAAGATCGATCTCACCCGGTTCCATCCGAAGCCGTGCCTGCAATACCATATCCACCGCTGCCTTGGGCCTTGCGTCGAAGGCCTGGTGACCGACGACGCCTACAGCGTCGCAGTCAAGGATGTCCGCCTGTTCCTGGAAGGCCGGCATGGAGATCTCTCCACCGGGTTACGCGCCCGGATTCAGATCGCCTCGGGTGAGATGCGCTTTGAAGAAGCAGGGGCGCTCCGCGACCTGCTCACGACCGTGGAAGAAATGGGCGAGCGCCAGAAGATGGCCGCGGCGAAGGGAGACGACGTGGATATTTTCGCCTGCTACGCCGAGCCTCCCCTCGTCGCCGTGAACCTGTTTCACCTGCGCAATGGCCAGATCGTCGACCGCCGCGAGTTTTTTTGGGAGGACCAGCTCGACTTTGACGAACCCTCGTTCTTCTCCGAACTGCTTCAGCAGATCTATCTCGATCAGCAGTACGTGCCCTCGGCCATTCACACGCCCACGGACTTCGAAGACCGCGAAACGCTCGAAGAGTTGCTTAGCGAAAAACGCAACCGGAAAGTCGAGATCCTGACGCCTCAGCGCGGTCAAAAAAAGGCTCTGCTGTCTCTCGCCGGCACGAACGCGAAACACAGCTTCGACCAGCGTTTCCGCGTGCTCAAACCCTCGTCGAAAGCCATCCAGCAGGCGATGCAGGACACGCTCGGTCTTCTAGAACCGCCTTCGCGCATCGAGTGCTTCGACATCTCCCACATCCAAGGCACCGACAAGGTGGCGAGCATGGTCGTGTGGGAAGACGGGCGCATGAAGAAGTCCGGCTACCGCAAGTTCATCATTCGCACGGTGGAAGGCAATGACGATTTCGCCTGCATGCGCGAAGTCGTCACACGCCGCTACGCTCGCCTGCTGAACGAGAAGCAACCCATGCCCGGATTGGTGCTCATCGACGGCGGTCTGGGGCAGTTGCACGCGGCGGCCGAATCTCTGGAGGCGCTCTCGCTCGCCAATCAACCGCTCGCATCGATCGCGAAGCGCGAAGAGCTGATCTACGTTTTCGGTCAGGAATCCGAGCCTATCGCGCTCGACCGGTACTCGCCCATTCTGCATTTGATCCAGACCATCCGCGACGAAGCGCATCGCTTCGCCGTGACGTTCCACCGGACTTTGCGGAACTCGCGGCGGCTCACCTCGGAACTGGATGCGATTCCCGGCGTGGGCAAACTGACCGTGCAAAAACTGCTTAAGGCCTTCGGCAGTTCGGAACTGGTGCGGGCGGCATCGGAGGACCAGTTGGCGGCGGTGGCTGGGCGCGCGGCGGCCCGAAAAGTGAAATCGCATTACGGTTAGTGCCAGTCACCAGTTTGCAGATGTAACGCGCCGAGGCGTTTGTTGTACAATAACAGAGCCGCACGCCGGTTTACTCCGGCGCGTTGGCAAACGGGAAATGCCATGGACAAGCCAGCGCAGAACATACAAGATACGTTCCTGAATACGGCGCGCAAGGATCGGGGCGTCATTACGATCTATCTGCTCAGTGGCGTCAAACTCTCGGGCCGGATCAAGAGCTTCGACAAATACGCGCTGGTGCTCGAAACCAGCAATCAGGAGCAGCTTATTTTTAAGCATGCGATTTCGACGGTCGTGATTGTGAAACCCAACCATCCGTCGGTCACATCCCATTCGCCTGCTTATGCCTCCGCCGCGGCCGCCACCTCCACTCCGGAAGCGACCGGAAATTCCGGATCTTGAGCCGCGCTTGACTGCCGGCCCGCTTGAACGCGCGATCCTCGCGGCTGTGAAATTCACGCAGAGTTCCGCCCGCCACGGGGATGTCGATTCGGGCGAGTTTTCGCTTTCCGAGTTAGCGGAATTGGCTAAAAGCGCTGGGGCGCGCGTTTGCGAGCGCGTTCTTCAGGCCCGCCCCACCGCCGAAGCCGCGACGCTCATCGGTTCCGGCAAGGTCCTGGAGTTGGCGGACCTTGTGAAATTGCATAAGGCCGATCTGGTCATTTTCGATAACGATCTCAGCCCCACGCAGCAGCGCAATCTGGAGAAGGCGCTCGCCGCCCGCGTCATCGATCGCACGCAATTGATTCTCGACATCTTCGCCGGCCGCGCCCGCACGCGGGAAGGCCGCCTGCAAGTCGAGCTCGCGCAACTAAACTATTTACTCCCACGGCTCGCGGGCCGGGGCAAGTCGATGACCCGCCAGGGCGGCGGAATCGGAACGCGCGGCCCTGGTGAGACGCAGCTTGAAACCGACCGGCGGCGAATCCATAAACGCATTAAGAAGGTGGATCTGGAACTTGAAAACGTGCGCGGCGTTCGCGGAGTCCACCGCCGCCAGCGCACCGCCGTTCCCCTCGCGACCGTCGCTCTCACCGGCTACACGAACGCGGGGAAGTCTACTCTCTTCAACAGGCTCACATCCGCCGGAGTGGCGGCCGACGCGCGCATGTTCGCGACGCTCGACCCGACCGTCCGCGGCGTCACCCTGCCTTCACGCCGGCGCGTGTTGCTCAGCGATACCGTTGGTTTCATACGCAATCTTCCAACCACGCTCGTAAAGGCCTTCCGCGCGACTTTGGAAGAGGTGACCGAGGCGGCACTCATCCTCCACGTGGTCGATGCTTCCTCACCGCACGCGGCAGAGCAGGCAGAGCATGTCACGAAGGTCCTGGCCGGGATCGGCGCGCACGGGACCACTCAACTCCGCGTGTGGAACAAGATCGACCTGCTGCCCGGCACGCCGGACCTGGACGGTGTCGCGGTGTCCTCCGTGACCGGAGCAGGGTTCGATACGCTTCTGGCCGAGATCGACCGCGTGCTTCCTTTCGATTCGGTGGAAACGGCGCACTTTCGCATTCCCCTAACCGAGGCCGGGTGCGTCCATCTGCTGCATGAACTCGGGGAAGTGATCACCCAGCGATACGAAGGCGAGTTCTGTGAGGTAGAGGTGCGGGTGTCCGAATCTCTGAGAGTCCGCTTGAGTGAATATCTGGTCCGCGGCTAGTCGCAAGTTCCCGTTATGAAACGGCTCCTGCAATTGGGCGCAGGTAGGGCAGTTGGGCAGCCGACCTCCTTTTGTTGTTCCCCTCGCCCATATAGCAAGGTCGCAAACAGCGATGGCCTGCCCCGCAAGCACTCACTGCGACGCGCCGGGCTGTTCTGCGGGCGGCGCGGGTCGGGCGACTTGCGCTTCGTGCGCTTTTCGTTCCACTTCCAACCGCCTCTCCAGCTCCCGCGCCCGCAACCGCTCGCGCCTGATATCCTCCCGCAGGACCTTGACCTCGGTATCGCGATAAACGAAACCGGCCATCGCGATCAGCGCAACTAGACCGAGCGCGAGCGTCAACCAGAGAAGGTACCGAGGAGCGGCTTCGACAACGGGAATGACTGGAACGGGGGCCGGCGGTTCCGGCGGGCTTTCGATGGTCTCAACCTCTGGAACCGGGTCAGGGACGCCTGCCACCGGTAGTGGCTCGCTCGTCGGCGCAATCCCGGCTGCCGCCCCCCACACCGCGCCCGGCGAGGCGTGCGCCAAGGTCTGCAATTTGAACTCAAGGGCCGTCGATTCGCTGCGGATGCTGCCGCCGGTGCCACGGAAGAAGAATCCCGCGCGCGCCGGAGCCCCGTGCTCCGGCCTCACCACCAGCGCGACCTGCCAGGGCTCCGGAAAGTAGCGTTCATGTATCGCCAGATCCTCGGCCGAAAGAAAAATCCCGCTCCGGGTGTGCGAATGGAACCACCCCACCACCCGAAGCTCCGGTCCGCCTGGCTGCCGGCCGCCTCCCGCGACCAGCGCGGCAAGCTTCGTGTGATCCTTCGGCGAAAGAACGAACCCCGGCCCGCTGGCGTGCTCGCATTCAATCGGCACGGAGTTCAGCACTTCCACGAGTCCGTTCCCGTGACGTCCCAGCAGAATCCCACCGACCTCCATGCCTCCTCGAGGCATGGAATAGAAGGCTTCAACGGCGATCCGCCTCACGTGCTCGAGCGCCTCTGGAGCGTACTCCAACTGAAACGGGATCCCCGGCGCCAACCACACCGTATTCTTGGCCTTCGCCATTCTTTTAGAATGCCACGTTTATAATGAGACTGTGGCCAAAGCCAAAGACTTTGAATTCCGCCTGCAGCGCACCGAGCAGCAACTCCGGCTCTTCCAAAAGATCAGCCGGCTGATGGTTCGCGAGATGAGCCTGCAGGAAGTGCTCCAGGCCATCGTGGATCTGATCGTGGAGTTCATGGGGTGCGACTCCTGCCTTATGTACCTGCTCGATCAAAACGGCCTGGTGCTGTGCGCTTCGAATAACCCCCATCCATCGAGCATCGGCAAAGTCCGCCTCAAGCTCGACGAAGGTCTCACCGGCTGGGTGGCCCGCGAACGGCGTCTGCTCGCGATCTCCCGCGAGGCTTACAAAGACCCGCGTTTCAAGTTCTTCGGCGACCTGCCGGAAGACTCTTACGAGGCGTTTCTCTCCGCGCCCGTCATCGCGCGAAACCGAGTGGTGGGCGTCATCAACATTCAGCACCGCCTGCTCCATCAGCACACGGGCAGCGAGATGGAAACGCTCACAACCATCGGTGAACAGGTCGGATGTCTGCTCGTGCTGGCGCGCATGGACCCGGCGTCGGTAGCGGCGGCGGACCTCGCGGGCATGGTCCTCTCCTCCGGTCCCGTCCAACCGCGGCGCCTGTGAGATGAGAATCCCGCGTTGCGTTCCGCTTGCGCTGCTGGCCGCCTCCGCGTTCGCCGCGCCGCAGTGGAAGACGCGCTATTTCTACGACGAAGACGACTCCTCGCTCACGCTCGTCGATCTGAAATTCCCTTCGCCCCGGCGCGGCATCGCGGCAGGCGTCATATCCGGGAAGAACGATAGCGTCAAACCTGTCGTCATAGTGACAAGCGATGGCGGCGATCATTGGACAGTACAGCCGCTCAAAGAGGCGGCGCGCTCGCTGTTTTTCCTCGATGACAGTCTCGGCTGGATGGTTACCGAGCGCGGCATCTGGAAGACCGAGGAGTCCGGAAGAAGTTGGCAGAAGCTGAAGGCTCCGTCGGGAATAGTCCGGGTCTACTTCGCCGACCGCGATCACGGCTGGGCCGTCGGACAGAAGAAGGCGGGCTATACAACCTCCGACGGGGGCGCAACGTGGGAAAAGTTGCAAGCGGCCGAGTCGCCGAAATCGAGTTCGGAATTTACTACGTACACCTGGATCGAGTTCGCCACCAAACAGGTCGGGATGATTGCCGGGTCGAGCCGCCCGCCGCGACGGTTGGGACAAAGACTGCCGGACTGGATCGACCCTGAGGCTGCGGTCCGCCGCCGCGAGTGGCCGTCGTTGACCGTGACTCTCGACACGCGCGACGGCGGAAAGACGTGGACGCCATCCACGGGTTCCATCTTCGGCGACCTGACTCGAATCCGTCTCACGCCGGACGGGTGGGGCGTGGGGTTGTTCGAATATTTCGACGAGTTCACGTGGCCGTCCGAGATCTTCTCGCTCGACTGGAAGACGGGCAAGAGCGAGCGTGTGTTCCGTCTCAAGGACAGGGCGATCACGGACGTGATCATCGCGCCGTCCGGCATGGTTTACGCCGCCGGGACGGAGGTGACGGGCCGCATCCGCCAGACGCCGGTGCCCGGAAAGGTCAAGATGCTGCGGTCGAAAGACAGGAAGGCTTGGGAGACGCTCGAAGTGGATTACCGCGTGGTCGGGCGGCGCGTGACGCTTGCCATCGCGGACGAAGAGAATGTTTGGGCGGCGACGGATACGGGGATGATTTTGAAGCTGGAGGGGAGGTAGGGTAGTAGGAAAGCAGACAAGGAATAGTCACGGCGGGCGCCCAACCCCCGGGCAAGTCGTACCCTGAGCGACCAGCAGCACCCCGTTCAAGCCGTGATCGTATCCGGATTCCTCGGATCGCTGGGTCTCCTGCCCTCGTCACCGCGGGTCGGATCGACGAAGAACCATAGAACTGCGGCCACCAGCGCGAACGCGACGCCGATGGCAAATGCCGCAGTCCACGCCTGGTGCCCGGACAGGTAAGCGACGATGGGAATCCCGATCACGCCTCCAAGGTTGCCTCCAGTGTTAAGGACCCCGGTGGCCGCCATTGTGTCGGCGCGTGCGGAACGCAGGTTCGCGGCCCGGTAGGGCCCCTGTGGTCAGGTGCGCCGTTATGCGGCTACCTCGTATCTATTTGATATTCTGGGCCGCGACGGATACGGGGATGATCGTGAAGCTGGAAGGGAAGTAGCGGGAGCGCCTTTCCGGGCCATTGGCGGCTCACAATTCGTCCTTGCTCGTGACCTGGAATTTTCGTGTGCCGCCTCGTTAGCCTTTGTCACTTGGAATGGCGTCGGCGAGAGGATCCCTTTGACGAGGACTCGGAGCCAGGCGGCTCACGGAACGGTTCTACTGAAATGCGCTCGTAACACACTTCCAGCACGTCCAGGTATTCCGTCCCGCCCGGCGCTTGGAGTACAACGCTGTCGCCCGCTGCCGACTTCAGCAACGCGCGCCCCAGAGGCGACACCCAACTGATGTGGCTGCGGTCGAGATCGACTTCATCGGTGCCCACGATGCTCACCACTCGCTCCACTCCCGCGGCATTGGCATAGCGGACGGTCGCGCCGAAGAATGCTCTCGTGGCCGCTTGCCCCGTTCTCGCAGTTTCTGGGTCCACCACTTCCGCAGCTTCGATTCGCTTCCTGAGAAAGCGAATCCGCCCATCGATCTGGCGCAGCCGCCGCTTGCCGTACTGATAGTCGGCGTTTTCACTGCGATCGCCGTTGCTGGCAGCCCACGCCACTACCTCCGTCACGGCCGGGCGTTCTCTGCTAAGCAGAAACCGGTGCTCATCGTGGAGGCGCTGCAGCCCGCTCGGCGTTATGTAGTTCTTGCCTTGCGTCGCGGGCTCGTCCGCCTTTGGTTTTCTCGTGAACCCTTTTCGCATCTCGTATTCCTTCCAGCGCAAATCCAGTGGGGCCATAGCACTCTCAGGAAATGGCCAGTGCCATGCTTTATTTGTTGCCGGAGCGATTATGCCCTGAAACTGGTATAACGCACTAAAAGAGCTTGCCGATAGCGCGGTGTCGCTATTCATATGTCGGGTTCTGGGAAGTTGTGGATCACTCGTCTATCAGCGGCATTCTGAATAGTGAAGCGCAAAACGGCCGTTCCGGCATTAGACCTGATAACCATCACGATCGGAGTGTCATAAGACTCGTTTCGTTAGGATTCAGAATGGCGGGATCGCGCAGGTTTCCACGGCCACCCTGATTTGATTCCCGCCGTGAACCTACTGATGCAATGAGAATCCGGACGGCAAAGCTGCCTCAAGATTGATTTGTTCTCCGGTGATGGGGTGGTGGAATTTCAGATATTGGGCGTGCAGGAAATATCCTCCATCGCCGGGGAGGCCAGGGAGATTTTCAAGAGGCTGGCCGGTAAAGCCGTACAGAGGATCGCCTACCAGGGGATGGCCGATGGATGCCAGATGGATTCTGATTTGATGAGGGCGGCCCGAATTTAGGCTTACCTCAAATGTTGTGGTGCTGATGGTGCGTGAGATCACCTTTGCCAATGACTTTGACGGTTTGCCACTTGGGTTGGCGGCCCACACGGAACCGATGAGCGGGTGCGGTACGAGGCCGATGGGTGTGAGGATTTCGTAGGCGTCGTGCTGTGCAATGTTTTGAGCCAGCGCCCGGTAGATTTTTTGAATTTTGGGTGTGTTCCAGTTTGCGAATAGATT
>SHUI01000116.1 GCA_009697455.1 Bryobacterales bacterium
GCGCTGGACACTGCGATGCGCTGGACACTGCGATGCGCCGGACACCGCGGCGCCGGTTCCGGGCCGCGCCCGGCACCGATTCTATATCCGCCGAAGCGCGTGCTCCAACGCTTCCACAAAGAAGTGGTCGCCCCACATCACCGACTCATTTACACCCAGCTCTTTGTGCAGATGGTAGACGCCGCCCTTCAGCACGCCTTCCCATTCTTTATCCTTTTCAGCCAGATGATTCTGGCACAATGTGCGCAGAATCCGCACCCCTGTGTTCCAGTAAAAATGGCCCTTCACCGGATCGTGCAGCAGGCGGCCGAGCCGCAGGAACGCGCTCGCGGCGATCGCCGCCGCCGACGTGTCGATCTGCTTGCGCTGTTCCGCCGGCGCGTTAAAGTCCCACGGCGCAATCCCGTCGGCGTTGGCGTGTGTAATGTAGTAGTCGGCGCAATCCTCGGCGGTCTCCAGGAAGTGCGGATCGCGGCTGTACTCGTAAGCCGTCGAGAAACCGTAGATCGCCCACGTCAGGCCGCGCGCCCAGCAGGAGTCAGCGCGGTAGCCTTGCTGGGTCGCCTCTCGCAGGAACTCGCCGGTCTCAATGTCGAATAACCCCTCGTGCGCCGTCGAGCCGTCCCCGCGAACCAGGAAGCGCCGCGTCGTCAGCGAATGGCGCGTCGCAATCTCGCGCAAATTTTTATCGCCGGTCGCTCTCGCCGCGTAGAATACCAGTCCGACGTTCATCATGATGTCGATGAACAACGAATTTTCGGCGACAAACGATCGAAGATAATTGCCCTTATCCCGGTACCGCAGCGCCAGCGTTTTCCCCGCTTCAATCACAATCTCTTCCAGCTTCGGGTCGCGGTCCACTTGGAACCAGCGATAGTAGGAATGCTGGAACACGAAGCCCAGATCATGCACGTCCGGGTCGCTCTTTCGCTTCTCCAGCGGCTTCGTGTAGTCCACCGCCTTCTTGTACCAATACTCAGGATCCTTTCCGCCCGTCTCCACCTCAAAGCGGCGGAAGAGCCACATCATGCCCGGCAGGAAGCCGTCGCACCAACGCGTCCACGTTGGTCCATTATGCTTCCATTTGCCGTCCTGCGTGTACATCGGATAAAAGCCCGGGTTGGTGTCAATCAGGCGCTTCACCTGTTTTTGGGAGAAGCGCATGGCCTTCTCAAACAGGGCTTTGTCGGTTTCAAGAGTGAACTGGATCACGGCTTTTTTGCTCCGGAACTTCCGGCGTCGAGTGTCAGCCAGTTGAGGGGCAGACCGCGCGGAAGTTGAAGGCTATCCTTTCTAACGTAAAAGACATCACGGTGCGGCAGACCTTGCCGTTCCCGGAACCCGGGCCGCAGGAAGGTGCCGCGACTGCTGGAATCGCCGGCCGAAACTGCGCCGCCATCTTCTAATTGTCCCTCGAATGGCCCAACTTTGCCATCGAAGGAAATTTCTCGCCATTTCAGCGCCACCAAAGTGCTGCTCTGCCCGCGCGCATCCCGGCGCCGTTCCAGCAGTGCCACGTTGCCTTTCAGCACCGCACCCTTTGGCGCGAACACCACGCCCTTGCGCTTTGCGTCGCGCCGCACACGGGCTTCGATTTCATCGCCGATCGCGTTACCGGGGAAGCTTACCGGCGTCAACAGCTCGATCTCAATCGATAACCCAGCCGGAAGTACGATGGCCTCCGCCAGCGCCGGCGGCCCCGTCTCACCCTCCGGCGCCTCGGCAAATGACAACGTCGATTCCCCCGAATACTGGCGGCAGCGAGAGAAGCTGATCTCGTTCCGGCTCTGCCCGCCTTCGAAATCTTCCATGATCATCCGCGAGGATTTCGGCAACAAAAACGTCGACTCGCCAATCGGAACCCGTTCATAGCGCATCGAGTCCGACGTCGCCCGCAATGGCAGATGAGGCGGAATTTCGACCGCCTCCACGTCCAGCCGCAGCAAGTCCAATGTCTCCATGTCGTTCCAGAACGATCCGCGATAACCCGTGATTCCCTCCAACTTGCCCACGCGAATCCGATAGCCGCTGCGAAACTGCGCTACGTGATAGTCATACCGCGACACCGCCCGTCCATCAATGATCTCTTCGCCTCGATACGTCATTAACGGCGAGCCCGATAGAAAAACGGAGCGCGCATGGAGCGCGAAGCTTCCACTTCCAATCGCTCCCGTCGGCACCAATTCCCGCAGATCCCGCTCCTTGAATTCGCGCTCGCCGGGCCAGGAAAACATCTCCTTCCCTTCTACCACCGCTACTTCCAGATGCAGCGCGTCCATGAGTTGAAACTGTCTGCTCTTCCCTGAACGCCGGGAGCGCTCAATCGTCTCCAGGCACGTGTAATTGGGCTGGCGGTTCAGCACCTGCTCCATGTGCCGCTTGATGCGGGAGAGCAGCAGCACCTCCGGCGCCAATCCTTGCGCGCCGGCGCAAAGCGGAATCAATAGCACGCACGCCCACAAACGAGGCATGGTTCTATTGTATCCGTCGCCATACTGTTACCATCAATTCGATGGCAACCAAAGTAACCGTTAACAACAATGGCCCCCTTCGCCTTGAAGGCGACTTCACAATCAACGACCCCTCCGGCAAGGAGTTCGGTCTCGCCGGACGCACAGTGATCTCGCTGTGCCGCTGCGGCGCATCAGAGAATAAACCGTTTTGCGACGGCTCCCATGGCCGCGCCGGTTTCCAGAGCGCTTGCGAAGCGCGCGATCTGCCTCCGCCCAAGCCAAGGGCCTAACCCGCGTCGCCTTCGCTCAGCACGCAGATGTCCTTCAACCCGCGGTACTCCTCGGCGAAATCCAGCCCGTAGCCAACCACAAACTCGTCCTGAATCGTGAAGCCGGTGTAGCCTACCTGCACCGGCCGCAACCGGCGTTCGGGTTTATCAAGCAGCGCCGCGATCCGAATGCTCCGAGGCTTGCGATTGTGCAGTAGTCCAATCAGATAGCTCAGCGTGACGCCCGTGTCGACAATGTCTTCGACAATGATGATGTTAGAGCCTTCAATGGACGCGTCCAGATCCTTGGTCACCTTCACTTCGCCGGACGTGGTCTTGCCCTTGCCGTAGCTGGAAATGCCGATGAAGTCCATCCGCACGGGCCGGTGGATGGCGCGGGCGAGATCGGCCACGAAGATGAACGCGCCCTTCAAAATGCCTACGAGAACCAAGTCCCCTTCCTTGTAGTCTCTGGTGATCTGCGCGCCGATTTCGACGACGCGCTTCTGGATTTCGACGTCGGAAATAAGAACGCGAAGCTGCGGGTTATTCATGCTGAGTTTAGTCGCCGGCTCGGAACCGCGTGCTCGGCGGCCCCATGTGGATATGAGGCGCGGTGGCCTGCCCCTGCACAGCGGTGCGAAAGGCAAAGAACGGGATTTTTTGCTGTTCCAGGAATCGCATCAGCCAGCGGCCTTCCAACCCATCGGGGTTCAACGCCACGTCCACCCGGCCGCGATGGTCAAAGCCCATCGACCGGTGCAGGGCGGTATCGCCGCGGGCGCTCACCGGAAGTTTGTGGTCGAACTTCTTCTCGAATTCCAGTACCACGTGCTTGAACTCGTCGTTGCCGAACGTATTCTCACCCGCGAAACGGGTGATGCGGGCAATAGCGCCATCGGCAATCGAGTGCGGCTCGGGCTGTTGGTCGCTCGCATCCTGCTCAGCACGTATCATCGCGACGATATCGGCCAGGCTGCGGGCGCGTTGTTCCATCGCATCCACCAGCCGCCGGGAGCGGTCGAGTTCTTCTTCGAACGGAACCAGCGAAGTCCGCGGTGCCACGCCTTCACTCACCAGTTGGGCCTGCTGCGCCAATTGCGCAAGTTGCCGTTCCAGCCTGCGCGCCGCTGCCCCGGTAGCCTCCGCCGACTGCTCCTCGGTAAGCTCTTCCACGGCCACTCGCGTGGCCAAAGCCTCGGCGATCAACGCGTCGTCCTGTGCCTGGCGCAATGCGCTCAGGGCTTGTTCCACTTGTTTTCTGGACGCCGCGCCGGCATCGGCCAATTTCTGGATGTGCGCCATTTGTTCTTGCGCTTGACGCACCGCGCCGGTCTCGGCGGCGGGCAACGCGCAGGCGGCGAACAACAAGGCAAACGCCAGGAGATGAATCCGCACTATACTTTAAGTGTAGTACGAGAACGCATAGGAGAACTATTTGCAGGCAAAGACACCCCGTAAACGGCCCGCCACCCCCAGGAAAAAGGCCGCGCCCGTTCCGGCGCCCGAGACCAGTATCGAGGTTGAGGAGACCTTGGCGGAGGAATTAGTTCCGACCTGGCTGACCGCCATTCACGCCGCCGAAGACAAGCAAGCGCTCGACATTGAGGTCTTCGACCTCCGCGGCATCACCACGATGGCGGACACCTTCTTCATCTGTCATGGCCGCAACCCCCGCCAGAACCAGGCGATTTGCGATGAGATCGAACAGCGAGTGAAGGATGTCCACGGCGAACGGCCGATGGCCATCGAAGGCCTGAAAAACGCTGAGTGGGTCCTGATGGACTACGGCGATCTGGTGGTTCACATTTTCAGTGAAGCGGCCCGCGAATACTACGATTTAGGTCGGCTGTATCGTGACGCGCAACGTCTGCAGGCGCCCGTCTAACTGCCGTTTGCCGGCGGCAGGAGTGGATTCTCCCCCGCCCGGCGAAAGCCCGACAACAGATTGGCGGCCACTACCCCGGTTATCGGTCGGCTTCCCTCTTGACGTTCGGACATATCTGTCCTAGTCTGAAAGTGTGAAGGGTGCGGAATTCGAGCGGCTCGTACGGAGGTTGGCGCGGTGCCGCAAGATCTCCTGCCAGTTTGTTGGCGATAGGGGCAAGGGAAGCCATGGGCGACTATACTTCGGCGAAGAATTCACCACACTCAAAGACCGAAAGAAAGAGATCGGCCGCGACCTTTTCTCGAAGATGTGCCGCGACTTGAGGATCGATCCGCATGACCTATGAGAGGTGAACCAATGTCTGCATTTGCATACCCGGCGAAATTCAAGGTTGGGAGCGACGGTCGTATTCTGGTCGAATTCGTTGATCTTCCGCGTGTCGCCACCGATGGCGGCGATGATCGCGAGGCATTGGAGGAAGCCGTGGATGCCCTCGGATCGGATCTCTCAATCCGCATGTCGCTCCGGGAGGAGATCCCCGCTCCGTCCTCCGCAAAACGCGGTCAGCGTCTCGTGCCTGTGCCGCTTTGGCTTGCGCCGAAACTCGCACTCTATCTGGCGATGCGGGAGCAGCAGGTCAATAACTCCGAGCTGGCGCGCCGCCTCGGAGTCGACGAGCGGGTGATCCGCCGCTTGCTCAATCCGGAGCACGTCTCCAAGCCAGACAGAATCCAGTCTGCGTTGACGGCGCTGGGCAAGCAACTTACTGTAGAAGTACGCGACGCGGCCTGACGGGGAGGGGACTTTTACTTCTTCGCCGCTGCCGCCGGAGGCGACGCTTCCTTGGCCGCGGCGGCCAGATCTTTGATCTCGCTGACAGCCTTGGCGTCCAATACATAAATCTCGGGCTCGTTGGCGCGCCGGGCGTAATAGATGTCGCCCTGTTTATTGACGAGCACCTTTTCCTTGCCGACGGTGTACTCGGCTTCCGGCGCTCCGGCCGGCGCGGTCGCGAACTTGGCGGCTGTCAATTCGCGTAGGCGGTCGATCAATTGCTGCACCGAGCCAGGGTCCATTGTCTTCCCGCCGCGCTTCCAATCGGCCCCCGATTTCGTGAACAGAAACGTAGCCCCGCCCTGCTTCACTTCCACGGTCTCCGGCTGATTGAAGCCGAACTCGAACAGCTTCTTATTGCGGAAATCGTCGAGACCCTTCGCCAAACCCTCGCCGAGTTCGGCGGTCGTTTTGAATATCCCCTCGACGGCGCTCGATTTGGCGTAGAAGTCCTTCTCTTTGCCCGCGCGCACTTCGATCTGCATCGTGCCTTTGTTGTCAGTGACCTTCGCGATGCCAACAGGTTTCGCGGCGGCGAATTTGGCCGGAATCGCGGACTCCTCCTCCGTGTCGTTGGTCACTTCCATCTTGGCGTCCTTCAGCTTGCGCACCAGCTCTTCGGCGGCGAAGTTGTCGGCGCGCAGCGCCAGCGGCTTCACAATCGTCCAGGCGTTGGCGTTGTTCTTGGCGAACTCGATCGGCCCCAACTCGACGCGCGTAAGCTTCTCGCTGTCAAAGGGCAGCAAGCGCTTGTCGCGCAAATCGCGCCAGGTTTTTTCCAGGCCAGCCTTAGTGGAACTGGAAACAAGGAATAGGCGCTGCTCGCCTTCCACTCGCGCGTAGACAGCCGAGCCGCTGGGCGCGCTGTCGCCAAAATGCAGCGTGTGCGTCTTGCCGTCCTTGCGCCCCACCACCAGAGTCAGTATCGGGCTTTTCAGCCCATAGAGCGCAAAATCGGCGGTCTTTTCGTCGACCAGCCGTTCGGAGGAAAGCACGGCCAGCGACGACACGATCGCGCTAACGGCATCGCCATCGGCGGCTATTTTCTTCGGGGCGTCGATGGTCCAGTTTGCTCCTTTGACGAGCACGACTGGATCGGCGCCCATACGGCGGATCTCGATTTTCGTGATCTGATCCTGCGGAATCTCGATGACTTTCGGTGAGTCCTCGGCCGAGGACGGCGGTTTGGGCTCTTGCTTGTTCGACCACCACAGGGCACCGCTGAGCCCCAGCAGCAGCACGGCGCCGATGATCAATCGCTTTGGATCCATGACGCTATCTCCGCTTCAGCCAGACCATGATGCCAGCCGCCAGCACGCCGAGCGCGGGCAGAAAGCTGGTCGCGTACAGAACCCAGAACTGGTTGGGTTTCACCGTCAACCGGCGATCTTCCGGTTCCTTGGGGCGAATGGAAATCAGGTCCTCATCGGCCGATAGCCAGTTCACCATATTCAGGAAAAGGTCGCGGTTGCCATACCGGCCGAACATCGCGGCGCTGGCCCAATCGACGGAGCCGGTGACGACAACCCGGCCCTGCTTCTTGATGTCGCCGCCGCCGCCGACCGTCGTCGCCGCGCCCAGTACAAACGGACCGCTCTTGTCTTTTGGCGGAGCGCCCGCGGCCTGGATTTTCACCACGTCCAGCAACTTCGTATTGAAGGCGTCGGGCGAGGAAGAGAACAGCTTCTCCGCGCCGGTTTTGACTTCGAGACTGCGAGAGAGCGCGATCAGCGCGGGCAGGCCGCGCATGTCGCGAACGATCGGATGCTGGGAGAAGTCATCGACGGCCAGAACGCCGGGGCCGGCCGCGTCGAACAACAGGTCGTTGTTCACCTTGATGTTCCACGAGTCGAGCAACGCGACGAGCCTGGCGTTCTCGTCGGTCTCTTCCCGTGCGCCTTTTAGCGCCGGAGTCATCAGGATCAGGGCGTCACCGCCCTTCTCGACGAAGGCTTTAATAGCGGTGATGGCGGCTTCGCTATATTCGCGTCGCGCGCCTGCCGAAAGCAACATCGTACAGACCGCCGGGATCTCGGCCTTTTCCGCTATCTTAACCGTTTGGGTCTTGTAGTTATTCCGTTCCAGCGCCTGCTTCACCGAGCCGAAGCTGCCCGGTTCCGCGCCTTCGAGCGACCGTTCGCCGTGGCCATCAAGAGCGCACAGCATCTGTTCGCCCGCCTGTTGCAAGCGGACCATCGCGCCGGTGATTTCCTGCTCCGTGACGGCCTTGGCCTCTTCGCGGCGCGTGCCGTTATCGAGAATCAGCGTGGCGTAGCTGCGAGCGCCGAAGGCCTTCGCCTTGGCCGGATCCTTGTCCGGGTCGACGTACTCGATCTTGAACTTGTTGGAGAGGTTCGAGTAGCGGTCGAGCAGTGACTTCGCGCCATCGAATTTGCTGGTGCGGTCAAAGTAGACGGCTTTGAAATCGCTCTTCAAGCCCTTCACCACTTTTTCGGTCTGGTCCGATAGCGAATAGCGCTTGCTCGCGGTGGTGTCGAAGGACTTGTTGTTGCGGTCCGCGAGCACATTGATAACGACGAGCGCGGCGACGAATATCGCCACATAGAGGCCGGTGTAGGCCGCGAATTTAGATTGTCGGGATGCCATTGTTTATGCTCTCCACCGCAACGATTCGAGCGACCGCGCGGTAAGGAAGATACCGAGCACGATCACGGAAATAAAGTAGATGGCGTCCTTGGTGTCGATGACGCCGCGAGTAAAGGAACTGAAGTGAGCCGTCAGCGAGAGATAGGCAAGAACCTTGGCCCAGCCGTCGGCCTTGAAGGTTGTGGCCCAGTCGAAAGTCCAGAAGAGCAGGCACATGCCAAAGGTCGTAGCGCCGGCGACGATCTGGTTTTTCGTCGTGTTCGAAATAAACATCCCGATGGAGAGCAGCGCGCCGCCCTGCAGGAACATGCCCAAATACGCGGTCGCCAACGGGCGCCAATCCGGGTTGCCAAACATAAATACGAAGCTCAGGCACAGGAGCTTAATGCCCATGATGGCTCCATACATGCCCATCGCGGCCAGCCATTTGCCCAGAATGATCTCCATGTCGGTGACGGGCGATGTGAGGAGAAGTTCGATGGTGCCCGTGCGCTTTTCTTCGGCGAAAAGGCGCATCGTGATCATCGGGATGAGGAACAGGGAGAGCACGGCGGCGTTGGAAACGATGGGAGCGATTACGTATCCGTTCAAGTCCGCGGGCCCTTGGCCCTGCATCGACATTTCGATGAAGTTGGCGATGGCGATCAGCGAGAACCACCCCGAAATCAGGGCGTAAATGGCCAGCAGCGCGTAGGCGATGGGCGAGACGAAGTAGCTTTTCAGCTCCTTCTGGGCAATTGCGAGTATGTTGCTCATGCGGATTCTCCTTTCTCGGATTTATCAGACTCAGGCTGGTCGGCGGAAGTCAGTTGCAGGAAAACATCTTCGAGAGACATTCCCGCGGCCTTCAATTCGGTTAAAGCGAAGCCACCTTCAACGACGGCGCGCGCCAGATCGGCGCGGATGCTGCGGCCTTGCAGGCTCTCCACTTCGAAGTTGGCCCGATTGTTCTTTTCTTCGCGCAGAACGACTTTGCTGACGCCGGAAACCTGCTCCAGACGCCGTTGGACGGCCTTCGTGTCGAGCGTGCCTTCAACGCTTTCCACTTCCACGCCGACGTTCTCCGATCCGCGCATGCGGTTGGTGAGATTGTCAACGGTATCGGTAGCGACCAGCTTGCCTTTCGAGATGATGACGACCCGCTCGCAAGTGGACTCCACTTCGGGCAGAATGTGCGTCGAAAGAATGATCGTGTGATCCCCGGCGAGGCCTTTGATCAGATCGCGCGTCTCCAGGATCTGCTTGGGATCGAGACCCGATGTCGGCTCGTCCAGGATGAGAACGTCTGGATTATGCAGCAGCGCTTGAGCGATCCCGACGCGCTGCCGGTAACCCTTGGATAGCTTAGCGATCAACTTGTTGCGGACGTCGCCGATGTTGACCTTATCGGAGGTTTCGCTGATGCGCTTGGCCAGATCGTTGCCGCGCAAGCCCTTCAGCTTGCCGACGAAATCCAGATATTCGCCCACCTCCATGTCCGGGTAGAGAGGCGGCGTTTCCGGCAAATAGCCAATCCGCCTCTTCACCTCCATTGGCTGTTCCAGAACATCAAATCCGGCCACGCTGGCCTTGCCCTCCGACGGAGGCAGGAAACAGGTCAAAATCCGCATCGTGGTTGTCTTCCCGGCGCCATTGGGGCCGAGAAAACCGACGATTTGACCCTTCCCAACCTCGAAGGAGACGTTATCGACCGCCGTGAAGCGAGCGTAGCGCTTGGTAACACCTTCGACTTTAATCACAGTTATAGTCCTCGATCACAATCCCATAATCTGATAGCCGGAATCCACAAAAATCGTGTTTCCGGTGACGCCGCGGCCAAGGTCGCTGGCGAGAAAAACAGCCGTGTCGGCCACCTCGGCCGGAGTACAGTTCCGGCGCAGCGGAGCCTTTGCGGCGATGGCTTCCAATATCTTGCTAAAGTCTTTAATACCACGAGCGGCGGCAGTTTTGATAGGACCGGCGCTGATGGCGTTGACGCGGATGTTATCGACTCCCAACTCGCCCGCCAGATAGCGGACGGAGGCTTCCAGGGCGGCCTTGGCCACGCCCATGACGTTATAGTTTTCAATGACGCGTTGGGCGCCCAGATAGCTCAGCGTAATGATTACGCCGCCATCGGTCATCAAGGGGCGAACGGCGTTGGCGACGCCGACCAGCGACCAGGCGCTGATTTCGGTGGCCAGCCTGAAGCCGTCGCGGGACGTTTGCAGAAAGGGCCGCGCCAGATCCTCGCTATTGGCGAAGGCGATCGAGTGGACCACGATATCGATTTTGGGAAACTCGGGCGCGAGGGTGGCGGACAGATTGGCAAGGTCGTCATCTTTCGACACGTCGCATTGGAACACCTTTGCCGCGCCGAGGGCTCCGCCGATCTCTTCGAGCGAGCGTTGAAGGCGTTCGCCCTGATAAGTAAGCAGCACCGTCGCCCCTTCGCGCCGGAACGCCTGGGCGATGGCGTAGGCGATACTCCACTTATTGGCGATCCCCAGAATGAGGGCCGTCTTTCCTTGCAACAGAGCAGACATAATTTCTTAGTCTACCTCTAAGCATTCCGCTTTAGAAATTCTCCCCAACCACCGGGTGCTTAACCGTTTCGGGGATTCTAGCCGAAAACACTCCCTGACGCCGCGTGGCTCGGAAACGGTCGCGTTGATTCTGAAAGAGTTACTGAGCTGCGAGCGTGAGCGAGCCGGTGTGTTCCCGAAAACGTTTAAGCACCCCTGACCACCGTCTTACGGATTTTCCCGTAATCCCAATGTCTTCTCAGTATTTTCTGATCTTCCCGCCCGCACTCCGGCGGCGTAGCATTAAGGAGATCCGAGGAGTAATATATGCCCGGTGTGGCTTGGCTCGCGGCAACGCTGTTCCTCTGCCTTTCCGCAGCAGGGGCTGCCGAACCGCGCCGGCCGGCCCCGGCTTATAGCGGAGCCAGTATCGTCAATGCCGCGACCAATGAAACCGGGCCTTTGGCCCCGTTAGCGCTCGTGTCTTTGTACGGCACGGATCTGGCCGCCGTAACCAGGGCCATCACCCCGGACGATGTTCGTAACGGCCAACTCCCGACGATGCTCATCGGCACCGGCGTCCAGATTGCCATCGATAACGTGGCTGTGCCGATACTCTTTGTCTCGCCAAACCAAGTGAATTTCCTGATCCCTGGCAACGTCCGGACCGGCCGTCGCCTATTGCGCCTGCTTTCAAATGGGAAAGCCGGGCCGGATGTCGAGCTTCAAATCGCGGATTCGTCGCCGGGGCTCTTTCAGTTGGCGGAGAATAGCGTCATCGCTTCCCGGCCCGATGGATCGCTGGTTACTCCGGATTCGCCGGCAAACCCAGGAGAGATCGTGGTGATATATGCCGCCGGTCTGGGCGCAACGCAACCCGCCATCACTGGCCTGATGATTCCCGGCGGGGCCGCATCCATTTCCGCGCGGTCGCGCTTTACGGTGTTGCTAAATGATGTTCCCGTCCCTGACGGCCATATTCTCTATGCCGGGCTCACCCCGGGATTCGCCGGACTTTATCAAATCAACTGTCGTTTGCCGGCCGATACCCCGGCCAACCCGGAGATCCGCCTCCGCCTTTTCGAACAAACCAGCCCCCCGAGGCTGCATTTATCTGTCCGCATCGCGCCAGCCTCGCTACAATAATCTCTAACAATGAACCCGCGCGCGCTCGGTGCTATTTTGTCGGTCGCCACCGTGTCCCTTCTTTCCGTGGGGCGCTTGTTTTTTCAGGTCGTTGATTTTTACCCCACGGCGCCATCGACCGACGGCGTCACCGAATTCGATCGGCGCTTTGTGGCTTTGCGAGGGATGTTGCCGCCGAAAGGGATCATCGGTTATATGACCGATCCGGAGACCCCGCCGGGCGATACGAATGCGCAAGCCGAGTATCATCTCACCCAATATTCCCTGGCGCCGATTCTGGTAGTGAATTCCCCCCAACAGCGATTCGTAATAGGCAATTTTCACACCACCGTCACCACCGGCGGTCTTCGGGATCGAGGGTTTAAACTGGTGAAGGAATTCGGCAACGGCATCGCTTTGCTGGAAAACGAGAAGGTGCGTTGAGCATGCCACGTGCCGGGTCGCCATTCGCGATGAAGCCTAAACCGACGCTCTCAACAGCCCTCCGCGCACCAGACGCCTCAACCGCGCAAAGGCCGGTCGCGGCCCTCAACCATTGGCGAATGCCCTTCCCGCCTCGCTTGCGACATCGCCTGTTTTGCGCGCATTCCTCAACCGCGCAAAGGCCGGTCGCGGCCCTCAACCATTGGCGAATGCTCTTCCCGCCTCGCTTGCGACCTCGCCTGTTTTGCGCGAATTCCTCCAGTGGTGTCAACTGAACCATGGGCGCCTGGATTCTGCTACTCCTGTTGATCGCGCTCGGATTCCTATCCGCCCGCGCTGTCTGGCCCGCTCCCCGTGCTTGGTCCGCCGCGGACCCCCTGCGCCTGGCCGCGGCGCCGGCATTGGGAATGGGCATCGTCAGCGGAATTTACTTCGTGCTGCGCATCGTCCTACTGCAGCCTCCGTCCGGCGTCATCGGCGCTGTCGCCGCCGCTTTCGCCCTCGTCGCCGCCGTGGCCTGGTCCCGCGCCCGGCACGCCGGACCCGACATTCCCGCTCCTCGCGGCTCCGCTCCTCTTTGGTTGTGGATTCTCTTCGGAGTCGCAGCCCTAATGGCGTTTTTGACCTACATTATGTTGCACGGAGCCGCGCCTCACGGAGAGTGGGACGCTTGGTCGATCTGGAACCTCCGTGCCCGCTTTCTTTTCCGGGCACAGGAATTTGTAAGCCCTTTTTCCGCCGCGATCGAATGGACTCATCCCGATTACCCGCTCCTCGTCCCCAGCGTGATCGCGCTCCTTTGGCACGCAGGCGGCGCGGAGTCAACGCTAATTACGGGCGTTGCCGGATTGCTTTTCGTCGTATCCACAATCGCCGTTCCGCTCTTTGCCGTTCGCCTCCTCCGCGGGCCCGGCTTGGCGGTCCTTTGCGCGCTTTCCATCCTTTCGGCGACATCCCTTGTCCGAATCGGCGCTTCCCTCTACGCCGATGTTCCCCTCGCCGCTTTCATTGTCATCGCCGGCTCCTTTCTGGTGTATGGTCTCGAAACCGAATCCGCGGGGCCTGTTTTTCTGGCCGGCCTGGCCGCCGGCTTCGCCGCTTGGACCAAAAATGAAGGCCTGCTTTTTTGCATAAGCCTCGCCGCCGCCCACCTTCTCTCGGTCTCGGGAATGCCCGATTTCCGCCGTCGCCTCCGAACTCTGCTTCCGCTCCTGGCAGGGATTTTAACCGTTCTTGCCATCGTCGGGTACTTCAAACTTCGGATGGCGCCTGCAAACGATCTCGTAAATGCGTCGAATCGGGCTGTTTTGAGCGTCAGAATGGTCGATTTTAACCGCTATTGGGTCACTTTTTGGGCCTTCGCGGGTGAGTTTTTGACCCTTGGCAACGTCCTGGTTCCCCCGGTTATCGTCTTTTCGGTGTGGCTGGCGCTGGTCCGTCTTCGCTCCGCCGTGGCCGGCACCGCGCTCCTCCCGTTGGTCGCTGTCTCCATACAATTGGCCGGTTACTTCGTCGTCTACGTGGCAACACCGAACGATCTGGATTGGCAGCTCACTACCTCTCTACCGAGGCTGCTTCTGCATGTCTGGCCGCTGGCTGTTACCGGTATCTTTTTGATTTCGCGGGACATTTTCGATACGGCGCCGAAACCCGCGGGCCCTGTCGCGGGTTCGGAATAGCAGTCGTGTTTGCGGCTGGCAGCCGTACAATGAAGGAGGACTCCCCAATGTCAGTATCCGCGTTTTGTTTG
>SHUI01000117.1 GCA_009697455.1 Bryobacterales bacterium
AGACGTGTCTGCCCTGTGCGTGTCCGTTCAGTGACGCCTGACGCTCCACCGAATGCCAACCGGGTAGCGCCCGCCCGTATGGCGCCGCTGTCCCGCGGGCGACTGTCCATCGCGCCTGCGTGCTTAAGGTAAGGCTTGAGTTGAGACAGCCAAGGACGAAGCTGATTATGATAAGTCGAAGTTAGTCGAAGTTACTACCCTGATCCGATCTGACTGATAGAAAAGCTAAGCTTTGGCTTGCAGAAAAGCGTTCGCTAAACTGGAATGATCGCCACCGCATCCGGCGGGTCCGTATCAGGCGGCAGAAGCGCCAAGATCCTCTTGTCAAACGTGGCCAGGCGTCCCTGATGCCGGATCGCGAGATCGAGCAGGACCGCATCAGTCAGTTGCTGATGCCCCACGACGCGAACCCGAATCTCGTCGCGAATGTCCGCAAGTCCGCCTTCAACCGGCCAGAAGGTATGCGCGCCATTCGCCGTCATTCGAGCCAGCGCCTCCATCACGTCCCCGAAGAGAATCGGGATCTTCACAACCGCCGGTTGCATGGCCAGCCGTCCGAACCCTAACTGTGTCAGCGGACAAGTTGCCCATCCCGCCGCGTATTTCTCCGTAAACCACCGGTGCGCCGCCACATGGTGGATGTGGTTCGGCCACGCCAAAGCGAGCAGGACGTTCACATCCAGCAGGGAGACCGGCACTGTTTACCTTCCCGTCTCCAGGAATTCCCGCGCCGCCGCAAGGTCCGCCCTCCTGGCTTCCCCTGTAACCTCATCAAGCCCGAACCCCGGCGTTCCAACCGGTATCTGAAAAACCGGAAAACCGTTGCGGGCGCTCAACGGTGTCCGGGCCCCCAGACCCCGTCGCGCCAGCTCCGACAAAGCCGCTCCCACCGAAACGCTACGTGCAATAGCCAAGGCCCTGGCCGCATCCAGAACATCATTTTCAACATCCAACGTCGTACGCATTATGATGTAGTGATGACATATATATAATTTGATGTCAACCATGCGGCTAATACGGGCTCGAATCTAGCGCCGCCGGCTGGGTCTGGATTCTAACCTTCCGCTCCACTCGAAATCGCCGGGGGAGATGCCGCATGGAATCCAGACCGCGCAGCCTATCTATTTGATATGAGGTTCCTTAAGCGGAAAACGCTTGACTCCATGGTGTACTCTGTATTCAGGAAGGTGCCCGGCGCGGTGAGTTCCAAACGAAGATTTCAGCGCAACAAAAAATTACGAAACGACCCTACCGCGGAGGGTAAGTAGCTCGTGCCGGCCTCCAAATTCACGCTCACGCCCCTCCAACTCCGGGCCGTCGATCTAGACCGCCGAGGAAAGGATTGGTGCATCGTCGCCGGGCCAGGCTCGGGCAAAACCAGCGTCCTCATCGAATACTTTTGCCGGCTGGTAGAGTCCGGCGTCCCTCCGCGCAACATTCTCGCCATCACCTTCACCGAGAAAGCGGCGAGCAACATCAAGAAGCGCCTCACCGAAGCCTTCGCCGGCCGCCCCGAAATGCGGGCGTCGATCGAGCGTGCGCCAGCTTCCACGCTCCACGCCTTCTGCGCGGGGTTGTTGCGGGAGCACGCCATCCAGGCCGGCGTCGATCCCCAGTTCCGCATCATCGAAGACCGTGAGAGCGTGGTGCTCCGTAAGAACGCTGTCCGCGACGCGCTCGACGCCTTGTTCGCCGAACGGGAGTCCGAAGCCGTGTCGCTGATGCGCGGCATGGTGACAACCGACCTCTCGGGCGCCATGGCCGACATTCACGACGCCATCCGCGCGAGTGGCCTCCGCGTCGATGAGCTTCCGCCGCCCATCTACGATCCGTCCGCGCTCGATGCGCTGATTTCCCACGCGGCCGCGGTGTTGGCCGCGTCTACCCGCGGAATGACGGGATCGCAGGTCACGGCCTTCGGAGAGTGTCGCGAATGGGCGCGACGCGCGGTGGATCTGGGCGAACGCGATCTCTCGATAGACCACTTCCGTGTCCTGAGCGATTTTCCCAAAAGGCGCGGTAAGCTTCCCAGGAACGGCAGCGTCTACGACGTTCTCACGGCCATCGACAAGACCCTGCTCCCCTCGGCCAAAATTGCGCTCGCCACCGGCTTCTACGCACGCGAACGCGAAACCCTGCTCGACGCCCTCCTTCGTTTCGACGATCTCTACAGTCAGCGCAAACGCGACGCGGGGACACTCGATTTCGCCGACCTCGAAGAATTCGCTGCCCGCCTCCTCGTTGAACATCCGGATGTTCAGGCGGGCGTCCGCGAACGTTATCCGTACATCCTGATGGACGAATTCCAGGACACCAACCGCCAGCAGGAGCGGCTCCTCCGCCTCCTGCGCGGTCCGGATTCTTTTTACGCCGTTGGCGATATCAATCAATCGATTTACGGTTTCCGCCATGCCGATCCCGAAGTGTTTCGCGAATACCGCGACCAGATCCGGTCGAGCGGCAAGAACGAAGTGGAACTCCGCGAAAACTTCCGAAGCCGTCCGGAGATTCTTCGGGCCGTGGAGCGGATGTTCGATCAGGCGCAGGGTGTCGAAGAGCACAAGCTGCTCCCCGGAAGAACGTTCGACGAAACCGGGGATCCCGCGGTCGAAGTGATCGTGGCGGTGGCGGAAGACACCGACGCCGCGGCTGAAATTGAAGCGCGCGTCATCGCTCGGCGCATTCGCGAGTTGAACCTGCCGCATGCGGACATCGCGATTCTCGCGCGCAATTCGGCTTCGTTCGAAGCCCTGTCGGCGGCGCTGGCGGTGGCGGGCATCCCTTGCGTCGTCACCGGCGGCCGCGGCTTTTTCGAGACCCGGGAGGTCACCGATCTCACGCATCTCCTGCGAGTACTCGTCAATCCGCGCGACGAGATCAGCATGGCCGCCGTGCTGCGGTCCCCCTTTGCCGGCGTGTCGGAAGAAGCCATGCTGCGATTGAAACAGACCGGCAATCTGGGCGCGGCGTTACGCTTGCTCGATGCCGGTGGACAGTTCGATCCCGCGGACCTGACTCGCCTCCGGATGTTCCAGGCCCAACTCGCGCGCTGGCGCGCGGCCCGGGACTACGTGTCGGCCGATATACTGCTTTCCCGCGCGATTGACGAATGCGGTTACGAACCGTCCCCGGGCGGAAGAGTGAACGTGGAAAAATTCCTCGCAATCGTGCGCGCGGCTGCCTCCCGGCAGACGCTCCCGGACTTCGTGGAGGAACTGGAGTTGTTGCGCGCAACTGACGTTCGCGAGGCGGAAGCCGCTTCGGGAGAGGCCATTGACGCCGTTCGCATGATGACCGTCCACGCGGCAAAGGGGCTGGAATTTCCGGTGGTCTTCCTTGCTGGGATGAACAAAGGCGTGAGCAGCGACAGGCGCGCTCTCTCGTTCTCTCCTCAGGGCGGGCTCGGCACGCGTTGGTGCAATCCGGCGTTGCGAACCGATCACATAGGCGATTCCGTGTACGAATCAACCAAAACCGCGCGGGACGAGAAAGAAAAAGGGGAGAGCAACCGCCTGCTGTACGTCGCGATGACACGCGCTGAAGGCCGGCTCGTCCTTTCGTTCGCCTCCGATGGAAAGTCCGCGAAGGAATGGGCGGCAGCGGTGCAAAAGGTTTTCGCGATAGGCTCGCTTGTGCCCGGCGCGCCTCGCACCTTGACCCTGGATAGCCCGCGCGGCGAGCCGTTCTCCGTTCGCGCGACGATACTCGACCGCCTCCCGCAGGTGATCGAAGCCATGTGGGACAGGCCTCCCGGCCTGTCAACTGTCTCTCCAGAGACTCTCCCGCCGATGATTTCCTCCGGCCCCCGCGACTCCACCGCCAGCGTGACATCCGTCGCGCTCTACGCGGAATGCCCGCGCCGCTACTACATCGCCCGCTATTTGGGATGGGAGCAGCGCAAAGCCAGGCCGCTTGATATCGAACACGAATCGCCTGAGCCGCACGAATCGAACGCGAGTGAGTTTGGACGCGACGTGCACGCGCTGCTTTCGGGAGCGGCGTCGCAGGGCAGCGAAGCAGCGACGCGCCTCGCCGCCAATTTTCAGTCGAGCGCCCTTGGCAGGCGCGCCGCGCGCGCCGGGCGCATCGAACGCGAGTTCGATTTCCTGTTCGCCCTGGAAGACGTGGTTCTTCGCGGACAGATCGATCTCTGGTTCGAAGACGCTGAAGGCCTCGTGCTGGTCGATTACAAAACCGACGAGATCCCGCCCGGAACGGACGCTCACGAGCACGCCGCCCGTTACGCTCTCCAACTTCAGCTTTATGCGCACGCGCTTGAAAAGGCCGCTGGCCGCCTGCCGCGCGAGGCCTGGATCTACCTGCTGCGCCCCAATCTGGCGGTGCCTGTCGACCTGTCGCCTCTCTCGCTCTACGGCGCGTCCTCCGCGGTGCGGGAGCTGATGGCGGCACAGGAGACGTGCGACTTTCCGATGAAAATCGCGCCTCACTGCAAGCGCTGCCCGTTCTATCGTGGCCACTGCCCGGCGGAATTGTGAAAGTCGAACTGCGTAACGTCTCAAAGAAATACGAAACCGTCGAAGCGCTCCGTGGCGTCTCGCTCGCGTGCGAAGGGGGAACGGTGACGGCTCTGCTCGGCCGCAGCGGCTGCGGCAAGACAACGCTGCTCAATCTGGCGGGAGCGATGGACGTTCCGGACTCCGGCGAGGTTCTCATCGATGGCGAATCGACCGCGTCCCTGACCGAGATGCAGTTGACGGTACTCCGCCGGAAGCGGATCGGCTTCGTATTCCAGTTCTTCCAACTCCTGCCCACGCTCACGGTGCTGGAGAATGTGGAACTGCCGCTCTTGCTCGCGGGCGGTCGCGGAACGGAAGGGCGCGCGCGTGAGCGGCTGGCATGGGTGGGGCTCGACGAGAAAGCGCGCGCGATGCCGCATCAGCTCTCGGGCGGACAGATGCAGCGAGTGGCGATCGCTCGCGCCCTCGTGCATGCGCCTGACCTTGTCATCGCCGATGAACCCACCGGAAACCTCGACACGGCAAGCGGAGAACGGATCATGGAATTGCTCGCGGACTCGGCCCGTAAGTTCGGAGCCGCGGTTCTCATCGCTACGCACAGCGCCGAAGCCGCCGCTGTTGCCGACGTGCGCGTGCGCATGCGGGACGGACGCATCGAAGCGGTAGACCCGTCATGAAACAACTGTTGCAATTGGCATCCGGTGGTGGGGCATTCGGTCGTCTGCCAATTTCATGCGAAGGTTTTTCGACCCCGCCTTCTTCCGTGCACATGGCGCCTCTAACGGAATGAAGAACTCATGAACGGCAAGCTGCTCAGCTCCTTCATCCTGAGACCCCTGCGCGCGGACCCGGCCCGGACGGCCCTGACGGCGCTTGCTGTCGCCCTCGGCGTCGGTGTGGTGGTGGCGATCGATCTTGCGGGCGCGGCCGCGGCGGGATCGTTCCAGTCGTCTCTCGAAACTCTGCTCGGCCGCACCGATTTCGAAATCACCGCGAATGGCGGCGTCAACGAAGTGTGGATCGGGCGCCTGGCCGCGCTCGACCGCAACGCACGCTACGCCCCCTTCATCGAATCGCGGATTGTCATTGACGGCGTAGGAACGGTGGCGCTGTATGGAGTGGACCTGTTCGCCCAGGAAAAGGTGAGCTTCCAAGGTCCTGCGGCCCCATCTGATCCCGATCACGCTGCCGTCGTCTCAAGCGCACTCGCGGCGCGGGTTGGGCTCGCGGAGGGCAGCCGTATCGCGGCCTTCCAGGTTGCCGCCGTGGTCCCGGCCAAGGACGTCGAATTCCTCCTCCTCGATATCGCGGCCGCGCAAAAGGCGCTGGGTACTTACGGACGCCTGGATCGAATCGACGTAACGCTGTCACCGGGCGAGAACGCGGAGCACGTCGAACGCGAAATGCGCGCTCTGCTGCCGCCGTCGTACACGATCGCGAAATCCGGCACGCGTGGCGAGGAGACGCGGAAGATGCTTCGTGCCTTCCGCTGGAATCTTCGCGTCCTGAGCTTCATATCGCTCGTGGTCGGCGCCTTTCTCATCTACAACACCATCTCCGTATCCGTTGTCCGGCGAAGGCCCGAGATCGGAGTGCTGCGCGCTTTGGGCGCCGGCAGACAGTTGGTTCTGTGGCTGTTTCTCTCCGAAGCCCTCATGTTCGGTCTCGTGGGCTCGATCGCCGGCCTCGGTCTCGGCAGGGTTCTGGCCGAAGGCGTGACCGGGCTCATCGCGCTAAGCGTCAACGCGCTCTACACCAGCAGCCGGCCGGCCGCGATCGGTCTCAGCTGGGAAACCGCAGCCATGGGACTGATCGCCGGAACCTTTGTCTCGTTGCTCTCGGCCCTCGCTCCAGCTCGGGAGGCGATGAGAGTGGAGCCTGTCGAAGCGATGGGGCGCGGCGCGCACGAGCACGCCGCACGCATTCGTTGGCGGCGGGACTTAGCGTGGGGCGGCGTTCTCGCCGCAGCCGCCGTATCCTGCTCTTTCGCCGGCCCGGTGGATGGGAAGCCGTTTTTCGGGTACCTCGCGGCGCTGCTCTCTATCGGCGCGGCAGCGATGTGCGCCCCAGCGCTGGTCCTGGCCGTAACCGGATTGTCAAGAGCGGCCGTACGCCGATGCTTCGGAGCCGAAGGAATGCTTGCGTCTCGCAGCCTCGCGGCGTCGCTCTCACGAACATCGGTTGTCGTCGGCGCGCTGGCCACGGGGATCGCGATGATGGCAAGCGTCGGTATCATGGTCGGCAGTTTCCGCGAGACGGTCCTGGTTTGGCTCGACTCGCAGCTTCGAGCCGACCTCTACATCAGGCCTCTCGGTCGAAGTGGCGCGGGGCAGTTTCCACCGCTCGCGCCCGCCTTGCCGGGCCTCGTCGCGGAAGTGAACGGAGTCGAAGCCGTCGACGTATTCCATGGTCTGGAAATTCGCTACCGGGGCGAGCGCGCGACGCTCGGAGCGGGCGAGACGGAGATCGTCCGGCGCTTTGGCCGCCTCCGTTTCCTCGACGGCGATCGCGACGCCATCCTGCGCTCTCTGCAAGGCGCGGACCGTGCACTCGTGAGCGAACCCTTTTCGAACAAACATCACGTACGCGTGGGCGATGCCATTACCATCCCGCTTGGCGATCGCGAGGCGAGCTTCACGGTCGCCGGAATCTACTACGAATATTCTAGCGAGCGAGGGTTCGTGATTCTCGACCGCGCCACACTGTTGAAGTACTTGCCGGATCAGCCGCCGACGAATCTGGCCGTCTACCTGCGTCCGGGAGCCGATCCGGCAACCGTGAGCGCCGCGATTCAGACCCGCGCGGCGGACCAGATGATCGCAATAGCGCGGAACGCTTCGCTGCGGCGCGATGCAGTCGTGATCTTCGATCGCACATTCGCCATCACGTACGCTCTTGAAGCCGTCGCCATCCTGATTGCCATCCTCGGCGCGGCGAACTCGCTGCTCGCCCTGGTGCTCGACCGGCGTCGTGAACTTGGCCTGTTGCGATTCCTCGGAGCGTCTCCACGCCAGATCATGCGCATGATCGTACTTGAGGCCGGGTTCCTCGGGGTGCTGGCAAACCTGTTGGGCGCGGCGCTCGGTTTCGCGCTTTCCTTCCTGCTGATCTACGTGGTCAATAAGCAGAGCTTCGGCTGGACCATCCAGTTTCATCCGCCGCTCGGCCTGCTCGCGGCCGCGCTCACATTGGTGTTTTGCGCGACGGTTGCCGCCGGCGTTTATCCGGCGCGCGCCGCTTCTCGCCTTCGTCCCATCGAAGCGATTCGCGAAGAGTAAGCGCGCGCATGGTAAACTAAAACGAAGTCACTTTCCACGGCATTCCGTCCGGCTTCCATTCCCTTCGTGCAGGAGCACCTTTGAGCGCAGCATCCGTAACTCCATCCATTCGCAACATCGCCATCATCGCCCATGTCGATCACGGCAAGACCACGCTCGTCGACGCCATGCTGCGTCAGAGCGGCATTTTCCGCGAAAACGAAACCGTCGTCGAACGCGTCATGGACTCGAACGACCTGGAGCGGGAACGCGGCATTACGATTCTCGCCAAGATCACGGGTATCCACTATCACGGCGAGAAAATCAACATCGTCGACACGCCGGGCCACAGCGATTTCGGCGGAGAAGTGGAGCGCGCCCTGAAAATTGTCGACGGCGTTATGCTGCTCGTCGACGCCAGCGAAGGCCCGTTGCCTCAGACCCGCTACGTTCTCATGAAGGCGCTTGAAGCGAAGCTTACCCCGATTGTCGTCATCAACAAGATCGACAGGCCGGATGCGCGGGTGCCGGAAGTGCTCGACGAAATCTACGACCTGTTCATCGATCTCGACGCCGCCGAAGATCAACTCGACTTTCCCGTTCTCTACACCATCGCCAAAACGGGCGTCGCGAAGAAATCGCTCGACGATCCGTCCGAGGACCTGCGTCCGCTGTTCGACGCGATCCTGGACCACATCCCTCCACCAAAGGGAGATCCGGACGCCGTACTTCAGATGCTCGTAGCTAATCTCGATTACAGCGACTACCTGGGACGCCTCGCGATCGGGCGCGTATTCAACGGCACTCTTCGCTACGGCGATGAAGTTGGCATTTGCAAGCTCGATGGAACTCTACACAAAACCCGGATCACGAAGCTGTACTCGTTCCGCGGGCTGAAGCGCGTGGACGAAACCATCGGACATCCGGGCGACATCCTGGCCATCGCCGGCGTCGAAGGCATTACGATCGGCGAGACCGTCACTCATCCTGAGACGCCCCTTCCGCTGCCGAAAGTGCAGATCGACGAGCCTACCATCGCGATGACGATGGTGATCAACACCTCTCCCTTCGTGGGACGCGAGGGACAGTTCGTGACGTCGCGGAACCTTCGCGACCGCCTCGACAAGGAACTGCTGACCAACGTATCGATCAAAGTGGAGGAAGCTGGCGGGCCGGACGCCTTCAAGGTGATGGGCCGGGGCGAATTGCAGCTCGCGATCCTGATCGAAATGATGCGGCGCGAAGGCTTCGAGCTCGCCGTTGGCAAGCCGCAGATTCTGACGAAGACCATCGACGGAAAGCTGCATGAGCCCGTGGAAATGCTGGTAATCGATTGCCCCGAGAACTTCATCGGCGTCGTGATCGAGAAACTCGGGGCGCGCAAGGGCAAGATGGCGAAGATGATCAACAATGGCTCGGGGCGCGTGCGTCTGGAATTCCACATTCCGTCGCGCGGGCTGATCGGGCTGCGCGGCGAGATCCTCACGGACACACGCGGAACCGCGATCATGAACTCGCTGTTTCACGGTTACATCGAATGGCAGGGCGACATCCCGACGCGGCCGACCGGTTCGCTGGTCGCCGACCGTCCAGGCAAAGCCACGGGTCACGCGATATTCAATCTTCAGGAACGCGGCGAGATCTTTGTCACGCCGGGAACCGAAGTCTACGAGGGCATGATCATCGGCGAAAACGCCCGCGACAGCGACCTTGTGGTGAACATCGTGAAGGAAAAGAAACTCACGAACATGCGCTCTTCTACAGCGGATGACGCGATCCGCCTGGTTCCTCCGCGCCTGATGAACCTCGAGCAGGCGATCGAGTTTGTGAAGGACGACGAGTACGTCGAAGTGACGCCGAAATCGATTCGCCTGCGGAAAAAAATCCTGAAAGCGAATCAGCGGTAAAGGCTGAAACTGAAACGACTCTCCCAATTTGGCAGCCGGCATCTGGTGGGGCAGGCGATCGCTTTCTGCCGCCTGCCTTCGTCACCCAAACGGCAGGCCACGAAAGGCAATGGCCTGTCCCGACCGTCACAGCCGGCCTCAATCGTCAGAGCGAATCGAGGAACGCCAGCAGTGCCTGCCTGTCTTCCCGCGATAAATTCTGAAACCTGTCGCGGCTCCTGCGCGATTCGCGGTCGTGACGTCTGACGGCGTCCTCGGTCGAAAGCGACCGCCCATCGTGCCACTGGAGCTTTCGGAAACGCAGCCCCCAAAGCGGCGTGGTGCGGATCTCATTGGGACGGGCATCGGCCTCGGCAATTCCGTCCGAGCCGCCAATATCGTGCAGCAGCAGATCGGAGTACAACGGCACCGGCTTCTGATTGAATACCGGATTCGCGTTTCCGCCTGTTTGCAGAACGGGCACGTGGCATACCGCGCAGCCAATCCGCGTGAACACACCCTCGCCGGCTCTAACCTGCTCGTTGCCCGGTTCGCGGGGGAGTGGCGCGAGCATGCGGATGAAATCCTCAAAGCGATCGATGGCCCGCCGGCCCGTTGCAGGGTCGGCCTTGTCCTCGGGGTCTGTCACTTGGTCGCAGCCGGCCAGTTGTTCAAGCGTGAAGCCCGCGCCGGTTTCGCCGGGAAAGACGTCGCTCGTGATTCCCATCTCGGTCCGGTAGGCGTCGGCACTGAAAGCGAGAAGTGTCGCGTGCTGCGACTTCCATCCGAACTTGCCCACGCGTGGTTGTTTGCTGGCGGCGTCGATGATACGCGCGGCGCGTCCTCTCGTTCCGTCTTCGTGGCGCCGTCCGGCTTCTTCGAGCGCGAGTATGGTCGCGTCCGGGATCGCTTCAATCAGGCCGTCGCCGAACAGCGGGATGCTCAGCCTGCGCGCGGTTACATTTGCATTCACTGGAACCGAGGGTTGACACCTGGTTCCGGGATTGGCGAAGGAATGGATCACGCTCGTGAGGCTGGGAGCGATGAACGGGCCACCGGGTCCGCCAGGACCACCCGGACCGTCGCCGCGCCCGGCGCGGAGCACGGTCACGTGGCTTCCGCCACCGGTCGCCGGTTGACTGTGGCAGGCGCCGCAACTGGTTCCGTTGAAGAAAGGTCCAAGACCGTCCTTTTCTTCCTCCACTTCGAGGAAATCCTCGCGGCCGGCGTCAAACCGCCGCAGCTCGGCGTCCGTGAGGCCTGGCAATGGCGATCCAAAGCGTGGTGGAGGCGGGCCGGGCTGAGCGTTCGCAAGCCAGACTCCCATGCTTCCCAGGATCACAGTGGCTGCCAGGGCGCAGCTACGCATACGTTTTCGATTCATGTTTGGTCTCCCCGTCCCAGGCTCTTGCGCCGGGAACTACCTTCCATGACGCGGATCGATGCGAACGGCTTAGGCGGGACCGCCGTAATCGGGCTAATGGACCGTTAAGATTGGTTAAGGGACTGTAAAGGCTTTCGGCGCCGCCGGCTAGCGGAATTGTTAGGCTAACTTTATGAGACCTGAGTCCGGGCACATTCGCGAGACAACCGTGGCAGCGGGCTTGATCTTGGATCTGGTTCGCTACCTGGAACAGCAGGGTGTACCACTGGATACCACCTATCGTTCCTTTGCGCTCGATCCGTTGCTGCTCGAAATCCCCAACGCTCGGCTGCCTGGGTCTCTAGTGGAGCGGGCTTGGGAGCAGGCGTCACGGCTCGCCGATGATCCGGACGTTGGCCTGCACAGTGCGGAAAACTTCAATCCGGGCGCGCTCAACATTCTGGGCTACGTATTGATGAGCTGCCGGACTGCCGCCGAAGCGCTGGGCCGCCTGGGACAGTTCGCGGCGCTAGTGAACGACGGTATGCGCGTGCACGAGGAGCGCGATGGAGCGCGGATTCATTGCCGCTTTGAGGTGGTTCCGAACTGCGACAACTACCTGGCCCGTGCGCCCCGCCATGCGATGGAAACGATGGCGTGCGGCACGTTGATTACCATGCGCAGACTCACTACGCGACCCATCGCACCGCTTAGCGTCACATTCCAACACGCACGACCAGCGCGTATCGAAGAGCATGTTCGCATTTTCGGCGAGGGCATTGTCAAGTTTGGACATTCCGCCAACGGCATTGAATTCCGCCGCGCCGACCTCGAACAAGGGTTGCTTTCGGCCAATCCCGCCTTGCTCGCCATGTTCGATTTGCAAGCCCAGGAATTGCTCGCCCAAATCGATCGCAACCAGCCCGAACGCGGCACAACCAGCCGTAGGGTGCTCGCCATTCTGACGCGCCGCATAACGGCCGCTGTGCCGTCCGTGGGCGACGTGGCGCTGGAGTTGGCCATGAGCGAACGCTCCTTGCAGCGAGAGCTGCGCGAAGAGGGCACCTCGTTCCGGCAACTCATCGAGGACGTCCGCAAGGAGATCGCGCTGCGACATTTGGCGCAACCCGGAGCCCTCGCCTCGGAGGCAGCATTCCTCCTCGGCTTTTCCGAGCCCGGTGCCTTCACGCGAGCCTTCCGCCGCTGGACCGGTGCCTCGCCCACACAGTTCCAATCCGCCTAAAACGCCCAACCTATATGGACGCTGCCGTTGAAGCTGAATTTCGGGCGGTGAAAATCTAAGCCGCCCAACGACGTCTGCCCGGAGGTCACTGTGTTGTAAGTGTAGGCCGCCGTCGGGTAGACGTAGAAGTGTTTGGTGAGATGCCAATAGTACCCACCCGTGATGCCACCGCTCAATTCGCGGAACTTGGTCTCGCCCGCGAACGCGTCTGACCGCAGGCGCCAGCTTTGGTTCAACAAGATCCCGCCAACGGCCGGTCCACTCTTCATCGGTCCCTTGAAACGATACGTGGTGCGGAAGACCTGCACGCCAGTGACGGTGGCGTTCCACTTGGCCTGGTCATAGTTCTTGTCACCGTTGACCAAGAATCCGGGCACATCGTAGCGGCCCTCTCCAAAGGCGAACTGCAGGCCGTTCGGCAACGTCACGTTCACGATGCCAGAGTAGCCTTTTAGTCCATACGCAAGCGCGTCGGCTTCGAGCGCGAAAGAAACCTTCTTCGATGGATCGGACGGACGCTCCTCCGGCTGCGTTCCCGCATCCTGCGCCCGCGCCGGCATTTGCAACGCGGCGAGAATTGCTGCTTGCGTCAAAACAACGGACATAGTCTTTACGACTTTCATTTCTGATCTCCTCGTTGCGCTGTCTTGTCTTTCGCAACGCAGGACCAGAATAGAGCCAAACAGCGGATTTCTGAATGACCGAACCCGCCAACCGCTTAACCGAACCCGCCACACTGTTGCTGAGCCGCCCGATTGGGAATCGTCGTCACCTGGACAGGAAGTGCCGTGGGTGCCCAAGCAAGCGCGCAATTTCTCAGATAGCACCTGCCTTGTCGCAAAGGGAACCGTAGACTGGAACTCGGCAGGCGGTCGTACTGGCCGACGCGATGCGCGACAGCGATCCCTGGTACGAAGGCGGGCTCGGTGCCAGTCTATTGCCACCTGCGCCGTCTCCCGCAAGTTTGATACTTCGGCGCGGTCGGACTATGAATTCAGATGCGCGTGGCGGAACGCGTTCTAGAATCTGAACAGCCTGCTCGCATTCGTTCCGCGGATCTTGACGCGATCCGCTTCCGGCGCGAAGGCGAACATCAATTCAAACACTTCGACAGCCCGCTCGAACTCTTTCTGATTCTTCCCGAGCCCGCCCCAGATGATCCGGTCCGGACCGAAGGCGTCGTAGAGGCGGCGCACGGTCGGTTGGGCGTCGCGAAAAGGGTGCGGCTGCTTCGAGGAATAGCCCCATCCCGAGAACTTCATCTGGACGCGTGGGAGCTTCGCCAGTTTCAGAATTCCCTCAAACTGGTCCGCGGTTCCCTGGCCGGCGCGGCCGAGATGATCGAGGATCACCGGCACGTCCCCGAACTGGGAGGCCAATTCGCCGATTTGGGGTGCATAGTAAGGGATGAAGTGCATCTGGATCGCAAAGCCAAGGTCGCGCGCCTTGCTCCACGTCTTCTTCATCGCCGGATCCCGCATGTCCCGGTCCTTAATAGCGCTATCGCGAGCGGGTGGAGTTCCGGGCTTCGCCATCTCGTGGATTC
>SHUI01000118.1 GCA_009697455.1 Bryobacterales bacterium
TGCGGGTCCGCGGTTTAGCCAATACTGCTTAGCCCTTCTTCTTCGGATTTTCCACCCGAAGGTTGTTGGTCACCGGTCCGAACGAAAGGCCGGCCGAAGACGCGCGGATCGCCGCAACGTTCTTTTCCATCTCGTTGTTGACCACCCCTTCGAGCGTCACGTGCCCGTTGTTCACGATAATGTGGATCGGCGGCACGCTTTGAATCCCGTAACGGCTCAGGACCGGATCCCGATAGAGGGCGCGCGCCACGCGAATCCGCAGTTCGTCGTCAAATCGCGAGAGCGGAAGCACTTCCAAACGGTTTGCCACGCCGGTTACTCCGGGGATGCGGAGAGAGAGCCGCTCCAAATCCTGCTTCTTGAACGGTTGACTCACCTGCCCGCTCAGTTCGACGATTCCGTCGCGAACTCCGATGTTGATGTTGTCCCAGATGGTGTACCGCGTATACATCCGGACTTCGTGGGCCGCCTTGGCCGCGATTTCAGCATCGGTCGAAGAACGGCCCGTTGTCGCCGCGCCAGCGGCTCCCGCGAAAATCAGGACCGCCGTTAGGCTCAGGTTGCGAATCAGTTGCTGTTTCATCTTCTTTCTCCTTCCTACACCAGTATTTACGCGAGCCCAGGAGTAGCGGTTGCCCGCGGGCGGCAAAAGAAGTGTAAAACGTTTGTAAAGGCGAACTTGGTGCCCCGGTGGCGGGTGGAGCCCTCCATCGTTGTTTGTGGCCTGCCGGTTCCGTCGAGGATGGCAGACGACGAAAGCCGGTCGTATGCCCCGTTCAGCGCTTCGAGGGCGATTTCGGAGTGCTTCCGCTCTTCACAATCAGGTCCGTCAGCAAGTCCACGGCCAAGTCGATGGGCAGGATGTCGGCGAGGTCGATCGGCGTCCTGCCCGTGTCGTTCTTCTCGTCGAGCGGCGCGCCTTTGGACGCGAGGAAACGAATCACTTCGCACACGCGTTCCTGAGCGTCCTGCGTAGCGCCTTGGGCTGTCCCTGTTACCGCTGCGTGCATGAGCGTCGCCGCGGAGGTGGTCGATACCTTCACGTCCTGGTCATACTCGTAGGCGTACTTCACGGCGGCTACGCGGCCGCTGCCGACCGCGGCCATCAGGAACGTGCTATTGTCCTGAGCCTTCACTTTCGGATCCGCGCCGGCCGCGATTAGCGCGCGCATCACCTCGATCTGGTTGGCCCTGGCAGCGAGCATCAGCGGCGTCTGCCGGCCGGCGGGTGCCCTGAAAAACCCCCGGCCGCCGCCCGGCGCGGTATCCGCCGTGCGGACGTTCACATCGACGCCCTTCGAAAGCAGCATCTTCACCAGTTCCAGGTCGCCCGCCTGCGCGGCCGTGTGCAGCGCGGCGTTTCCGGCACGATCCTTCACGTTCGGCTCCGCGCCGCCGTCGATCAAAGCTCCCGCCGCCGCCGTGCTGCGATAGGCCGCGGCCAGCATAAGCGGCTTCGTGCCCTTCGGGGGGGAAAAATTCGGGTCGACGCCGGCGGCAAGCAGAGCCTTAACCGATTCCACATCGTTCTTCATCGCGGCAAACATCAGAGGCGTGAATCCGCTTTTTGAAGCGGCATTGACGTTTGCGCCGTGGGCGATCAGAGCCTTCACCACGTCCGAATGCCCTTCAGCCGTGGCCCACATCAGGGCCGTCTGCCCCTTTCGCGACTCGGCGGCATCCGCGTCCGCGCCGCGCGCAAGCAGGAGCTTTGTGGCTTCGAGGCTCCCCGCTCCGGCGGCAATCATCAACGCCGTTTCGCCGTCCCACCGCGCCGCCTTCGCGTCCGCGCCGGCTTTGAGAAGTTTCTCCACAAGAACGGCGTCGCCATTCGCGCAAGCGAGTGTGAGTGGCGTCTCGCCGTACTCATCCGCGGTGTTCACTTTCGCCCCCGCCGTGAGCAGCAATTCCGCGGTCTTGCGATCACCCAGGTGAACGGCCCAGGCGAGCGCGGTCGCGCCATCGGGCTGGGCGGTGTCGATCGCCGCGTGCTCGCCGATCAAGGCTGCGGCCGCTCTCGCGTCGCCGCGCTTCGCGGCGTCGAGGAGGCGGAGATCGTTCGCGGAAAGCAACGAAAGGGCTACGAAAATTGCACCAACCGCGCGGAAGAAGGCGGGCGGCAAAAAGCGATCGCCCGCCCCGCCAGTTGCCAATTGCAACGCTTGCTTCATCAAGAGGACTTACACGCCTGAAAGATACGGTAGCTTGCCCGTGCTGTCGCCGAAGTTCTCGCTCGGCGCGCCGGCCTTGTCGAGCAGATTCAGGAACAGGTTGTTGAGCGGCGTTTCTTTCGGATAACGAAGGTGGCGGCCGCCCTTAATCAGACTGGACCCTGCGATCACAGCCGTCGGCAGATCGTGATGCGTATGAATATTGGCGTCGCCAAGCGCGCTCCCGTAGACGATCATCGTGTGATCGAGCAGGCTGCCGTCGCCATCGGGCGTGGATTTCAGCTTGTTCAGATAGTAGGCGAAGGTATCGACCAAATGAGCGTCGATCTTCGAGACCTTTTCAATCTTCTCGGGATCGTTCATGTGATGGGAAAGCGTATGGTGCCCATCCGAGATGCCGATCGCCCGATAGCTGCGGTTACTGCCCGCCCGGCCAAGCATGAACGTGATTACGCGCGTCATATCGGTTTGGTATGCGATCACCTGAAGATCCATCATGAGCCGCGCATGCTCCTCGAATACCTCGGGAGCGGCGGCGGGGCGCTCCATCGCAGGCAGTCTCAATTCGGCGCTCTGCATTTCCGCTTTCTGGATGCGGCGTTCGATGTCCCTGATCGCTTCCAGGTACTCGGTGAGCTTGCCGCGGTCGCGTGCGCCAAGTTTCGTCTCAAGGCGGTCGATGCTTCCCGCGACGTAGTCGAGAATACTGCGCTGCTGCTTGAGCATTTCGCGGCGCGCGTCCGGGTTCGTGCTCTCGCCATCGCCGAACAGTCGTTCAAACACCGCTCGCGGATTCGTTTCCATGGGGAGCGGAATGGTCGGCGTACGCCACGAAACCGTATTCGTGTAGGCGCAACTGTAATTTTGGTCGCAAGCGCCCGCGAGTCCCGGCGATTCGAGGCCGATTTCGAGTGAAGCGAGTTGCGTCTGCTTTCCAAATTCCTTCGCCGCGATCTGATCCACTGAAATACCCGCGCCGATGTTGCTTTCCGATCGCTTTGGATGAACGCCGGTGAGCCACGTCGCTCCCTCGCGCGCATGATCGCCGGGCCCATCGCCCAAAGCCCGCCCGTTAACCTGAGCGAGTCCGCTCAACACGACGAGGTTCTGCCGGAAAGGCTCAAGCGCCCTCATGATGGGCGTGAACTCGAAGGCAGCGCCTTCGGCGGCGGGAGTCCACTTGTCCATGATCATGCCGACGGGATGATAGACGAAACCCAGCCGCGTCGGCGATTTCGCGGCGCCCGTGGCGGCGAACGCGGGGACCATGGAGTCTAGTAGCGGCAGCGCCAGGGTTGTCCCGAGACCTCGCAAAAACGCGCGGCGCGGCAGAGATTTCCTGGTGACGATCATGCTTATTGCGCTCATGGTTCGAAAGACCTCCTCATCTGAAAGGGCATACTTCGCACAACTGCCATTATCCACGATTCGACGCGGTAATTGCCTGCGGCAGCCTGCTTTGTGATCGAGCGCAGCGCGGGCTTGTCGTAAGGTTCGAGGCCCCGCCCAAGGGCGTAAGTCATCAGCTTTTCCGTGGCCGTGGCGACGAAGTCCTCGCGATAATTGTTGAGCAGCAGGTTTTTCAAGCCGGACGGGCCGTCAAACTTCGTGCCGTCCGGGAGCACGCCCGTCGCGTCGATCGGCGCGCCGCCGTCCTTCGCCCGCCATTTCCCGACTCCATCGAAATTTTCGAGCGAGAAGCCGATTGGGTCCATTCGGGCGTGGCAGGAGGCGCACACTGCGTTCGTCCTGTGTTCCTCCATCTGCTGCCGCAACGTCAGTTGAGTTCCGTCCTTTGCGTGGGGCTTGAGTTCGGGAACATCCGGGGGCGGAGGCGGCGGTGGCGCGCCGAGCAGGTTCTCCAGTATCCATTTTCCGCGCAACACAACCGACGTGCGATTGGGATTCGAAGTCACCGTCAGAACGCTGCCCTGCCCCAGCAGCCCGGAGCGGTTCGAGTTTGTCATTTCGACCCGCCGGAAGTGAGTCCCGTAGACCTTGGGCACGCCGTAGTGTTCGGCCAGGCGCTGGTTGAGAAACGTGTAATTCGCGTCGAGGAGATCGAGCAGGCTGCGGTTTTCGCGGAAGATGCTGGCGACGAACATCTCCGTCTCCTGACGGAAAGCCTGGCGCAGGCCTTCGTCGAAGCCGGGGAAAGCATCGGGATCGGGCTTTGCGGTAGCGAGGTTGCGAAGGTAAAGCCATTGACTTCCGAAATTCGAAATCAGCGCGGACGCCCGCGGGTCGGCGAGCAGGCGCCGTACCTGGGCTTCGAGGACGGCCGGATCTTTCAGTTTGCCCCGGTCCGCCAGGGCGAGTAGTTCATCGTCCGGAATGCTGCTCCAAAGGAAGAACGACAGGCGGGAGGCGAGTTCGTAATCGCTAATACGGTAAACCGTACCTGGGCCGGCTTTGGGCGGGTCCGTTTCCACGCGAAAGAGAAAATCCGGCGACATCAGCATGGCGCGCAGGCCGTTCTCGATCCCGGCGTCGAAATCGCCCGAGGTGCGGCCGGTGCGGTAGAAAGCGAAGAGCGGGTCGATGTCCTGGGCCGTTACGGGGCGTCGAAACGCCCGGCGCGCGAGCGTCGAAAGAATCCTCCGCGCGCAGGGATCTTCGGCCTGAGGATTGGCGGGGCGGCAGACGAAGATACGGGCGCGGCTCGGCGTTTCTCCGCGACCGCTGGGGTTGTACGGTCCGGCGAGAATGACGCCGCGGACTTCAGGCGGAACACCTCTTTGAGGCGCCTGAAATCGCTTGAGACTCACGCCATCGAGACGAAGGTCGAGCTCAGCGGGAGGGCCGAGCGGGGCAGGGGCGCCGGACGCGGAGCGGCGGCCGGCCGCCGGAGCTTCCGCCTCGCTCTTCGCGGATTCTCTCAGGAATCCCGCACCCACGGTAAGTAGCCCGGCTTTGGCTTGGAATCGGAATTCATGCGGCGACGGCGTTTCGGCGTTGTTGTCGAGATTGACGCGCAGGACGTACTCGGCGTCGAGCGGAAAGTAGTGCCGGAAGGAAAGCCCGCCGCGGGAACCGAAGGGCAGAGCGCCGTCTACCGGATCGCTTCGCGGGCCGCGCGCGGACCCGAATTGAAGCTCGACGGGCGTCATCTTCATGTCGCCGATGGCGAGGCGGCTGACCATGCGCGCCGTCGACATGTACCGTTCGAGGAGCGCGGGCGAGATGGAGAGCAGGTCGGCGATGTTATCGAAACCGTAGCCGGAATCGTCGGCGGGGAGCAGAGAACCGGGTTGCGTATCGAGAGCGAGAAGGTCGCGGATGGCGTTGCTGTATTCGGCGCGGTTGAGGCGGTGCGCGCCGGTCCTCCCCGGATTCGGATTTGCCGCGCCTTCTCTATCCAGAGCGGTTTCCAGAAATTTTGAGAACGCGGCTGCGGCGGGTGGGTCGGGACGGGGCAGTCCGGGCGGAGGCATCTGGCCCGAGCGCACCTTCCGTAACACGTTTTCCCAGAGACCGGCGTGGCCCCCGGTCTTGGCGGGGTCCATGCCATCGAGCGATACGCCGGCGGTTTTGAGTTTCTGGTTATGGCACCCGGCACAGTACTTGTTAAGCAGGATGCGATGCTCGGGCGATGCAGGTGCTGACGAGTTGCCGCTGTACCTCTGCGCGCTCGCCGCGGGCAAGACACAGGCAAGAATAAGCGAGCATCGGCCGAGTCTCACTTGCCGGATTATAGCACCGCCAGGCGCGGAGACGCTTCCAAACCGCAACCACGACAACCACGAAGGGCTAAACGGGCTAAACGAACGCACCGGCCGGAGCGTCATGATAATGTGTTGGTCCGTCGAATCGCCCGCGCCCAAACCGCCTGTCTCCTTGCACTCGCATGGACGAGCGTCGCGCCGCTCGCGGCTCAGACGGCTGTTTCCGTATATCAGGAGGGGCGGAAAGCCGAGCGTGCCGGAGAAATGGCTCGCGCCTACCTGCTCTATTCACAGGCTGCGGTTCTCGACCCTGATCGCAAGCTCTACTGGCTCCGGAGCCAGGCCGTGCGCACGCGCGCCGCGCTTCAGGCCAAGCCGGTTCCCCCTCCCTCTGCTCCCGTGCCGGTTGAAGCGGAGCTCGCGGTCGAACCGTCCGATCCTTTTACCGCCCTTGAGATTGGCGACGCCCGCAAGCCTCTGCCGCCCGCCGAGCTTAAGGCGTCAGCTGGCCGTAAGGATCTGGACCTCAAGGGAGACGCGAAAGTGCTCTACGAGCAAGTCGCCCATGCCTTCGGGCTCGATGTCGTCTTCGACGGCGAGTTCCAGCCAGGTCCATCGATACGCTTTCAGATGGGACAGGCCGGTTACCGCGAAGCCCTCCGGGCGCTCGGGCTCGCCACTGGGACCTTCCTCATTCCGCTGTCGGACCGCTTGTTCCTGGCAGCGAAAGACACACAGCAGAAGCGGCAGGAGATTGAGCCGGTCGTGAGCCTGATCATTCCTATTCCGGAAGCGGTGACAATTCAGGAAGCCACGGAAATGGGGCAGGCCGTGCGTCAGGTCATGCAGTTCGCCAAGTTCCACGTGGACGCCGCGAGGCGCATGATCCTCATCCGCGACACGGCGGCGAAAGCAATGCCCGCGGTCGAGATTCTCCAGGACCTGATGTCGCGCCGCCCGGCCGTCTCCATCGAGCTGCAGTTCATGGAAGTTGGCCGGAGCGAGCTTCTGACCTACGGTCTCCGCATGCCCACACGCTTTCCCGCGGTCAGCCTGTCGACGATCCTGAACAATCTTCCCTCGTCCGCCGAGGGACTCGGGCGGTTGATTCGCTTTGGCGGCGGACAGGCGGCTTTCGGGATCGGGATCGCCGACGCGGCCGTCGTCGCGGAGCTGAACAAGTCAAAATCCTCGAACCTGTTACGCGTGGAACTGCGTTCTCTAGACGGACAGCCGGCGACTTTCCATATCGGGGACCGCTATCCAATCCTTACCAGTGGTTACTTCGGGATTATCGATACCCCCGGGCAGGTTTTCCAGCCGCCGCCTTCCTTCAATTTCGAAGACCTCGGTGTGGCCTTCAAAGTCACGCCGAAAATCCACGATGGCGAGGAAGTGACGCTTGAAATCGAAGCCGAATTCAAAGTTCTGGGAAGCGAGAGTTTCAATGGGATACCCATTATCTCAAGCCGCAAGGTTACCTCGCGCGCCCGCCTGCGTAGCGGGGAGTGGGGCGTGGTAGCGGGAATGATGAACGCCACCGAGGCGCGAAGCTTCAGCGGGATCGCCGGCCTCTCGACTCTGCCCGGCATCGGTCCTCTCATGCGGAAAAATGAGCGGAACCGAGGAGAGAGTGAGGTAATCGTGGTCCTGAAGCCGGTGATCCTCGGTTTACCGGCGAACGAGTTTGTGACGCGCTCGTTTCGCGTCGGCACCGAGACGAAGCCGCTCGCGCGCTTTTGAGGTCGCAAGATGGTATGCCTCTGACTCAGCCGGAAAACTTCAGTGAAGTCATGAGGACCGGGCGTCCTTGCACGGGCGGTGACCGCCGCCTGCGGGATTGGGACTGTGCGGCACGCGCGCTCCATGGGCGACCGCCCCACTACCAGCCGCCGCCGGTGCGAATGGTTGGAGTGAGAGGGATACCCGTTCCGCCACTTTGAATCCAATGCTTTCCATTCAACCGTGATCCGACCCGCGACCGGTGCCGACGCCGCCTCACTTGCCGAAATTCAAGCCTGTTGTCCCGAAGCCGCCGCCTGGGCCCCGCGGGATGACGATTCCTCCGCCTGCGACGTAGCCGTCCTCGATGGCCGGATTGCCGGCTTTATCGTCTGGCGCGAGACCACTCCTGGGGAGAGGGAAATCCTGAACCTCGCCGTCATTCCCTCCGCGCGCCGCCGCGGCTTGGCTACACGATTGGTTCAGAACGCACTAGCGGCTCACGGCGATTGCTTTCTGGAAGTTCGGGAGTCAAACCTCTCCGCAAGGGCGTTCTACCATCGTCTCGGGTTTCGAGAAGTTGGTACTAGGGCGAATTACTATTCGTGTCCTCCCGAAAACGGTATTGTCATGAAGTTTTCTTCATGGTAATGTCAATTAGACCCGAAAGCGGGCCACTTCATTTTATGAGAACGAAGTGAAGATTACCCACCGAGTTCTGTTGTTTTCCGGCTCGGCGCGGCAACCCTCACTCCTAGGAGGCTTTGCCTGTATGGATAGGATCGGGCAGGAAGAAACCAAAGCGCATTTGATGCAGACTAACGAAGAGTTTCGACAATTGGCTGGCGAACATTCGCAGTTGTCCCGCCAGTTGGAGGAATTGATGTCGAGGGCACACCTCTCAGACCAGCAACAAGTGGAGGAGGTGCGGCTGAAGAAGTTGAAACTCCGATTGAAGGATCAGATGGAAGCGATCATGAGTCAGTATAAGGCTCAACCCGTCGCTTAACTTCAGGTGCGCTTGCAGTTGAATCCGAGTACCCGGTCCGGGACACCCCGGACCGGGTGTGCTCCCGTCGTTCCCTACCCCAGAAAATCGAAGAGTGAAGTCCTTGGCGCGCGAGCCCGCGCGGCGTAGGCCGATTGTTGCTCGAATCGCGCCTGATTCAGTTCCACCGTCGCCGCCGCCAAGTCCGCGTCCTCCAGATTGCTCTGTGCGATCTTGTCAAGCGTCTGCTGTTTCCCCGCGAAATCGGTAGCCTCGGAAATCTGGTTCTGGAGCAGCCCGAACGTCCCCAGCGCCTGGCCAAGCTGGCCGTGCGCGGTTGTGACCAAACCGATCGCCGCCTCAATTGCTCCGTCGTCGTTCGCTGCAAGCGCCCTTTGCAGTTCCTTCACGGCCGCGAAAACATTCTGACCGGCGGGGTCTTCAAAGATCTCTTGGGCCGTATGGGAAATGACGATGCGGATTCCGGTGGGATGCTCGATGGATCGGGTAGCGTCCGTTCCCGCATATTCGCCCACGCCGTTGGTTTGGGAAGGGTCCACGATGTACGGTGGCACCGTGTCCCTATCCCCGCCAAAGAGGTAGCGGCCCTGGAACGTGGTGTTCGCGATTCCAACCAGGTGTTCGAGAATATCCCCCACTTCCGCGCTGATGGCGCGCCGTGTCGCTGCCGTTTGTGTTCCGTTGGCGCCCTGCACGGCCAGAGTACGAGCCCGCTCAAGCAACGACACGCCGGATTGAAGCACGGCTTCGGCCGTATCCACGTCGCCCTTTACGATCCCCAGATTCCGCTGAATCTGCTCGATCCTCCCCAAATCGTTTCTCGTCTCCACGAGCCTCGCCACTCGATCCGGTTCGTCCGATACCACGGAGATTCGCCGGCCCGAGGACAGTTGCCTTTGCGCGCGGTCGAGCCGCACGTTCAGGCGGGCCATTCCGTTCAGGAACTGCTCCGACAATGGGTCTAGGTTAATCACCGGTTCCTACCTTAACGTGTCTATCAGCGTTTGCGTCAGATCGTTCAGCACCGCGATCATCCGGGCCGAGGCTTGGTAAGCCCGCTGGTACTCGAGCAACTTCGTCGCTTCCTCGTCAAGAGACACACCTGATCTGTCCTGGCGGAGAAGCTTTGCCTGAGTCAACAACTGAGTCTGGACGCCCTGGTTCTCTTTCGCCGCCGCGATCTGCCGCCCAACACCGGCCGCGATACTGCCGTAGCTGCCGGCAAAACTGAGCCCGCCCAATTCAATCGAACTGGACAAGCCGGCCAAATTCAAGGCGTTTCCATTCCCGCCCGGGGAGCCCGGATCGGCGGCCGCGATTTGCGCCGCCGTGACGCTCGTCCTGGCGAGAGACGCGCCCGCGCCGGAAATCGCGTTGTATTGAAACAGTGCCGCTCCGCTCTGTCCGTTCGAGTCCACGCCGTTCGCCAGGAGTCCGTTGACGCGGTCCGCGAGCGTTTCCGCCAGCAGGTCCACGCTGGCCTTGAGGCCGGGAAGCACGACGTTAGTAACTGTCAGCAGGCTGCCGAGACGGCCTCCAGTGAACTGGCTCGTGAGGTTGTTGGCCGCGGAGTCCAGAATCTGCACCGTTGCGCCCGAAGCATCGACAATGAGATCGGTCTGCTGGTCCGCGATTACGAGAGGCGTTCCACCGGCCGTGAGCACCGTAAACGTTCCGTCGCCCTGCCTGATGGCCTGGACGTCCAGTTGCTCCGAGAGCTGCTCAATGGCGTTGTACACCGACGCCTCAAGGGACGGGTTTGCGCCCAGATCGCCGCTATTGAGTGATTGCGCGTTGAAGCCGGCTATTAGTCCGGCAATGCGGTTTACGTTGCCGGCCGCCGTGGCCACTTGCTTGCTCGCTTCGGACCGTGCGGTAATTATGGTGGACGCGGTGCTGCGAAAGGCGGATGCGACGCCGTCGGCCCTTTCGATCACGGCGTTCCGCGCCACGGGATCGTTTGGAGTTACCGTCAAGGCGGAGAAACTCTGGAACAGCTTGTTAAGCGCCCCTGGAATGCCGGCGTCTCCCGTAGCGTCAAAGACCGGTTCGATCTGGGCAAGACCCGCCGCTAGCTGATCCTGATACCCGAACGCTGAAGTCCGGTCCCGCACGACCCGTTCCGCGAAATCGTCGCGAGACGTCTCACGAGGCCCCGCTGAGATTCCGCCATACAGGCCCTTTTCAGGTTCGAAAGCGCCGCTGACCAGGGCCTGCCGCTGTCTCACATAGCCCGGCGTGGACGAGTTGGTCACATTGTTCTGAATGGTCGCGAGCGAACGCTCAAAGACCCGTAGCCCTTCGGCCGCCGCGTGAATCGCCACCGTGAAGCCAGGCATGCTATTTCGTCATCCTTCCACGGCCAGACGGCCGCTCGAAACCGCCGCCTGCATCATTTCCATCTCGCCATCGCGGGTGTAAATCCGTCCCACGCGGTTGCGATAAAAGCCAAGCGCCTGCTCGATGATGGCATGCGCCCGCTTTGCTTGTTTCAGAGTTTCCCCGAGTTCATCTCGATTCCAGGACCCCACCCTCAGTGTTTCCGCCTGGAAGACGGCCTCTTCCAGCACGAAACTACATTCTTTCGCGCCCGCGGCGGGATCAGCCGCCAGTTCGGCCGCCCTCACCAACTTCCGGCGGATCTCTTCAAACGCGCTCATTCGCCGGGGTTCACTGGGCCAACAGCGTTTCCCCAACAAGGCCCTTGGCGATCGCCAGGGAATCCACGCTGTATTCGCCCGATCTGACCAGAGCCGAAAGCCGGTCGACTCTTGCGGCACTCGCCGCCTCGTCGATTTCGAAATGGGCGGAGATCCGGTCCGCCAGAGAAGACAGGTCGACCCGGTCTCCCGTCACCGCGCCAGGGGCTGACGGGCCCGATTCCCCGTAGCGCTTCACTGCCAGCGACTGCTGCAACTGCCGGGACTGCGTCAGCCCCGCCGCCAAGCTTCGATCGTCAATTCTCAGAGCCATCGTCGGGACCTCCAGTTTGCCTTCACGCTGGATCTATCGGCTGGTTCACGGAAAACTTTAGGGAATCTCGAACGGCCCGGCCGGGGGCCGGCTCTACCGTCGCCATCGTTAACATCAACACCTGCCCGGGTCCCGAAACGTCAGCGCGGAATGTCCATTCTTTGCGCGCGCTCGTTGCGCCGATCACCGTGCCTGTGGAATGCGCGAAAGCCGCCGAATCTCCGCTCGCCCGCAGCGTCGCGCAGGTGGCGTCGCCCGCTCCCACGGCCTTCGGCACATACCCGTTCAGCACCTCCCGCGGCACCAGACTCCCCGTGTACGGGAACGTCCCGTACTGCCAGTGCTGATACCCGCCATACGGATACGGCAATTTCGTCCCCCCCGCGTCCGTCGCGTACTCGAAGTTCGTCGACGCGTTCAGCCCCTGTTCGTCATTGTTCACCGCCGCCAAGAACCTCTTGCTGATTGGATCCGTCAATGCACTGGACGCGAACTGACGGCGCCGATGAAAGCGAAGGAACGCTGCCTCGGCCTGCTCCCAGTCGATTCCTTTGACTCCCAGGGGACGTGATTGGCCAGCACTTCGGCCACGCTGCGTAGTACGCTCATTCTCGGCTCCGGTTGACACCGGTTCTTCGCGACCACCTACCGCTTCGTGGTCCTATGACGGGACCGGTTTCCGGTTTCATGCCCGTACTATCAAGGCTAGGAAACTGGAACCGATGGGCGCTGTTCGTAAGTGCCGCTCGCGAGATGCCTTCAGGGCAAGCCCATGTCGATACGGTTGTCGAAGGCGCTAATTTCCAGTCGAGGGGCCGCTCCGGACTGGACTTTGCCGTGCGCCACTCCAGAGTTGAGGGCGTAATGGAACATCAGCTTCAGTTCGGGATGACGATCAATCTGGGTTCCGTGCGATGAGCTGCCTCAAGACTCAAATTCCGCGCCCAGCCAAGCGTCGGGGGAATGAAGGCATGACCGAGCAGTAGGCAACGCGGCGGCGGGTTGAGACTTGGCGCAACGCTGGCCCGGAACTCGAAGCAATCCGGCGCCGGGAGGTGACCAGAACAACCTGGGGTTCAATCTCACCGTATCGAACCCGATTGAGGCCGACGCCAAGGCGGCGTACGCGCGAAATCCGATCCCGGAATTGTCCCCGTCCAACTTCACCGCGAAAGGCGGGTTGTTCTTCGCGACCAAGGATAATCGCCGGAACGTGGTGGCCGATAAGACCAACTGGCAGCCGCGCATCGGTATTGCCTATCGTGTTCTGCCGCGTACCGTGCTCCGTACCGGATTCGGGATCTTCTATTCCGGATGGTGGCAGCCGTTCGTCAACGCGACGGGCTTCTCCGCGCAGACGGACATGGTCACGACACTCGACGGAGGACTCATGCCTTCCCGGACAAACTCTTTCGCCTTACGACTACGATCGCAAGAATATTCGCAACGACCGGTGGAGCTTCGGCTTCCAGCCCGAGGTCCTGCGCAACCTCCAGGTCGAAGTAAATTACGTCGGCCAGCGCGCTCCCAACCTGATCGCAAGCACGAGCGCGAGCGATGCCGGTAAGGTCGTCAACGCAGGCTGGAATGGCACGGGTGGAACGTTCGACCAGCGTTATTACGGCTTGGGCACGAGGCTGAACGCCCGCGTTGCCAATCCGTTCCTTGGCCTTATACCAGGCCCGAGCAGCCTCGCCGGCGCCACGGTCACGGTCGCGCAATTGCTGAACCCCTACCCGGAATTCGGCAACATCAACCTCAACCGCTCGCCCGGCGGGAAGAGTCATTACCACTCGTTGCAGGTGAGTGTCGCGGCCGTAAACAAGATTGTCGGAGGATGGCAATGGAGCGCCATGTACATTTACCAAACAGGCGCGGCGGTGTCGCTGCCGGCGGCGCTCGCCACCGGCGTTAGTCCAAAGGTCGACGGTCCCACCATCACGCGCTGGTTTAACGGCGCATCCATGGCGGTGCTGCCCGCGTTTACAGCCCGGCGCATACCGTATTTCTGGGACGGACTGCGATCCCCGGCGATGAACAACTGGGATATGGGCTTCATCAAGAACACCATGGTGTACAAGGAGCGGATGAAGTTGCAGTTCCGGAT